>CAZOOE010000202.1:0-10921 GCA_964581275.1 uncultured Clostridia bacterium
GGGCGCCATCATTCTCAGATAATCCTTGAAGGTCTCTTCGATCTCCACCACTCGAAAATGTATGCCGAGGTTTTCGGTCAGTTTTTGCGCATCGCGTCCCGACTCCGACGCCGAGTAGCGGGTCGGCATGTACACCGCATTCACACCATCGGCGCCGATCGCGTCGGCCGCGATCACTGCGGTCAGCGCCGAATCGACTCCCCCGGACAGGCCGAGGTACACCTTATCAAAGCCGTTCTTCCTCACGTAGTCTCGCGTCCCCATGACCAGAGCGGCGTAAATCTCGGCGATGTCGTCGAGCCGCTCTTCGACGTGCGGCGTCAACCGCGGCCGCTCCTGCGATTGCCGCGAATCTTTGATCTCGATCGAATACAGCGAACCATCACCGACGACCTGAAGCTTCTCACGGCGCCGGCGCGGATCGTGCAATCGTTCGGAGAAGACTCGCTCGATGTTGATGTCCGCGACAACCAGGTCTTCCGCAAACGCTCGGCCGCGTGCAACAATGCGGCCCTCCTCATTGATGATCACGCTGTTACCGTCGAAGACCAGTTCGTCTTGTCCACCGAACATGTTGCAGTACGCGAGCGCGACCGCGTTGTCTTCGGCCCGCGTGCACAGCATGCGTTCGCGGTCGAAGATTTTGCGCGCGTGGTAGGGCGAAGAAGAAATGTTGATGATAAGGTGCGCGTCGCCGACCAGCGCCTGCATCTTTGTCGGTCCGCCCGGGTACCAAATGTCCTCGCAGATGTTTAGCCCGACGTGTGCTCCTCCCAACGAAAACACCGGGCAGCGGGTGCCTCTTTGAAAATAACGCTCTTCGTCGAACACGCCATAGTTTGGCAAGAAGTTCTTGCGGTAGGAATCCAGAAGCTTGCCCTCGGCGATCACCGCCGCGGCGTTGTAGATGTCCGAACCATCTGTATCAACGAAGCCAACGATGACTATCAGGCCCTCCGCTGCTCCGATGACCCTATCAAGCGCCTCGAGATTGTCGCGGACGAAGTGTGGCTTGAGCAGCAGGTCTTCGGGCGGATAACCGGTAAGCGCGAGTTCGGGAAACGCGATCAGGTCCGCGCCAATCGTTCGCGCAAGGCCGATGTAGTCGATGACCAGGTCAGTATTCCCCGCAAGGTCGCCGACCGTTGGATTGATCTGAGCCAGTGCTACTCGGATGGTGTTCATGAACTACTGACCACTGACCTCAACCGTATCGACGATACCGACGACTGCGGCGTCGATTGGACACTCTTTGCATCCGAAAGCCATTCGCGCGGAGCTGCCTTGCACGATCAGGACAACCTCGTGAATGCCGGCGCCTACGGTGTCGACTGCGACGAGATGGCCTTTCTCATCCTGGCCATCAACGCCTACCAGCCTCGCGACAAGCAGCTTGCGTCCGTGAAGGCGATCATCCTTACGCGTGGCCACTACCGTTCCAACTATTCGAGCAAGACTCATGATGGGTGTTGGGGTTAGGGGTCGGGGGTTGGGTCCATCCCCCAACCCCTAACCCCCATCCGCTTGTCTCATTTTTCGCGCGACTCGTAGGTCACCGGCATATTCTCGTCTACCGCCGAGTGCGGGCGGGGGATGACGTGAACGCTCACCAACTCGCCGACCCGCCGGGCTGCTGCCGCGCCCGCGTCGGTCGCCGCTTTCACCGCAGCAACGTCACCGCGCACGATAGCAGTAACAAGCCCGGCCCCGATCTTCTCATAACCAATCAGCGTCACGTTTGCGGCCTTAACCATCGCGTCAGCCGCTTCAATCATCGCGACCAGTCCCTTTGTCTCGATCATTCCAAGAGCTTCCATAGAATCTCCCTTTCGAATTCTCAATTGCCGATTTTCGATTGCGACTCTCACATCCCGGGCCGCGGCCGGTCCGGTCTGAAATCGTCAATCGGAACTCGCAAATCGGCAATCTCAGTTTTTCACTTCTCGCGCGACCAGACGCGCCGCTTCGGTGATGAGCGCAGTCAGCTCCTTGCGCGTCAGCGTGACCGTATCATCGCCGTTGGTGCCGTACGAGCGAGTTGCGCTCCCGACCGCACACGTCGATGAGTGCCCCTGCGAAAAACCGCAGGCCTGGCAGCCTCTCGCTCCCGGAGCCATGTAACCGGCACGCTCGCGAACGTCCAAAAGTTTCTCAATTGCTTCGGGCGGCAACTCGTGTGGCCTTCCAACCAGCCGGGCGACCAACGTGATCTTTGCAAAATGCTCGAGCGTCTCCATCCGCGCAAAAGCCGTCTCGAGATCCGGACCGTAAGCAACCGCTCCGTGATTGGCGAGCAGCAGAGCATCGTGATGCGGTATAAACGGCGCCAGCGACTGGGGCAACTCCTCGGTTGAAGGCGTGCCGTAGCCGGTGAGCGGAACACATCCCAGCGTCAAGATCACCTCGGATAAGAGCGGCTTGTCCAGTGGAACATTGGCTACCGCGAAGCCCGTCCCGAACGGTGGATGCGCGTGAACGACCGCGTGGACGTCGGGCCGAGTCTGATAGATTTGCTTGTGCATCGCGAACTCGGACGAAGGATTTCGCTCGTCGCGACGGCGCTTGTTGCCATCGATGTCGACCAGCACGAGCATGTCTTCGGTCATACGCCCTTTGCAAACCATTGTCGGCGTTGTGAGTATCGTCCCGTCTGAGAGCCGGGCACTGACATTGCCGTCCGATGCGGCGACGAATCCGTGCTCATAGATTCGGCGCCCTATCTCGACTATTTGCTGTCTGAGCTCGCGTTCGGTCTGCATTTTAGCGCTAAACCTGCGGGGAACAGTCTGCCAGGCTCCTACTCGATTGTAGCAATCCCGATTGGCGCCTCAAAGTGTCACGTGCCATAGGAGTTGCTGTCAAGCGCAGAGCACTCCGGGAGTGGTTCAATTTGATGTCCGATTGTCACGCCACAAAGGCACGAAGACCCAAAGCTGCACTAAGAGGCCCTTTGTGAACCTTCATGACTTCGTGACTTAGTGGCAATGACTCTCGCCACACGCAATTCCCCCGCTATCTGACATTGGCCCGAGAGGGAGTCATCAGTTCCGGTGTGCTAAGATTGCGACGCGGTGACGGCGTTTATGAGTGCAAAGAAGATCAGAAATGTTAGCGCTCGACGCGGATACGACTTGTGGTCGGAGACCTACGACTCAACCCCAAATCCGGTAGTGTCGATGGACTCGCGTCACACGATCAACCTCCTTTCGCCCGTCAACGGCGAGTTGATCCTGGACGCCGGCTGCGGCACCGGGCGAAACCTGAGACCTATTCTCTTGGCTGGAGCAACAGCCATCGGCATCGACTTCTCGCACCGTATGCTGCGGGTTGCGCGACGGCAACTCGAGAACCCCTCGGTTGCGCTCGGTGATCTTCAATCGAGTCTCCCGTTTCCCGCTGGCACCTTCGACGCGGTGCTGTGCGCGTTGATAGGAGAACATCTGAGCGAACTTCACGTGGTATTGGATGAGTTCTATCGCGTACTGAAGCTCGGGGGCAGGCTGGTGTTTTCAGTGTATCATCCCGCGATGTCAGCGGCCGGGATCGAAGCGAACTTTGAGCTTGCCGATGTTGAATATCGTCTCGGCTCGGTTCACTACTCGGTTGCGGATCATATCCGCCTGCTGCAAGAAGCAGGGTTAGAAGGAATTCAAACCTACGAGTTCACCGGCGACCATGAGCTGGCCGAGTCAGTTCCGTCGGCCGCGAAGTATCTCGGGTCTCCGTTGCTGCTGATTCTCACAGCGCAGAAACGATCATCCGGCAGCCCGATGGCGCTGGGTCGGGAGAGACTGTTCAACGATGACCACGGATTGTGATCTCTTCATCGCCGATCGAACAATAGTTGATTATATTGATCAAGCGCGCGACTCGGTATAAGAATAACTAGGTATGCAAAGACCCCCGGACCGAAGAACCCCACCAATTCTGTTTACCCGAGGCACCTCGGAGTGGATAGTCCGCCTCAATCAAAAACACAGCCAACTCGCGGAGCTTCGACTCTCTTCGGAGCAGGTAGAGAGGCTCGACCGATGGGCCGGGGCCGAGTTTGTTTATTCGACCTCAAAGCCCGAAGGCGCGGAAATAAAGCAAGAGAAGGTGACGCAAGAACCAGCCGCTCCCGACACAGACGTTGCTGCTGACGAACGAACGACGCTGCCCTTGCTGGCCTCGATGCGCGCGGTCGCCTCGTTGGCTCGCGCAAAAGGCAGCGGCGCAGATCTCAATGCCGAGGTTCTTCTCAAGCTTCATAGCATTCCCGGCGCCGGCTTCCGGCGAACCGTGGGCCTTAGCAGCCGAGCTGTTAGACCCGCGGCGCCTGAGCATCTGGCGGCGATTCTCGAGAGCGCTTTCCGGTGGTACTCGGCAGATTCGTTTACCGAGCTCAATCCCGTTGAGCAGGCTTCGATCGTCCTGCTTCGGTTGATCGAGATTCAGCCCTTCGAGGAGGCAAACGAGCGGACCGCGTTGGTCGCCGCGAGCCTGTTCACGCTCAGGAGCGGGCTTCCGCCGATCATCATCGAACCCGAGATGGACTCCGCATATCGGAACGCGCTCGATGAAGGAGCTCGAATGAACACAAAACCTATGGTGGAACTGATAGCGGAATCCATGGAGCGGTCTATCGCTAAGATGATCGAGCTGGCGGGAACAAAGAGTAAAGCCCCGAGACGTCGTACCTAACTCTCTATTCTTAGCGTCTTCTCTTTGGCTTGCTCTTGGCGGATGGCTTTCTGTAGATGATCTTCGGCGACAGCCGCTTAACACGCAGATGTGAGGCATCGATCCTAATCGCTTCATATTCAACCGCGACCGGTTTTCCGTTCTCATCGAGCTCGTGAATGGTGAAGCCTTTGTGGTCCGGATGAATGCTCACCGGCAGCACGCCGTGTAAGCCGTCTTCGATGTAAGGCCCGACATAGCGGCCCTGCTCCGGCGCATAGATCAATATCCAGAGCCTGGTGAAATCAATGGGACCCTCGGCGCTCAGGTTTTTCATCAGCGCGATGTAGTTGTCCTTTGGGTCGCCCTTTTTTGGCTTCGTTTGATCGAACACGACCCAACCGGTGAATCGACGGCCCTCGCCTTCGAGGTAGAGGATTTCGTCCGGAGTATCGAGTTGCACTTGCTGAGCGCCTACCCATCCTGCTCGGAGGACTTCGGATTCAGGCAGACGAATCTGATACCAGATCACGGTGCGCGTTTCGGGTTCGTCGGCGTCCTCGCTATCATCGGCTTCTTGTTGCTTATCAGGCTTGACCGTAGTTCGCGCTTTCCCGACTATATCGACCATCATTCCGCGGCTCAAATAACTGATCACGTCGCCGCCAGCCTCAGCGCGGAGCTTGGTTTGAACTTTCAGGCGGCCGGTTCCTTGTGAGGTTATCGCCTTCGATTTCTCGTAGAGATCTTGTGTTTTGTCGACGATCGACTTGTTAATGACATAACGTGCTTCAACCCAGCCTTCAGTCGCGTCCTTGGATTTCGTTCTGACCTTGTACCACTCGTTGGTGCGCGTAGGCGTCTTGACCTGGGCTTGCTCGAGGATCTCGAGCCGGTCTCCTCGTTTCACTTCGGCAAGATCCAGTGCGGCAAGCGCGGTAGACGAACGTATCTTCAGTTTGGGGGCATTGACGATCCCCTCATCGATCTTCGAATCGGAGGGGATCAAACCGCACGCGGCGATTATCACGCTGGCCAGTACGACAGCACCGCCGGCCGTACTCCGCTTGAACAATGTTTTTCCGTTTTGCATGCGACGGTTCGGTTGATTGAAACTATCCGAGCGGCTCTCGGCATGTCAAGCAAGCAAGAAGTTAAGGCGGGTTAGAGGAGGTGCGGTGGGCTCGCGACGGGCAGTAGCGCGAGCCAATAGCTCGCGCCACTACCCTAAGCAGAGGCGTTTATTATGTGAGAGGGCTTGCTCTTACTTGGCTGCAAGTTCCTGGAGCAGCGAGCGTACCTGCGCGGCATCCTTGCGGCGCCACGCACCGGCGAGGTCGATCACCTTCTTCTTCATCGCTTCGTCGCTGGCAACAGAGCAGTGTGACTTGGGGTCGTTCCACAGCAGCCCACCGTTGATGATCTCCGAGGGATGGCCGTCGTAGTCGATCAACGGATCCTTCTGGGCCATTTTCGTCAGGTGTTGGATGCAAGACGGCACGCCCTTTGGGACACCGGTCATCGCCATCGCGCCCTTTGGTTTCGGCTTTGGTTTGGGTTTGGGCTTGGCAGCCGTCTCTGCCTGGCCTGCGGGAGCCGGAGGGGGCGGAGCGGGCTTTGCCTCGGGTTTGGGCGCCGGCTTCGCCTTCTTCGCTGCAGCAGGTTTGTTGGCATTTCCTTGTGCGATAGCCTGCGGTAAAGCCTGAAGCACTAGCGCTAGAATTGCGACTGCGGTGAATCCGAACGTCACGACTTTCGCTCTCATATAGAAACCTCCGTTAAGTGTCTGCGTCGATCGCGTAAGCTTCGCGACCTTGGATGGGGAAGGCGAGCAATTAGGAAGGACTAGTTTCATAGTCTCCCGACGGTCCACGCGCGAGGGATTATACGACGAAATCTACCCGATGTCAGGGTAGTTTTGGCTCGAATTTCGATGAAGCGATTCTGGCCGCGTTTAGCCAACGCAAGTTATCAGCGTTGTTAAGACCTCTTATTCAGGCGACCGCTATCTCTTTCGTATCCGCTCGATCGCCTGCCGGACAGTGTCGCGCATTTGATCGAGTTGCTCGGCAAGGTAATTGACCTCGTCCCTCAGGAATTCGACAGGAATCCATCTCGCGAGAAAGTGTTCGCGATCTCGTGCCGCAGTGCTCAACTCGCCGAGGCTCCAGCGAGCGGCGGCGTCTCTTAGATCATCGAGCCTGGCGCCGACCCCGCGGCCAAACAGGAATCCCGCGCCTCCTGCCAGGGCAGTCGCGATGGCGCCGATCAGAATAGTTGTCGCCCGGACGGCATCAGACGCGCCCTCTAGCTCTCTTTCCGGTCGGACTACGCCGATCGCTCCGATCGCCGTGCCATCGATCGTCTTCAATGGCTGCCACGCGACGCTGTACCGGCGCGAGGATTCCTGAAACGATTCCCCGGTCTTCGCGCTATCGTGGATCGCTCCAACCAAAGCAGATCCGCTGGCCGATTCGCGAGCCGCGTCCCGTGGCACGCTCGAGGCTACGATCGCTTTGTCCAGTGCTATGACGACGCCAGCGTCTTCCTCGCCGTTGCGATAAAGCGTCTGTCTTGCTTCGGCGACCAACGGAGTTTGCAGCGAATTCGAGCTCGCGCGAGACTTGTAATATGTATTGAGCATCTGCCCGATCAGCACCACTCCGACGAATCGGCCGCCGCTAAAAATCGGCGCGCCGGCTTCAATCATCAGAGCTTCATCGACCGTCGAGCCGTCCGGCAGATGTACCTGAGCGATGCGATCCAATCCCAATCGCGTGTAACGCTCGCCTCGCTCGATCACACAGGAGGCCGCCGGCAGGTTCCCACCGGCAATCACTTTTTCGGCTATCGGGTTCCTGTCATCACCTCCAAGCAACGTCTCACCTGGCGAGGGCCGGTCGTTGTGGCGAGCAATCACCCGGCCGAGTGGATCGGTCACGATCACGAAATCAAGGGAACCCTCACTCTGAGCGCGAGGAAGAAGATCCTGCAGACGCGCCCACGCTGCGGGGTTGTTGCGATCCAGGTTATCGCTGCTCACAAGCGCGCGGTTGGCGATCTCATCCCCGAGCGCCTGAGCTGCAGCACGCAATTCAACAATGCGCTTCTCACAAAGCGAGGATCCCATGCGCGCATCGCTATGCAAGTGCTCAAGCGCCCGCTGGCGCGCATTCGCCGTGACTTCAGACTCGATTAAGAGGGAAATAATGAAAAGCGGAATGAACGCCGCGGCCGCGCACAAGGCTCCAAGCTTCAGGCTCAGTCGCATAAGAGTTCGTAGTCCGCGGTCAGTAGTCCGTAGTCCGTGCGCGTCGAACAGTCGGCGCTCGCTATGGACTATTGACTACGGACAACGGACTGCATTACTTGGCATCCTTCGCGCAGCGAAATCCAACCTTGGGGTAGGCCTGGCTTCCGTCAAGATATCCGCGGTAGGTCGCGTCGTTAACTTTGCTGCCGTCGTACGCGCCGCCTCGAATCACCCGATAGGTTGCGCCCAGCTCGAGATCCAGCTTGCTCTCGGTGTTGCCGGGATAAACCTTGATTTCGTCGGCAACCCACTCCCAGGCGTTGCCGATCATATCGACGGCACCCGAGGGGCTTGCGCCGTCCGGGTATCGGGCTACCTCTTTAATCCCAGTCGGATACTGTTCGGGAGTAGGCTTGTCCGGCTTTTGCCCGATGTTGGCTACGCCCGATCGCCAGCCATTTCCCCACGGATAGATCCGACCGTCAGCGCCGCGCGCGGCTGCCTCCCATTCAACTTCACGAGGCAAACGCTTGCCGGCCCACGCCGCGTAGTCCGTCGCGTCTTGCCAGGTTACACCGGTAACCGGAAAGTCATCGCGACCTGCCGGAAAGCTCGTCCCGATCCAGTTAGACGGAGCCCTGTGGCCTGTCGTATCGACGAATTTTTTGTACGCAGCGTTAGTGACCTCAGTGCGATCGATGAAGAACGGAGGCAAGTCGACTTTGTGCTCCGGTTGTTCGAGCGGATCAGCGCCGTCTCTTCCGATCGCATACGTACCAGCGCCAACAATCAGCATTCCCTCGGGCGCGACCGGCGCAGGCGGCTTCTCAGGGATCGACGGCGGTTGGGGAGTGACCGGCGGTTGCTCAACCGCGACCTTCGGAGCTGGTGTTGACGGTTTTCCACGTCCGAACAGCAACCACGCAGTATACCCAGCTCCGACAAGCAGGATGAGCAGAACGACCACCGACGCGATGACCATGCCGGTTCTCTTTTTCGGTAGGGGCTGCGAAGTGACTTGCGCCCCAGTCGGAGCTTGAATGTCCGATTGTGAGAATCCGGGCGCCGCCTGGTCACCGTGTTCGGCTACCGGCCATTGAGGCGCGCTTGTCATCTGTCCGGTAGCTCCGACTCGATCCGCAGTCACGCATCTAGAGGATTGCTGAATCTCCCGGGTGGGTTCCGACACCGGCAATCGTGGCGCGGGAGGTATCTTGCGGGTTCCAATCTCATCTGCTGGCAGTTCGCGCGGAGCGGGCGGCGGTTGATGTGAAGGCGAGACAAAAACCGCCGTCTTATTCTCGGAACCAGCAGGAAGGCCCTCCGATTCGGTTTCAGAGGCCAATCCCAAGGTGGTGGGACGTGGCTCACCGGATTGCGAGTCCGCTGCAACTGCGCCTGCGGGCTCGTCGTCGATCACCCGCCGGCCTTGAATCGATGAAGGCTCAACCGCGCGGGGTGGTGAGGCGTTTGTCAGCCCGCCGGATGTGTTGGAGGTTTCGTGGACTTCGTCAGCTTCGACTGGTCCAGTGACCCTGCCCATTTGCATGACCGCAGTCGGGGCCTGTTGCTCTGACTTCGCTCCGGCAGTTCCCGGCAACATATTTGTCTCTACCGCTCCGTTTGGAAGCGAGGCGCCGGCCTTCTCGTCGGCTCCCGTGAAGATGAAGGTTTTCGCGCCCGAATCGAATTCCGATCCCTGGTCGGGGTTGGCGGGTGTCGCCTGCTGACCTGCTATCTGCTCGTCGAGATCAGGCAATGTCGGGGGTTTCTGTTGAATCGTGGCTGCTGCTGCCGGAAAGTCTACAACAGTTTTTAGAGCCTGCGCAAAAGGAGCTCCGCAAACACGGCAGACGCTCGAGCCGAGCGGGCTATAGCTGTTACATGCCCCGCACAGCAGCGCCGATCCTCCAAACGGGGTCTGTTCGGTGTAGACCGCGGAGCCGCATGCCTTGCAGTATAGCGAGCCTGTATCAAGCCGCTCGCCACAGGCCGCGCACATCGCGATGAGCGATGTATCAGCGGATTCGTGAGCGACCTTACCAACCAGGCCGCCAGTCAGGTCTCGACCGCAGCGTAAGCACTTTGGCGCTCCCGCTTCGTTTTCCGCGCCGCACGCTGGACACTCAACGCCGGGCTTTTCGCGAGCAACCGAGTGAAGCCGTTCCCCGCATGCCTTGCAGAATGCCCAGCCCGGTTGAATGGCGGCGGAGCAACTCGGGCAAGAGTGCAGCTCACTCGTAACGCGCGGGCGATCCACGAGCGCCTCTCCGCACCACTTGCAGTAGCGAAGTCCCTCAGGAAAGTCGACGTTGCATCTATCGCAGTGCATAAACGGGAGCTGGAGCTCGGGTGTTGAGGGTTAGGGATTGGCGCAGCGTCAGGACTGAACGCCTGAACCAAGCCCTAACCTCCGACAACCGACCCTTACATTAATATCACATCTCGCGCTCGATGATGAAGCGGGGTACGCTCAACAGGGCCTGTCGATAAAGGGAGGGCGGAAAGATGCTCAAGGATTCGATTGCTTCACCAGCGTAACGCCCGGCTTCCGCTCTTGCGCGGGTTCCCTTTTTTGCGCGGTCAGATACGGGTTCCGTCACTTGGAGCGCTCCGCGGCGCGGGTCCTCATCGATTCCGTCTCGGAAGCGGCTCTTCCGACGCGTGGCCGCCTGTCTCGGGGCCTCGCCCAATGGGTTCTCCCGGTCGATGCGCTGGCAGGACTCTTGCTAGCCGTAGCCGGGGCGCGACTGACCGTCGGCGCCCGGACCCTGCTGGCCGCGAAAATCATATGGCACCGGGTCGTAGAGCGCTGCCGCAAGGTCAGGCCGCGTGCGCACGAGTTCGTTGTGGATCGCGACCGCATTGGCGAGCGCCGAGAGCCCGCCCGACTTCGCGGTGCGCAAGCACATGAGGCCGATCACGTCGGCGCCGTCCGAGTGATATTCGAGCCCGATCTGGCCAAGCTCGTTGCCGCGCGCTTGCGGATCGTCGGGCTTGCGACCT
>CAZOOE010000203.1:0-1768 GCA_964581275.1 uncultured Clostridia bacterium
GACGTTCGACCAACTCGCACTGTTTTCGGTCGAGGAGCTCGTTGACGCGATTGACGTTAGCTTTGACGCGGCCAATGAGATTCTTGAAAGGGCTCATCGACTGCTCGCTCAAAAACACGCTCGTGAAACGCGAGAAGCGCGGGAGGCAGAAGAAGCTGCTGCGAAGGCTGCGACTGAGACTGAATCTGACGAAGCCTTGGTCGAAACCTCCGAAGGTGGAGACGGCGGAGCAGTTATCGAGCCCATCGCGGAGCTTGCTGAGGGCTTCGAGGCGGGAGCGGTTGGGGCGGAGCGCACGCCGACAACTCTCGCGGAAGAAGCGCTGCTTGTGGAAGAGGCCTCTGCTGAACCGGCGATCGAATCGGAGGCGCCGGAGACGACAATTGCTACTGAAGCGACCGCAAAGGCGGCGCCCGCGGCCGAGGTGTCGCCCGATGGCGCGGCAGAAATCTCACAAACTCAATCGGGAACCGAGGATGGTATACAACCGGAGGCGCCAGCGGTCGACGAGCAGCATAAAGATGAGTTGAGTAAAGATGAGTTGAGTTAGGTAGGTGGATTCGCGGGAGTAACGAGGTCGATGCGGCCGGTGACCGCTCACCTCAGACGAGTTCAGATCAATTATGGCGACAGGTCAACAAAAGATAAGAATCTACGATCTTGCGAAAGAGCTTAAGCTCGACAACAAGAAAGTGATGGACGATGCCCGTCGTGAGGGTATCGACGTGAGTGTGCCGTCGAACACCGTACCGCACGAAGTAGCCGAGCGTATTCGACTAAAGTACTTTCCTAAGAAAGTGGCCCCGCAAGTGGGCCCGCGACTTGTCAAGCACGTCAAGCAAGTTGAGCCTGTTGAAGCACCGCCGGAACCACCGCAGCTTGAAGGCGAATCCCAGCCCCAGGTGGAAGCGAGACTCGCGCCTGAACCAGCAGCGGCAGAGCCGCCAAGGTCTAAGGTCCGAGTACTGAAGGCTACACCGCAGCCGCAGCCGGCGACATCTTCCGCGCAGCCTGCCGCCGAAGACCCTGAACAAGAAGCTGCGGAGCCAGAGCGCCCCGAAGATGGCGCGACGCCGGTTCCGCAGCCTGCCGGGCTACCGCCGGCGCAACGTCCTCCAACACAAGTACGCGTGCTTCGGCCGAGACCGGGTATGCCTGCACCTCCGATTGCGGCGCGAGGCGCCGGCGGGGCAGGAGCAGGTTACACCGGAGCTGCCGGAGGATCCGGCGTCCGAGCGGTGGGAACAGATGGCGGAGTCGCTACGGAAACGGGTGTGCCGGCAGCACGCCCCAGGACGACCTATGTCCCGCAGGATACCGGCCGCCCGCGCAAGCGAACTCGCCGCGGCAAACGGGGACCCGGCGAGTTCGGTCACGAGGAAGGAAAACACGTAGAGCTGCCGCGCCATATGCGAGGTCCCGGCACGGTAGTACAACAGAAGGTCAGACCGGTCTTCACCGAGCTGAGACCGTTGAAGTTGATCGAAGGTACCACGGTCAAGGAGTTCTCCGAAAAGCTGGATGTAAAAGCAAAAGATGTGGTTCAGATGCTGCTTCAACGCGGTGTGATGGCGACCATAAACCAGACGCTGAACCCGGAAATCGCCAAAGAGATCGGCAAGGAGTTCGGATACGACGCAGCATTTGTTCCGTTTGAAGAGATGATCAGCGATGCCGAAGAAGAGAAGATCATCGAGTCCGGCGAGGAAGGAACGGTCCCGCGGGCTCCGGTTGTGACCGTGATGGGGCACGGCGATCACGGCAAGCA
>CAZOOE010000203.1:1778-10902 GCA_964581275.1 uncultured Clostridia bacterium
GTCGCGGAAGGCGAAGCCGGCGGAATCACCCAGCATATCGGCGCATACTCGGTTGAAGTACCCGACCCCGACAATCCCGAAAAGAAGCGGCCAATCGTGTTCCTCGACACACCTGGCCACGAAGCGTTCACGATGATGCGCGCTCGCGGTGCGCGTGTGACCGACGTTGTGGTGCTGGTAGTAGCAGCCGACGACGGAGTCATGCCTCAGACTCTGGAAGCTATCGATCACGCCCGCGCTGCTGAAGTTCCGATCCTTGTCGCGATCAATAAGATTGATAAGGCGGAAGCTCAGCTTGACCGAGTCAAACAGCAACTCGCCGACCGCGGTCTGCTGTGGGACCAGTGGGGAGGCGACACCGTGATGGTCGAGGTGTCTGCAAAGAAGCAACAGAACCTTGATTCGTTGCTCGAGATGATACTGCTGACCTCTGACCTGCTTGAACTCAAGGCCAATCCCGACCGTTTGGCGAGCGGCATTGTGCTGGAAGCCAAGCTCGATAGGGGACGCGGTGCTGTTGCGACCTTGCTTGTCCAGCAGGGCACATTGAAGGTCGGCGACCCGTTCATCGCCGGCCAGGTGTTTGGTCGAGTACGGGCGATGTTTGATGACCGCGGGCGTCCTGTCGAGGGAGCAGGTCCGTCAACCCCGGTAGAAGTGTTGGGTCTGCAGGGCGTGCCTCACGCCGGTGATCAGCTTCAAGTCGTAAAGGACCCGACACAAGCTCAAAACATCGCGGCGCAAAGGCAGATGCAGGCTCGGCAGGCGGCAATCGCGCGCACGTCGGCGCGAGGTCTCGAACAGCTTTTCTCCGATAAGAATCAGGTCAAGGAACTTCTTGTCATTTTGAAGGGCGACGTGCAAGGCTCCGTCGAAGCGGTGAGGGACGGGTTGAATAAACTCTCCACCGAGCGGGTCAAGATTCGAATCATCAGATCGGGCGTCGGTGCAATCACGGAATCCGACGTTATGCTTGCCGCGGCATCGGCAAACGATATGAACCGCGCGTCGGTTATCATCGGTTTCAACGTACGGCCCGAGACCAGGGCGCGAGAGATAGCCGAGGCTGAGCACGTCGATATTCGCCTCCACACGGTCATCTACAAGATAGAAGAGGAGATTCGCGCCGCGATGCTCGGCCTGCTTGACGCGACAAAGCGCGAAGTCATCACCGGCCACGCCGAAGTGCGCCAGGTCTTCCGCGTGCCGAAAGTTGGGCAGATTGCAGGCTGCTATGTTACCGACGGGTCCATCCGGCGCACCACCGCTCGCATTTTGCGTGATAACGTCGTTGTCTTCGAGGGCAGGATTGACTCGCTGAGAAGATTCAAAGATGATGTTAGCGAAGTGAAACAAGGCTTCGAGTGCGGCATTTCGCTCGAGCGGTTCCAGGATGTGAAGACCGGCGACGTGATAGAAGCGTATACGACCGAAGAAGTAGCCCCTACCCAGCTCTGAAACGCAAGCGGCAATCCATTTCCTATTTCCCACTATCTTCCATTGTGATTTCTCATTTGTCATCGCGCTGGTTTGGCCGCCAGGCAATGACCAAAAGACGCTAGTGGGAGGGTAGATGATTTAGTTGCAAGTTTGGTTGTTTCCGTTTAGCATACTCAGTTTGATTGTCACCTCGATAGTTGACTGAAGGGACGTATGACCGGGAGAAGGCCTGAACGGCTCGCTGAACAGATCAAGGAAGAGGTCAGTCTGATCATCGCGGGCGAAGTCGAGGATCCGAGAGTTGGGTTCGTCACGGTAACCGATGTAAAGCTGAGCGCGGACTTGCGCCACGCGAAAGTTTACGTAAGCGTTATCGGGACCGAGAGCGAGGTGAAGGGTTCGCTTGCAGCACTCCGACACGCCAATGGGTTTATCCGGCATCAACTAGGCGCAGTGCTCAGGGTGAGACATACGCCCGAGCTGCACTTTGCTTACGACGATGCTGAAGTGAGGGCTGCGAGGATAGAAGAATTACTCAGCGAGGAGGCAGCCGCGGCGCGGGAACGAGAGAAACGTACGCCGGATCAAGGCGGTTCGCGATCTGGCTACTCTGACGAGCGCGGATGAAGAGAGACCGGTTGTATCAAGCCGGGGTCTCAAACTTTCGGATCTGAAACCTGCCTGTCGGCTATGGACCCGAGAGAATTCCGCGACCTGGAAGCGAATAACCGGTCGCCGCGAATAGTCATGCTTAGTCAGGTTGTACAGCTCATCGAACAACAGCAGCGTTTCATGATTACTTCGCACATCCGTCCCGATGGGGATGGGTTGGGCTCGGGCCTTGCGCTTTACTGGATGCTCAGGGCCCTGGGGAAAGAGGTGGATGTTGTTTTGCGCGACCGCGTCCCGCCTTCCTACAACGTGCTACCGGCATCTGACCTTGTCGTGGTGCAGGACGATGTTATTCAGAGATATGATGCGGCCTTTATTATCGAATGCAGCGATGTCGACAGGCCAGGTCTGCCCAGCCTCAAGGATCAATTTGTCGTCAACATCGATCATCACTCCACCACTGGTCCGTTTGGTGACATAAACTGGATAGACGCCACGGCAGCGGCTGTCGGAGAGATGATCTACAACCTTTGCAAGGCTCTGGGGGTCGAGGTCACCAAGGAAATCGCCGAATGCATTTACATTGCGCTGCTGACGGACACCGGGAGCTTTCACTTCTCGAATACCACCGAACGAACCCTCAAGATCGCCTCGGAGCTTGTGCGCCGCGGCGTTGAGCCGGCGCGCATCTCGCAGGCGTTGTTTTATTCCGGTTCCTTTGCGAAGGTCAAGTTGCTCGGGCTGGTGCTATCGAATATACAGCGGGACGAATCGGGCCGAATAGCGTGGATCGCGATGGATCGCGCGACCATGTACGAAGCCGATGCCTGCGAAGAGGACTCTGACGGAATTGTCAATCACGCTCTTTCTGTTGGAGAAGTCGAAGCCGTTGCTTTTTTTAAGGAGCTCACCCCCGGGGCTTATCGGATAAGCCTTCGCTCGAAAGGAAAGAACAACGTGGCGAAGGTCGCCGAGGTGTTTGGCGGGGGCGGCCATCGTAACGCCGCCGGTTGCCGGATCGAAGGTGAGTTCGAGGAAGTCAAGAGGCGAGTCCTCGAAGGCCTTCAGAACTGCATAGGAGTCGCGCCGGTTTCAGCTTGAACTCCAAGCATCCGGATTCTGCACCTGCCTCAAGAGTCATTTCCCCGCTTGCCCGATAAAAGTATTGATGGCCCGCCTCACTTGGCTTACTCTGTGAGCACTGCCCCCGGACTCTTGGCAACCCGCCCAGTACTGGGCATTCGATCTTCATAACGGATTTGGGGTCAACGGCTGGAAGCGCTGGCTTATCAGCGAGCGGGACAAGGGTATGCTTGAACGCAACGGGCCGAATCGCGGCGAGTTGGCAAAAGCACAATTAACATTGCAGGAGTCAGAGGCAAAGCTCGAACGTCTTCTGACCTTGTTGGTGGAGCGCAATGCAGAGCGGCGCGAGCTCCAAGTCCACATTCAGGAGACGGCCGCGACTGGCGATATGGATGAACTGGTAGCCCTGCAGAACCGCGCGGCGGTGGTCGAGAAAACTATCGCGGAGTTGCGGGCCGCTGAAGCCGACTGTACCCGGCGGGTCGAATCTGCCCGCAGATATTTGTACACGCTGTACGTGCGGCTGGAGAGGCTTCGACAAGAGTTCTCGGGACTCATGCGAAGGCTGGCGTCGATCGATCAAGGCGAGAACATTCCGGTCGACGTGCAGACCAGTCTTGGCCGGATAAAGATTCAGCTCAAGGCGATAACAGGCGAGAACAGCACCGGCCGATTGTAAGAGCCTTGCGACCAGGTCGATCTTACCGACCCGGGACGACCGAGACTCGACCACTACTCACCGATCAAACTTTATTGATGCTCGAGGAAATCAATGTAGGACTCGCGCGGGTCTGTCTTCATGGATGACTTCTCATCAGTATGCGATGATCCCGGACTGGCTTGATTGCCCGCCTTGTCCTTTTGATCGCTGGAGCGGCGGTTGAGTGTGCCACCGGCCGCAGGCGTTGCGAGCCTGACCGACGCTTCGGTTGACTCTTCAAGATCGGGAAAGCTTCGAATCCAGAGCTCCGGCTCCTGATTCAACTCCTCCACGACTCGCGCACGCAATCGGCCTGCAAACGCTCGCGAGCCGGAAGCACCGGCATCGGTGAGCAATATAACCAGATCATTGCGAGGATTTGTAGAGGTGAGGTCTGCGTCCCGCGCGAGCTCGCGCACTATTTCAAGTAGCCTGAGGGCCACACGACCACCGTCTGCAGTCATTTTTGTTAGCCGGCAACCCACTATCGAGAACGGAGCACCGCTCTCCATCGCCCCTTTTACTCTCTTTTCAACCTCCGCGGCGAATCCCGGATAAGGCGTGAACAAGTCTGCGATAGCCGGCGGAGCTAGCCCGGCTTCGCGATCAAAAGGAATCGCGGCGGAGTCGCTCGACGGGGCTATTATCCAGGGGCTCAGGCCGCGATATCTTGCGATTAATTGGCGGGCCTTGTGCTTCAGTTCTTTTGCGCTGAACGGTTTGGTCAGGTAGTAATCCGCGCCGAGCTCCGACGCCATGACGCGATCGATCGCTCGCATACGCGAGCCTGACACGATGATGATCGGCACGTTGAGCGCCGAGCGGATCAGCGTGAGAACTTTAAAGCCGTCGATGACCGGAAGATCGAAGTCCAGCACAACCAGATCAGGCTTTACCGATATCAATTTCGCCAGGCCGCTGACCCCGTCATGGACGACCTCGAGTGAGTAGTCGCTCAGGGTTTGAGTTACGAGGTCACAGGTCTCCGCGTCGTCTTCGATGATGAGAACATTGAAATCCTCCGCCCTGACTTCCGCTTCATTTAAAGGTTCCGGTTGAGGCGCGCCGGGCACGGCGCGCGGTCTTGCCTTGGGTGTTGTTGGAGAACCAAAATCCGCAGCTCCTTCTGGTGGGTGGAGCAACAGTTCCACCGCTCGCGCAGCCATTGCGGAGTCGATTCTGAGGTCTGAGACCCTTGCGCGTCTCACATGCGTTCGCTTAGCCTCACCGCTACCTGTACCAGTGTCAGCAGGGGTACTAGAAACGGGGGACGCGACCCGGCGTGAGCCGCCAGCCATCTGTTCGCCTTCTACGGTGGCGGCGACCGGCTTATCAGCGGTTGATCCGGTCGCTTCTGCGTAGGGTGAAATCAAGTCAGGCAAATCCAGATCGAGCGGAGATGCGGAGCTCGTCAGGTCATCGAGCAAATCAGACAACTCGTCTGGCTGTTCATCGCCGGGGGGCTCTGGCCTTGCGAAAGAAGGGGTCTGGCCCAAGAACCGAAGCTCCAGCTCGTCATTTGATGTCGGGAGTGGCGGTTGTGAGGTCACTTTCGCACGGGTAGCCTGGAACTCTTCTTCTTCACTCGAGGTGAGTCTGTGCGCTTGAAGAGCGTCGAGGGAGTCCTGGTCGGAGCCGAGGGGCGCAGTATCGGATGGGCTTTGGGTCCGATCAGGTGGGATCGAGGGTTCTTCTGTCAAATCGATCTCGTCGAGCGGCTCAGATTCTTGTATGGGTGCTTGACTGCGTGCCGCGCGCAACTCTTCCCTGATCGATTCGAGTTCGGCCATCGATGGAGGATGGGGTGCGTCACCGCCGCCGGCGCCGGCTCGCAGGTACGCACGCCCGAGCAAGAAGATGCCGCGCGATGGGTCAACCTCGATTGCCTGATCCGGGATGGTTGATGATTTCTCAAACGCGATGAAACGAGCGGTGCGTTCCCCGACGCCTCTGACGTCGAATCGAAACGACTCGGCTACCAGAGGCTCAAAGCTCTTGATTATTTCGAGATTGTACTCATTGGCGATCAACACGACGGTCGCACCAAACGAGCGGGCCCATTCGGCAAACGCGTTTGCACGCGTTTCGAGGTTTCCTTCGGCGCCTTCCAGAACGCTTGCCACCGGATCGAAGATCAAGCGCTCCGGGCGCGTTTCGCCGAGCAACCATTCGAGTTCGCGAAGCACCGGTGTAAGGTCTCGCAGCTTTCCAATCTTTTGAATGATGTCGTCGGAGTATTCCAGTATCACCAGCCGGCCGCTATAGACATCTTCGAGACAGTCATATCCGAGCCGCGCTAATCGCCGCACCGCATCCTCGGGTGAGTAGCGGATCACCAGTGCCCCGTTTTCCCGCCGCTTTAGACCTTCGATCAGAAACTTGATTCCGAAAAGCGACTTCCCTGATGCTTCACCGTGAACCAAATAAAGCTGGCCGCGATCGAGCCCCCCGAGCAACTCGTCTACGGGCTCGATTCCACTGATGATCTTGTTTCCAGGTCGCGATTCCATTTTTTGCAGGGCCGCTATTGCTAACTGAGGTTGGACCTGATGACAGGATAGGATGGAACCACTGCCGCGTCAACTAACCTCTCTTAATTCGGCGTTTAACCTCCAACACGACACCGGTCCCTCGCTACTAGTGTTTTCTAAATGCGAAATAGGGTTCATTTACCAGCCCCTTACCCGATCGGGGAGTGATGGAACGTATCAGGCGAAGGGTTGGTTGGCACCCTAGCGGGAGACAGGGATGAAAGCCCCTGCGGCCAGCCCGGAAGCGGCACGTCTCAATCGTTCGACCGTACGATGGCGTCCAAGCGTTACCATAATGTCGAACATACCAGGCCCGACCGACTGGCCCGTTAGCGCGGTTCGCGCGGCGTTGATCAACAATCCCGCCTTAACTGCGTGCTCCTCGGCACAGGCTCTCAGAGCCGATTCCGCGACGTCATGCGTGAAATCATCGACTGACTCCAGGCGGTCCGCCAGTACTGGCAACAAGTCTCTCAGTCTTTCATCCTTCAGGTTTTTTTTGACGGCCTCATGCTCGTACTCGAACGCGTCCGAGAAATATGGACGCCCGCGTATCGCGAAATCCTGAGTGGTGCGATAGCGCGGCCGCAGAAGGTCGACGGTGTTAGCTAACCACCCGCGGTCGGCTGACTCGTACTCGTCACGCCAGAGGTTAAACCTCTTCAACTGCTCGCCGACCAGCGGAACCAGTTCCTCGAGTGGCATTGCGCGGAGATACTCCCCGCTCATCCACAGCGCCTTCGGGTCGGTCCAGTCTCGGGGGTCCTGCTCGTTGAAGTTGAAGATCGCCGACGATTTGTTGACTGCTTCGAGCGAGAACTTCTCGATCAATTCCTCGCGCGAGATTATTTCCTGATCCGATCCCGGCGACCAGCCGAGCAGCGCCAGATAATTGACCAGCGCATCGCGAACGAATCCCCGATCGCGATAAGTTGTCACCGAGACGACTTCGCCATGCTTGCGCTTTGACAGTTTCTCTTTGCCCGGTGCCATTATCAGCGGCAGATGCGCGAACTGCGGCACGGGCGCTCCGAGCGCCTCGTAGATCAGGACCTGCTTGTGAGTGTTGGTCAAATGGTCCTGACCGCGAATGACGTGAGTTATTCGCATCTCGATATCGTCAACCACCACTGAGAGGTTGTAGAGCGGATGCCCATCCGAACGAATCAACACGAGGTCTTCGATGTCCGAGTGATCGCGTTCCTGTGGACCGTAGACCAGGTCATCAAATCGCGAGACACCTTGCCCTGATATCTTCAGTCTGATCGCCGCCGGCTCGCCAGCCTCGGCGCGACCAAGCGCTTGTTCGAGAGGCAGATCGCGAAATTGGTTTACCACCTTTACGTTGCCGGCCTGAGCTCGCAGTCGATCCACAATTCTGGTCTTGACCGTACGGTCATCAGTTCGTTCCTTAGGAGTGAAATCGTAATAAGCCTTTCCCTCTTGAACTAGCCTGCGGGCCGCGGCGCGATGTTGCTCGAGAAATGAAGACTGAAAAAAAGGTCCTTCGTCGGGGTGGAGTCCCAGCCAATCCATTCCGTCGAGAATGCCCTGAACCATTTCTTCCGAGGAGCGCTGAATGTCGGTATCTTCTATGCGCAGGATGAAGACGCCGCCGTGTTTGCGCGCGAAGAGCCAGTTGAACAGGGCGGTGCGCGCGCCACCCAGGTGAAGATAGCCAGTAGGAGATGGGGCGAAGCGAACTCTCACGATTTAGCGCAGGGTCTCTTCGATATTGGTGATTCGTTGAGTGGTGACGGCGAGACTGGCCACCCGCTTGGCGAGATCGCCTGTGACTTCGTTCGAGAGAATGAACTTGTCAAAGCCTTCGCACATCTGCTCGAATAGGCCGCCAATTGTCTCCCGCACCTCGCGTCGATCCGCTTCCGCTTGTCTCGCAAGCGAGTCGATATTGGCGGTAGTGATCTTCTGAGCCTCCTTCAAGTCTTCAATGTCTGTTCTGACCTTCGCGTGGTGTTCAATCAGCAACTGAATCGCTCTTTCCATCTCTTCGCCAGTCATGCTCATATCCTCGCCTTAACAAACCCCAGGAATCAAAATTGGATTATCTGTTATCGCTTAAAAGAAAGGCAAGCGCGGACGAGCTTGCCTTGGAGGGAGTTGCGTCAGACGGCATCAATCCGTGGTTTGCAGACAGAAAAGCGGTGGCGAGTTTTGACTCGCCACCGCTGATGGTTGACCCGATGACCTGTGCTAGAACTGAAACCGTGCCCCAAACTGCATCTGGAACGGATCTCCAGCGGTGTTGGTCAGCAATAGGTTTCCGAGGCGCGTACTGGTCAGGTTATTGTCAATTTTTGAAAGGAAGTTCGGGTTCGTCGGCCCGAGGAAACCACAGGTGCTCGTAGCGGCCGATGGGTTTGGCGTACAGTAGTTGGTCACCGCAGGGCCTCCAAGCTGAATGTTGTTCAGGTTGAAGATGTTGAACACCTCCATCGACAGTGACAAGCGCATATTCTCGCGCACCTGAAAACGCTTCTGGATTCGCATGTCAAAGTTGTACTGGGCGAGGTTGCGGAAGGCATTTCGCTCGAAAGTCACGCCGATTCCGCGGTACGGCCGGTCGTTATTCACCGTATCCTGATTCAAGTCATTGCCGACACGCGCGTCGATCGCCCTTCCTGAACGAATCCTGATACCGCTAGAAAAATCGAATCCCAGGGGTAGGTAGAAGAGGGGACCTGCAACGAACTGGTGCTTTCGATCAAGGTCCGAGTAGGAGTACTCAGAGGTA
>CAZOOE010000204.1:0-10866 GCA_964581275.1 uncultured Clostridia bacterium
AGGCCCAGTTTCTTGTTTTGCTCCAGGAGCGAGACGGCTTCTCGCAGCCGCCGCTCGCGTGTCTCCTCCTTCTTGGCGTGCATGATCCACCCCACGTAGTGCCTGCGGTAGGAGGGCGCGAGGTTCCGGAAGTTCTCCCAGGCCTTCGCGCTTGCCATCAGCGCGTGTTTCACGAATGGAGGGATATCATCCGGATCGCCCTTGCTCTGCTCCAAAAGGGAGATGGCTTCTCGCAACCGACGCTCGCGCGTCTCCTCTTTCTTCGCGTCCATTATTAAACGGATGTAAGCTTTGCGACGGGATGGGCTGAGGCCCTGGAAATTCTTCCACGCCTTCGTGTTTGTCATCAACCCCTGTTTGACGAAGCGCGGGATGTCCGCGTTCCCCTCGCTCGGATTCGCCTGTGCAACCTCGCCAAGCGTCACGACGTCGACCTTCGCTAGCCCGGCCTCGGTCATTCGGCCTTCGCGTATCAGCTTGCGCAACCTTTGTTTGTTCAGCGCCGACCACCTGGAGCTGTCGCGGCGAGGGGTGAACTTCTGCGCGAACTTCGCGTTGTCCAGGCTCTTGACGATGCTATCGATCCAACCGAAGCACAGGGCCTCCTCGACAGCATGATCGTAAGAGATGCGAGGCCGACCTGTGTGCTTCTTGTAGAAGATCAGCCAAACCTCGGTCTCGGATTGGTAGTACTTCGTGAGCCAAGCGCGCCACTCCTCCCGGCCGGTTACATACAACGTCCGCGTTTGCATAACCCTCTCCGCTACCACCGATATCGATAACGACGCCAACCCGAATCGAGCGTAGTGACGTCACGCCGTTCTGATGCTCCCAGTCACAATGGCCTGCGCACCTCTGTAGTCCGACCAGCTCGTCAGTCATCGGAATGTGCTGCGGTATAAACGGTTTGCCGCTGAGCCACCGCGCTTTTCAGCGGTCGGCTCCAACGGCGTGTTATCCGGCGGTCGGCCGCGGCGCGCGACGCCCTGTGGCCGCAAGCGCCGCGGCTGCCGCAAGCTTGTGTTTGGCCTGCCAAGGCGGCCCGATCGATCGGCCGATCGCGCGCAGGAAAGCGTCGACGTCCTCGCGGCCGAGCGCCGCCGCTGCGTCGCGAAACACGCGCTCGCGGTCGTACCAATGCACGGACCAGCCGCGCGCCTCGGCTGCCGCCGCGAGCGCCTCGCGATACATGACGGAGTCGGCGAAGGTCTGCGCCCGATTATCGGCGATCCGCTCCTCCGTCGTCGGCGGAAGCTTCGGGCACATGCGGATCGCGATGCTCGCAATCGGCACGGGCACCGCCGCGGCAAGCGCGTCGAGACCCTCACACGCGCCGCGCGCGGCGGACGCGCGCACGCGCTCGACGAGCGCCACGGCTTCCGCGAGCGAAACCGTACGCGCCCAGGGCGAATTCAGGTAACGGCCCACCGCCCACGACCCTTCGTGGTGATGCGGGTGCGTCGGCAGACCGCGATCGATGAGCTCGATGCGCCGGCGATCGAGGAGTTCGCCGCCGGGCGCGACGGTGACGAGCACCGCCGAGCTACCGTGCTCGGCGACGCCGACGGTGGCGGTTCGCTGCGTTTGTCCTCTCACCACGTCTTCCTCCTTCGGGCGCTCCTGCAGCTGACGCCGTCGCTGACTCTCGTCCGGAACCTCTTTACCAAGTCATGAGTGTTATTGTTAGGCGCTCTGTGTTTCGGCGAACATCAAACGTCGGCGCATCACCACCAGTGCAAGCACGCCGATGAGTGTGAAGATGGCGGTCCGAAAGCCGTTCCGCAACATGAGTCGGGCGTACTGATCATTCGAGAAGCCCTCGGAGAACATGTGGTCTTGAGCGATCGCAGCAGGGGGCGTGACCGCCGCAAACGCAAGGCAAAAACCGACGATGACCCAGACGAGGCCCTCGGGACATTGCGCAACGGCACCCACAGGAGCGTTGCCCAAGCCAGACACATCACTCCGACGGGCCAGGTTCCCGAGGCCCACCGAGAAAGATAGCCGTGGCTATAAGTATGAAAGGCTTGCGGACCGTACTCGCTCATGTCGGCATAGATCGGGTAGCACACCAGCTGCCCAGCCCAACCTGCCGCCACGCTGTACCAGGACATCGCCACGGCAAGGAGCAAGAGGGAATCGGACCGGCTCGAGTAGGCGGGCGATTGTCTGGCGCGAAGCTTGCTCGCTCCCGGTGGGCGTGCACGTAGCCAGACTGTCCGTAC
The DNA here is from genome assembly GCA_964581275.1 of uncultured Clostridia bacterium. Classification (GTDB taxonomy): domain Bacteria; phylum Acidobacteriota; class Blastocatellia; order UBA7656; family UBA7656; genus Onstottus_A. Next base: position 2,226 of record CAZOOE010000204.1, read on the forward strand.
CACGGCTGCCATGGCCAGCAGCAGCGATGCAGCCACCATAAGTGCAAGGGCGATAAAGAAGGGCGACATGTCTTCCTCCCTCTGACTGGGTCGCGAGCCGCGCGGCGGGCACCGGGACCGCATCATAAGAAACGAGCTCGCGCGGCTCCGGTGCACGCAGAGTTAGACGGCGCTTTCAAGATAAAGAGTCTTTCTGCTCCGACTCCTGTTCCCTCCGTTTAAGCGAAACTATCGCTCCGTCATCTTTCATTTGGTGATATGTCCCATTTCCCCAAGTAATACTTCCTATCGTCTCGTTATACTTGTCGATAAATTCCTGTCTTTGATCCCATCCGAGGAAACAATCTTTATGCATTCCGGCATCCGAGAAGCGCCATAAGGGGTCTGTAGAGTCCGCTATGAAGTGGCCGGTAGCAACGATCTCATCGTTTTCCTCTTTGATCTTGTGAACCTCTAAGATCATACCCTTAGCCACCCGAGGGTCTGGGCGGATCTGGATAGTCTACCGCGCTCGGCGATTCCAACCGAGTCGGATCCGATAGCCATTGGCTCAGCATCTGCTCGAGTTCCATTTCGTTCGAAGCGGTTGTCGATCTATCCACAATCGGGCGGTCCCTTATCGCGAGGTCGAGGTCAAAGTACCACCGGTCGTCCAAGTGCCACTCTGACAGTTCAACATAACGAACGATAAAGTGTGAGATCGTTTCATCGTATGACGCCCGCGCAACGCCCGTCCGGGTCCATTCCTCAAGTGTCTGGGCATAGGTTCGACCGGCCTTCATTACAGGTTTGATCCACACCCACGCCCGCCATCCCTCGCGCGGCATTGGCAGTTCAGCGGCGAGAGGCTCACCGCGATGCAGGAGCGTTTGTACATTTTCTGGTAGCGCCATGCTGTTGTTCAACTCACGCCGGTCAAGCGGCATAACGCCTGCCGCTCAGCCGCGAGCGGCGCGCGCCGTAGCTCGAATCAGCCTGAGTCGGCCGCGCCGCTCGGCGGCTGTAGCTGGTTGTTGGGCCGCTCCGTACAGACCGTTCAACGATTGCCGGAAGGGAGCAGGCCAAGTTGCTGAGTCATTCCAAGGTCGTCGCGGCTGGCGAAATGATCGATGATTTTCCCCTCACGCACCTTGTACCAGTGCATATGCTGGACAACGAACCGCTTGCCGGTCGGCTGGACACCGACCAAGAATCCGCCATTGATGCGCTTCACGCCAACGCCCTGGTGAGTGCCACTGACCTTGCAACGAACGACGACCGACTCGCCTTCTGCTACCATTTCGACGATCTCCATCTTCCAATCAGGGAACGTTCGAAAGATGTCCTTGAGGTTGTCGGTCAGCGTGTCTCGCCCTCGGACGATGCTCTCTGTACCCTGTTGCCAGTTTCCAAGATGGTGGCGCACATCTGACGAAAACAGGGCGGCCGCCTGCTTCCAGTCACCCCGATTCAGGAGCTCGAGATGTTGGCGCACGACCTCTCGGTTACGCTCGGTCTCGCCGGCAGGCTGTGCTACGTCAAGCGACGAGTCGCCTACGGTCGTAAGAACGACGGTGAATGCTACCAAGCCCCAAGTTGGCCTCATTATAGCTCCTTGCTCTTGTCGACCCAACGTCGGGTTCAGCGGGCGCGCGCGCAACGCCGCTAGATGTTACCATCGAGCCCCCCGCGCGCGCTCCGCTGCAATCGCAAGTTCGGCTGCGCCGTGGCGCACCGGGACTCAATCCGATATCGCCTGCAGTCCATAGAGCAAGCAATAGAGTGTTTTGACGGCATACCACTTGTTGTCCCCAGTGCGTCTCAAACGAGAAACGATGACACAATCGAATCGTGATCGTCTGGATCATAGGGATCGAATACCATCCAGTAGCCGTGAGCGTCGCCCAACCGCTGCCCAAGGTCTCCGAAGATCGCGGACCATTTATCATGGGAGAGTCGGTCAGGCGGACCGTCGGTCGTGTCAGGCTCAACGTTCGAGAGTGCCAGCGCCAAGTTCACCAACCTCGAAAGGAGCTCGAGCGAACGACGACACAATGTAAGTCGATCGAAGTCGTCACGTGCCTCGACGAGCCGGCAGAATTCCGCCGCTGCGCCCAAAAACCCCCAAACGTGCTCGTTATGCTCGTTCATATCGCGACGGACGGAGCCGAACGACAGCGTCACCGGGCCGCGCTTTGATCGAGTGCAATCCAAGCAACAGGACTGTTCACCATAAGGAATGAACTCGCGCAGCTCCGGTGCACGCAAGAGTTCGCTGGCGTGGTTACCAGGGAATCGGCGCAGGACCCGTGACTTCTTCGCACGCATCAAAACACGATTCGTGTGCCCAAGCACCCATGCCATATGAAAACCCTTTGGAGAAATACGGATAAATCGTCACGGCTACTCGCCGAGTGGCGTCTGTTGCTACGCACCCACAGACCGCACAAATATCGCTCTTACGCCAGACAGCTTGTTCGAACTGAGACGGATCGACCGCAATATCGACTCGAGTAAGATAGCCCCAATCGACATTCGGGGTTGGCGAAGCGTCGATTCGAACAGGATTGTTAAGTCGACGCAGCGGACGATTACGCCACGCGGCGTCCCACTCGGTACGGTCGTCGTCAAATGGCAACTCAGTTTTCATAGAATCGAGCGCCAGCGAACGTCAGCGTCCCCGGGCGCGGCACTCACTCAAGGAACCTTATGAAACTCGCTCACCGCGCTCCGTTGCACGCAATTGTTTGGTTGCGGATCGACTATGCTGTCCAACCGTAAAGGTCAAGGGTTTCGTGCGCTAATTGATCGAGTTCCTCGTGAGATTCAACCTCAGTAGCGCAGTTGGCCAGTCGTTCAAGTTCACCTCGAAACGACCGAGCCACTACCGGAGAATACTTCATGATTGCGGCAATCATCCAATATTTCCAAACATAGTCGTCGCTCTTCATAACGTTTGCTACATGCGGGACAAGCGGTTCGCCGATTGATGCCAAGAACGGCGCGAGCACGTGTGCGACCGGCCAATTGCAGTCTTGCAACCATCGGAGCAGGTCGGGAAGGATCGGCGCGACTCCGGGATAGCCCACATCGACAGCTGCGCGAGCCGTGGCTAGATCGAGCTTATCTTTCGGAACTAATCGTGAGAGGTTACCCATACAACTTTAAGACAGAGGCAACCGAACGATACGATCAGCGGGCGCGCGCCTTGAGATCGATTAATCTGAAAAGGGCTGCGCGCCCTCCGCTGCATCGAAAGTTCGGCGAGTCCGTGGCAAGTCAGAGGCGCTGCCTCTTTCCACCCCAGAAGTCATTGAGTTTCTTCCATTGTCTCTTCGACGCCTTCCCCAGAAAACGAATGAAGCGGTCGGGATCGACGCCGCTGTTTCCGGCGAGATTTTGAATCCCTTCCAGAGCCCCAATCGTTGCTGCCTCGCGAACGTAGTCGTCACCATCCAAGTGCATCCGCTCGATAACTTCGAATACCGGCGTAAACTCTTCGGTATTATTTCCTCGCAGAAGTTCAACCAGATGGTCTGCGAAATCTGCAAGATCGAGATACACAAGGCCGGGTTCATAAGTAGATTCGGCGCAATAGACCTCCCACCGCGCCTGATACGAAGGGCATGCATCCAATAGTAGCGGAATTACGTCATCTTTGCAGATCATCAGGATTCAAGCGCCTAACGCTTCTTGATGACCGGGCCGCGCACGCAACAACTGAAGATCCAACGAAATCGGATTGCGTGGCTCCGGTCGATCCCGAAGTTAGACGCGGCGTGGGGAGCTACAGATCTTCAGGCTTCAGACCGGTTGCTTTAGCCAAGCGTGCTAGCATTCGAGGACCTATCTCCTCATTGTCGTGAAACGCAAACACCACGTCTGGCCAGCCGGGCCGAAATAGAGTCCGATGTGACCCTGATTGTCGTTTAATACCCCAGCCGATTCGAATAAGCGCTGCGAGTAGGCGTTTTGCTTTCGTTGCGGACCATTGACTCATGCGGCGGCAAATGAAACGCTCACTAGATCAGGCGCGATTTCTCCATGTTCGAGTCGTTCTGCAACCACGCGAAGAGCCAGAGCTTGGGCCTTGGCTCTAGCCTGTTCTGGTGTGTCACCATACGCCAGCACCCCCGGAAGCTCTAGGACCTCAGCTAGCCATCGGCCATCTTGTTCCTGCTCGGTCTCAACAATGAAATTCATGGGCAACTCCAGTCAAATCGGAACCGCTATCGTATCATAGGTCCCACAAGAACTCGTGATGCCAGCGTCTAACGGCAACATCACCGGGCCGCGCGTTGATACGAGAGCAATCCCAAGCAATAGGACCGCAATATAAAGAACCTACTAGCGCGGCTCCGCTGCACCCAGAGTTAAACGACACTTTCTCTTGAATGCGGATCACGAAGCTCTTCGACATAGTAGCCATTACCGTTCCAGCCCTCCGCCCCCGGCCGGAGAATCAAACCTATGTCAGCGGCAGGTGGGCCACAGTGCGCAAGCCGCCAGTCCACAATCTCATCGATTGTCTTGCCTTCATTGATGAGTTCACGCGCAAGCTCAGGCTTATAACTACTATCCGGAATGTAAGCGATTCGAGCAGACCCCAGTGTCACAGCAATATGCCGACAAACGCCTTGGAGTCTGCGTCTAACAGGTTCATCCGTTAGAAACGACCACCATCTCGCCATGTGATAAAGGTCGAGGCTTCGCATGCCCACGTGGCCGATAAAACAGTCGGGAGAATTTATGGTAATCCTCCCGACGCGTTTAAGCTCGTCAGCAAGAGGGATGTCGCCTGTGCTACGCCACCCCCATTCATCGGGCGCGGAGCCTGGTACAGGATAGCCCTCCAGCACCGGCAGGAATTGCTGGGATTGATTCCAAGTGGAGTTAAGCAACGTGGGCATAGCATAGAGTTGCTCTTCATCAAGGTTGTGTCCCATTAGTGCCACGAAGTTTATACCCATATGACGAATGCACGCCCCTAACGATGTGCATCAGCGGGGCCGCGCGATGTATTGGCTGTATTATACGAACTGCGACCGCGGCCTCTGCTGCATGCTGAAGTTAGACACAGGTTGTTGGGGCGCATCAGCCTAGCGGTCTGTCTTTTTCTGTCATTTTGATCGCCCGCCCGCAATGTTCGCATCCCCCTTCGTACAAGAACGTCTTCGCCGCGCTTGATTTTCCCGGACAATCTAGTTCTACCATTTCCAACTCGACCAGCCTCAACACCTGGAAGCATCTACCAAATACACACAGCGATACTCCTGGTACCTTCTTGATCACGAGGTAGCATTTCCCTAGCTCACGGCTGACTCGCTCGCTTACAGGGCGCTTAAAGTGCTTGCCTGTCAATTTGCACCAAAATCTGTAAAGCTGAACTTCGATTTCGTAGAGAATGATGTCCCTGCGAATGGGTGGCGGTAACGATATTGCCCATCTGATTAATCCGACTATACTACTCAAGAATTGATTGCCTCTTGGGAAACAACTAACATTGCAAACAGCATAACCAGGTTTAAGGTGAGCGCCAAATCGCATTCGTTCCGATCTGCAGGGTATTGCGCATTTCTCCGTCTAACGATACGATCAGCGGGCGCGCGCGCTCAGGACGGTGTCAATTGGTGAGCGCCGCGCGCGCTCCGCTGCATCGATAGTTCGACACATCGGGCACCAACAGACCGTCTCTATTTCGAGTATTTCCCGACGCACTTAAAGGAGGCCTGGGTTTTCTTCTTAGGAAGCTTCCGGATATTAACCCAATACTACTCTCGTGCATCTGGGTCGATCTCGACAGTCGTCGATTGCACGAATTCTTAAGTTGTTGTTCGGCGGCGTCACGGGTCCGGTCGACTTGCTTGACTGACACAATCTGTCTGATAGCGAGAAGGCTGCAGCACCCAAGGTGACCGTATCCAGTCCAAGTGTCACCATTCGGGCTCGAAGTTCGTTCGCCCGCGAAGAAGCGCCCAACCATCGTTACCTGGGCCACGATGGCTTCCTTACGTTTGACTAAGGCGTCAAATCTGCGGAACTGCTTGTCGGCTTTGAGTGGAATCGCGATCCCATCAATCGTGAGCACACCAGTACGCAGTTCTCCAGGAGCAGAACCGCAACAGTAGGTCGTCTTGGAGGCCACACGACCGCCGTACTCGAGCCAAACGAAAGCGTTCGCATCAAGCGTCGGGTCCCTGAGTGTGAAGTTCTCGAATCCGTGCGACACCTGACCCGTCACACGAATCAATTTGTGATCGTAGAGAGCGGGATCGGCGAACAGTGCGCGCGGAGTCACGTCAATGGGCTGCTCGGTGCCCCCGCCCTGTGCTGCGCAGGTCACCGCTACCACGATGTTGATCGCAACGACCATTGTTGCTGCAAGGGCTTTCATCAACATTGGGCGTACAACGAAAGTCGCCGAACGGTTGGGACGACCGGGCCGCGAACGCAACACTGACAGGACGATAAGAAAACTCGCTTGCGCGCTCCGTTCGATCCCTGAGTTAGGCCACTTTGCTCATCTATTTCTCTCTAAAACTCTCTTCTATCTGTTTGAGCAAGCGATCTGCATAAAGTTCGGCGAGATTAGGATATTCATCTCGTTTCTGGTCTTGTTGGGCCTTCCGGATCTGCGCCGCGATCCCGGTGCCCTAATGATATCTCCCCAATTGATTCCGTATGCATGAAAAGGCGTATTGCGTATCTCGTAAAGATCGTCCTCAACGGCAGCGCCCATAAAGACTCACCATCGATGGTCCAATGATTCGGCAGGTTGATGTGCACCTTTGTAAGTGATTTTTCGTCCTCTAGCATGGTTAAAGTTTCGCGCGTAACGTTCGACATCACCGGGCAGCCGAACGGCGGCGTGCAATCATAAGAAATTCGGCGGCTCCGGTGCATGTCGTTTGTTGAACTAAGCGCTACGCGCAGAGCCGAGCACGCCTGAGAATAACTCGATCATTCCCGATCTGAAAGTCTGATTCGCTACACTGAGTTTGACCAAACTCTATTCAACAGAGGTGTAGCAATGACCGAACTCAGAAAGAGAATGATCGAGTGTCTTTAGCTGAGAGGATACTTCGAGCGTACCCAGGAATGATAACTGCGCGCGTCAGCCAACTGGCCCGCCACTATCACAAGTCTCCCGATCTGATCACCGACGAAGAACTCCGACAGTATTTTCTTTACCTGAAGAACGTTAAGAAGTACTCGCGAGCCGCATCGACCATCGCCCTGTGCGGGATCAAGTTTTTCTTCGAGAAAACCCTCGGAAAAGATCAATCCAGCATCCCAGGCGCGATCCCGCCCATCGTTATTGCGTTCAACGGATTGCGGCGAGGGATTCTTAATAATCGGTTACCATCAGTCATAACGATGTGTTTGCCTTGACGGATGATTCGAAAGCCAGCTCTCTCCAAGGCTCTCACGGCTTCCAGATGGGGTAATGGCTCACAACGCCGCCCCGCCTGAATTCTTATGTTGTGCAGCGGCTCTTACTTAGAGCTTTTCTTAAATGGATATTGACCTGCCCACAGCAACTGACTCACCTTCCCCTCCTTGTCTCTATCAAATACTATCGGCACGTAAAACTGGCGGTAGAAGTATTTCGTTTCGGAGAGCGGGTCAAGCGGTAGGAAGTATCCGCCTGTGCCTTTCAAGTAGAGATTCCGACCATCTGTCTTTACGGTGATGATCAACTTTGGACTGACTTCATATTGTCCTACGTAATCACGAAACGTCTTCGGGTCAACCGCGATTGTTTTCCTTACAACCGCCGCTTCGTACTTTTCTTTAAAAACGATGGCCCCCAAGTCGTCTTTGATTTTATCTATCGCACCCGTGCGGACGTTGCTCATCACTATGATGCACACTTCATCCTTTAGATAGGCGGAAAGGTTGGAGGCGAAACCTGGATCATTCCCCCCTTGTTCTATCAAATCACGCCCGAACCTTTTACGCGGCCCCCAGCCATAAGGCGTGGCGAGTAAATCCACCCGAAAGAGGCTTCCGGCGCGAATAGATTCATACCAGGCGTACAGGTCGTCAACCGTTGAGTAGAGTGAGCCGCTACCAAACAGCACAGACTTGTCATAGTAGGGAGTGTTAATCAACTGATTAAGCCACGGGTCATAGCCTGAAGCGCGATTCGCGATAACCCGCGCATCATCCCATACCCCGCTGTCGGCCATTTTTAGCGGCGCGAAGATCCGCTCGCGCAAGAAATCGTCGTAGCTCTTGCCCGACACCTTCTCGATAATAAGAGCGAGCAGTGCGTAACCGGAGTTGCTGTAGCTGCTCTGTGTGCCTGGCTCAAAATCCAGGGGTTTTGTCTTTAGCAGCGTAAGCCAATCGGATACTGTCATTGGCTTCGTTTTTGATTCTTCATACTCCGGCAGAGCGTAAAAGTCAGGCACGCCGGAACTGTGCGTAAGCAGGTGTGAAACTTTGACCTTGTCGCCGTTCGGGAAATCGGGGACGAATTTAGAAAGCGGATCACCGAACCTGAGCAAGCCTTGTTTCTCAAGCAGCACGACAGAGGCGGCGGTAAAAGTCTTTGACAAGGACGCGATATGAAATTTGGTTTGAGGGCCGTTAGGTATGCCCAACGAATAAGGTTCTTTGCGTGGTTTCGCCGCCGCCGAGCATTGGAAGAAACAGG
>CAZOOE010000205.1:0-10812 GCA_964581275.1 uncultured Clostridia bacterium
CCGTGGTGCGATTCACACTGTCCGCAGATGGTTCGTTCGATTCTACCTCCGAGCTTCCAACGATAGACCGTTCACGCGACGGGATCCTGAAGCTCGAGGTTGCGCCTTACACAGAGCTGTTCAGCAAAATCAACGCGCGTTTGAACGCGGTCATCGTCGCCCACGCACACTACACGGCGTTCGACGGACCGTCGCCGCTGCCGTCTTCGCTCTCGAAGAACATCGTCACCGGCTTGTTGCGCGAAGAACTTGGCTTCAAGGGGCTCACGGTGACCGACGATCTGGAGATGGGTGCAATCGCAGGCACACGCGAGCTCTCAGAGGCCGCGGTGATGGCGATCGAGGCCGGGAACGACATGGTGATGATCGCCGACTCGCACTCCGCCGAGCACGCAACTGCGGCGTGGGAGGCGATGGTGAAGGCCGCACAGGAAGGGCGGATCACGAAGACTCACATAGGCCGTTCGTTCGATCACATCGCTCGCATCAAGTCGATGCTCTCGCCGCCTCACGCCTACAGCGACCAGGCAGTGGCCCGGCTGCGCGAACGCATCGGCGAATTGAATCTCACACTGCAACACTCCAAATAACACATGTATGGGCAGCCCATCCGTGGCCGCCCTCCCCTGACGGAGCGCACCACCAATTGAGCAAGACCATTGAGCAAGAAGGGACGGCCACGGAGGGCCGTTCCTACATGCCGACGACGTTGTTTGGACGCGTAGTTTGCGCAGTTTTCTTGTTGTTATTCATCATTCCGTCAACCGGCTGCCGGAGAGGGGGCGAGCCGGGCACGCTGGTGATCGCGATCGAAGTTGCGCCTCGAGGGTTTGACCCCCGGTTCTCAACCACCTTCCAAACCTCTGCTCGGATAATGCAATTGATCTATGACACACTGGTGGTCAAAAATGAGAAGTTCGAGTTCGTCCCCTCGCTTGCTGAACGCTTTGAAGAAACCGAGGACCATAAGACCTTCACCTTTCACCTTCGTTCCGGTGTGATGTTCCACAACCGTAAGCCGCTTACCTCAGCCGATGTCAAATACACTTTCGACTCGTTGCTTTCGCCGGCGCTCAAGTCGCCGATTCGCGGCGCGGTCGACAAGATCGGCTCGATCGACGCACCGGATCCCTTGACGGTCATCTTTCACGCCCGAGAGCCGTTCTACAGTTTCATCGGAAACCTGCCGGCTATCGGCATAATCCCCGAAGGCGCCGGGACCGAGCTCATCAACTCGCCGATCGGAAGCGGTCCCTACGAGCTGGTTTCATACACAGAAGGCGGAGTTATTAAACTCGAGTCCTATCCGGACTATTGGGGCGGCGCCCCCAACATCCCACGAATCGAGATCAAAGTCGTCACCGACAACAGCACGCGGCAGGCAGAATTGATGGGTGGCGAAGTTGATGTGGCTTATAACGCGCAGTTCGACCCCGAAACGATTCGCGCGCTTGGCCAGCGCCGCGATATGCAAGTGATCCTCGGCGACGGCGCGAGCATCGGTTATCTGGGCATCAACCTCTCGCCGACATCTTTGCTGTCGAATCAAAAGCTCAGACAAGCGGTCGCCTACGGCATTGACCGCGACGTGATCATTCATCGCCTCCTCAGAGATCAGGCGCGAAAAGCCAACGCGATAATGCCGCCCGAACACTGGGCCTACGATCCGCAGGTCACGGTGTACGATCACCAACCCGAACGCGCGAAACAGTTGCTCGACGAGGCCGGCTTTCCCGACCCTGATGGCGACGGTCCGCGTACCCGGCTTACGCTCACGATGCTCACGACTACGACGCAGCTATCCAGAAACATCGCGTCGATAATGCAGGATCAGCTCAGACGGGTAGGCATACGACTCGAGCTCCAATCGCTCGAAAGCGCAACGTTGTTTGACAAGCTCGGCAAAGCGCAGTTCGATCTGTATTACCTGATCGGCATCGGCTTCAATCAGCTGACAGATGTGTTTCAGTTTGTCTATCACAGCCGGTATCAGGACCCTGAATTCAACGATGCCATCGCAACGCTGCGCGCGACCAACGACCCGGCAGTGACGGAAGCGCTGTTCGCAAGAATCGATTCGCTACTCGCACGTAAGGAATATTGTCCGAGCACCGGGCAATTGAAAATCAAGCCGAGGGCCGAGCAAGAGTACACTCCAGAGGTAACCACGAAGGAGTATTACTTAATGGTGGCAAGAGCGCTGACCGATCGCGGCGGACAGAATCGGATGAGGTATTGCAACCCGGAGGTCGATCGCTGGATAGTCGACGCCGAGCGGGCAAATGATCGCGCCGCGAAGCTCGCCCTTTTTTCGCAGATTCAAAAGACGGTGTCGGACGAACTTCCACAAATCTATTTGTGGTACCCCGCAAATGTTCTTGCCGCCCGCACTCGGGTGGGCAACATCCAGATTGAACCATCAGGTTCGTGGTTCTTCATTGCTAAGCTCACGCTCGAGGGGAAATGAAAATAGGCAGGAGGGTAGAGGGGCGGAGGAGCAGAGGAGAGCAATCTCCCTCCTCTGCTCCTCCGAGCCCCAGCCCCTCAGCTCCGAGTTCGGGTCTCTCGCGCAGCGCAGTCATCATCGGGCTGGTGAGTTTGCTGGGCGACATCAGCTCTGAGATGATCTATCCGATCCTGCCGGTGTTCCTGACGCAAACGCTGCGCGCACCGGCGACGGTTGTCGGGTTGATTGAGGGCATCGCGGTCGGGTCCGCAAGCGTCGTCAGCGGGGCCTCCGGTTGGGTTTCAGATCGGATCCGCCGCCGCATGCCAGTCGCGTTTGCCGGATACGCACTTACGGCGCTGTCCAGGCCGATGATCGCGTTTGCGTCGGTATGGCCTGTGGTGCTTGCAGCGCGATTTGCGGATCGATTTGGCAAGGGAATCCGCACTTCACCTCGGGATGCGCTACTAGCTGAGACTTCAGCCACTGGGAGCCGGGGGCGAGTCTTCGGATTCGAGCGCGCGATGGACTCGGCTGGTGCGGTGTTGGGTCCGCTGATCGGGCTTGCGCTTATAGGTTGGGCAAGCCTGGAAGCGCGAAAGATTTTTCTGATTTCAGCGATACCTGCAACGCTGGCAACGCTGCTTATTCTCGCGGTGCGGGAGCGGCGAAGCGACATAGAAGCAGGTTCATCGAACATTCGAATGTCGCTCGCTGGCACCACTCGCGAATACCGAAGACTCTTGATAGTCGTCGGCGTGTTCGGGCTCGCGAATTCAGCGAATGCGTTTTTGATCCTGCGCGCAGGCCAGTTGGGACTGGCAACCGGTTCTACGATTCTCGCTTATGCGCTCTACAATGCGGTGGCTTCGATCTCGTCGATGCCGGCTGGCGCTGCGAGCGATCGATTCGGCCGGCGCAACCTGATGATCCTCGGCTACTCGATCTACGCGGTCAGTTATGCGGGCTTCGCGCTCGCGAGCGCTGCGTGGCTGGCGTGGCCGTTGTTCGGGTTGTATGGTCTGTGCCCGGCTTTCACAGACGGAGTCTCAAAGGCGCTGGCCGTAGACACCGCCGGGAAGGCCGGCCGAGCGACTGCGCTGGGAATCTACTTTACGGTTGTAGGCCTCACTGAAATAGCCGCCAGCTATATCGGCGGCGTAGTGTGGGATAGGATAGATTCTCGCGCAACGTTTTACTTCGGGGCTGCACTCGCCGCCCTCGCCGTCATTCTGTCGTTCGCTCTTCTTCCAGCGCGTGTTGGGGCCTCGGAGCTCGAAGCTCGAGACCGGCCTCAACACTAAAGCAAACTGAGTGTTTTATTTGAAGTTCGATTTGGTTGCTCCTTTTCCGAGGTTGCTCCCACGCTAAGTCTCTAAGATAATCCCACTGCCTCATCTATGCCGTATCAAAACCTTGGACCAAACAAGGAGACTAATATGCTTAGCACCATGCAAGATCGTCCGTTGACGATCAATCACATCTTTAATCATGGCCGGCGTGTTCACTCCGACAGCGAAGTGGTTACCTTCATGGGCGACTCCTCGCGACGAGCGACCTACGACGACGTGGGCAACCGCGCCGAGTTGTTCGCCCGGGCCCTCAAACGACTTGGCATCAACCAAGGCGATCGAGTCGGGACGTTCTCCTGGAACACCCAGGAGCATCTCGAGGCCTACTTCGCGATTCCGTGCATGGGAGCGGTGCTTCACACCCTCAACCTCCGCCTCTTTCCCGAACAACTCACTTACATAATAAACCACGCCGAAGACCGCGTGATCATCGTAGACGACTCTATCGTGCCACTGCTGGCGCGGGTGGCAAAGGATTTGAAGACCGTCGAACGTTACATCGTCGTTGGCTCGGGCGACGCCTCGGGACTCGGGGACGTGCTTCGCTACCAGGAGCTCATCGCAGCCGAACAACAAGGGTTTGACTGGCCCGAATTGGATGAACGCGCCGCGGCTGCAATGTGCTACACAAGCGGCACGACAGGCAATCCCAAAGGCGTTGTCTATTCACACCGCTCGACGTTCCTGCATTCGCTCGCACAGTGCGCCAGCTCGGTGTTTGGCCTGACGGAGCACGACCGGATCCTTCCCATAGTCCCGATGTTTCACGCCAACGCGTGGGGCCTACCTTATGGTGGGTGGATGGCCGGGTCGGACTTCATCATGCCGAGTCGATTTCTTCAAGCCGAGCCGCTATGCAAGCTGATGATGGCTGAACGCCCAACCTTTGCTGGCGCGGTGCCGACGATTTGGAACGACGTCCTTCGCTACGCCGAGACCAATCCAGTCGATTTGTCATCGCTACGAATGGTGATCTGCGGTGGCTCGGCCGTCCCTCGAAGCTTGATGGAACGGTTCGAGGAGCGCTTCGGGGTAAAGATCATTCAAGCCTGGGGGATGACCGAAACCAGCCCGCTTGCAGCTCTGGCGTATCCGCCCAAGGGCTGCTGCGACGAGGATATTATGGACTGGCGCTCCAAGACTGGCCGCATTAAGCCCGGCGTCGAGATTCGTCTGACGGACGGCGACTCTGTTCTGCCGTGGAACGGCCAGGCAGTAGGCGAGATTGAGGTACGCGGGCCGTGGATCACCGCTGCTTATTACGGCGACGACACACCCGAGAAGTTTCACGACGGCTGGCTGCGAACCGGCGATGTAGGCACGCTCGACGAACGGGGATTCATCCAGATCACCGATCGGGCCAAGGACGTCATCAAGTCAGGCGGCGAGTGGATATCAACGGTCGAGCTTGAGACCACGTTGATGGCCCACCCAAATGTCATCGAGGCCGCGGTTATCGGAGTGCCCGACGAAAGGTGGGACGAACGGCCGTTGGCTTGTGTTGTGTTGAAAGAGGGCGTCGACACAACCGTCGAGCAGCTTCGAGCATTCCTAACCGAACGCGTTGCGAAGTGGTGGGTCCCCGAGCGCTGGGCATTCATCGACGAAGTCCCGAAGACAAGCGTCGGCAAATTTGATAAGAAAGTCTTACGCATCCGCCGCGAACATAATGAGCTTCAGATCATCGAAGCCGGATCAAAGGCGGCAGGCTAGAGCTTTAGAAGGCTGGCGGTGCGGCTTTAGTTCATTGTCCGGCCTTCATGCGGAGGCTGGTATGTTGGGCCTGCGGCGAAGCGTTGCGAACTTGCGCCTGAAGGCCGGACCACGAACCGTATCAATGGAGGGTTACATGTCGAAGATCTGGGATGAACGCGAGAAATCTCTCGAAAACGAATACTTCCGGCGAAAAGAGCAAGAGCTGATTGAGAAACTGCGCGCCAAGCGTGCTGAATCCGAAAAGGCAGACGCGTCGGTATTGCTTTGTCCGAAATGCGACGGCACGCTCGCCGAGATCACTTTTGAAAACGTCCAGATCGACCGCTGCAATGAGTGCAAGGGCGTATGGCTCGATGCCGGCGAGCTAGAACGGCTGATCGGGCAGGAAGAAACCGGCTGGTTGAGCCGGATGTGGAAGAGCCTCGCGGGTTGATGAATCGATGAAATCCGAACCTCCAGATCCTATCGTATTGACGATTGAGATTCGGAGGAAACAATGGAGAAAACGGAATCAGGATATACCGAGCAACGGCAGCTACGCCTTGCTTTGATGGCTTATCACACGGTGATGCTCGCGGCTTTTGTGATTGGACTGTACGGACTTTTGTCATTGTTCTCGCTCGCAAGCGCGGAGCTACAACGCAGCGTCAACATCGTAGGATCGCTTCCTTGATTGAGTCTGTGAGGGTGGCCCCTCCGTTGCCGCCCTTATGGATATGCGAGGCTTTGGTCAGATGGAGGGCGTCCACGTAGTGCCGCCCTTACTAGCTTGGGACCTCCAATCAACTCCCATAACATTGAAAGCCGTTAGATCCCAGTGCTAGACTCCCGGCTATGAGCACGTCACGGGGCGCCGGCCGCGCTGAACCCACTAGCATTGCATGGACCATCTCGCGCAGATTGGGCATGGTGATCGTGCTGGCTCTCGCTTTCCTGCTGAGCGCCATCGTCACGATATACACCTTGTTCCGCAGCGGTGATACTCTTGTACCCAACCTTGTCGGGAGACCTGAAGCCGAAGCTCAAAAGCTCGCGCAAGACGCAGGACTGAGAGTAAAGATCCAGCGCCGAAACGATGCGAGCGTGTCTCCCAACGCGGTGATTGAGACGCGGCCAGGCCCCAACTCCTCCGTCAAGAAGGACTCAGTGCTGACCATTGTGGTGAGCAGCGGACCGGCTCAGACTAAGAGTAAGTTTGAAGTGCCCAGTCGTTCGCCGGGTCGCCGCCAACAGGTCTGCAGTTTTCCTGGCGAGACCGACAGTGGCCTCATCGGCTCTCTCAAAACAGTAACGCAATGATCGAGATAGCTCCGTCAATTCTTTCAGCGGACTTCGCGCGTCTAGGCGACGACATTAAGGCAGCCGAACGCGGCGGCGCCGGCTTGATTCACGTGGACGTGATGGACGGTCATTTTGTTCCAAACATCACCATCGGGCCGCTGGTCGTCAAAGCGGCGCGGCGGGCGACGGACCTTCCACTCGACTGCCACCTGATGATCACTGATCCCGATCTGTACATAGATGACTTCGCCCGCGCGGGAGCCTCGATGATCTCGGTCCACGTAGAAGCGGTCGTGCATCTGCATCGAACGCTGACTGCGATTCGAGATCTCGGCTGTCGCCCGGGGGTCGTGTTGAATCCGGCGACACCGCTCGGGTCCATCGAAGAGGCGCTGCCGTTCGTAGATTACGTGTTAGTTATGTCGGTAAATCCCGGATTTGGGGGGCAATCGTTTATAGACACGTCGCTTGACAAGATCGGTCGGCTGCGGAGTATGATTGACTCTCGCGGCTTGAGCGTTCATATAGAAGTAGACGGCGGAATTGGCCTGAACAATGTTGCGACGGTCGTCCGCCGCGGCGCTGAATGGATAGTTGCGGGTTCCGCCGTATTCGGCAAAGGCGATCCGGAAGGGGCGACCCGCGAACTCCGCCTAAAGGCGTTAGAGCCGCTGACAGTTTGAACCCGTGCTCGCTGCTTAGACTAATAGACCAGCCCAACACGTTAAGCAAAGGAGAAAGGCCGCCGACCTCCTGGGCTGCGGCCGCCCAAGTAGCATGAAAGTAGCAAAGATCATTGTGGTAGTGATGGCTATTGCGCTCCCGTTTGGCGCGTGCGGCGGCAAGCCTAAGTCCAAGCTCACGTTGGAAGAGGCCAAGGGACCGGGTCGCGATCGAGAACTCCTACGCCAGGGAATCGATGCCATTCGTAAAGGCAGCTATGATGAAGGCCGGATACTGTTGAATACTATGATCAACACGTATTCCGAGAGCCCGCTGATCAAAATCGCCAAGCTGATGATCGCCGATTCCTTCTACCTGGGCGGGGGCACAAAAGGGCTGGCGCAGGCCGAGGTCGAATACCGTGACTGGATCCAGTTTTTCCCCGACGATCCGCTTGCGGACGACACAATGCTCAAGATAGCCGAGATCCATCTGAGGCAGGTGATGGCCCCGGATCGGGACACCACCCACGCGAGGCTCGCCGAGCGCCAGTTGAAGGATTTGCTCCGTCGATACCCCAACACCGATGCGAAGGAGCAGGTGGAACAGTTGATGAACCAGGTGCAAGAGATCCTTGCGATGCACGAGCTCAAGGTCGCGCGATTCTATTTCGACATTCGCGAATCGGCTCAGGCCGCGCAGGGCCGCACCGAAGAAATTCTGAACAAGTATCCAAATTTTTCCAGGTTTGACGAGGCGCTGTTCCTTCACGCGAGAGCGATGGAGCTCCAGGAAGACACCGAGACCGCGAGCCGCGATCTGGCTCGCATCATTGCCAGCCATCCGCATTCCGAATACGCAGAGCGCGCGAAGGAAACTCTGAAGAGGTGGGGCAAGCCTGTTCCTGATTCCGATCCAACAAAAGTTGCCGAGTCTCCAACTGACGGCAGGGGACTTCCTTCGCGACTCGTCGGATTCATGTTCGGGCCGCATATCGACACTTCCAACAAGGGCGTGATCATCGACCGCGACCTCAAGACTGACGAAATCGTCGCGCGCGCCCAGGAGGCAGGGGGTGTAAAGGCCGTTGGCCCGGTTACTCCAGGCTCAACGACAACCACAAATTCACCTGACAATCGTCCGCGGCGGGCTTCGCAAGCAGGACAAGACGTCGAGGTGAAACCCGGCGCGCCCACCGACCAGAAAGCTCAGAGCCCTTCCAGCAAGGACAAGAAGGGCAAGGATAAGGACAAGAAGAAGCCAGATGGCAATTCGAAGGTCCTGCGCAATCCTTAGTCCGCGACCTCAAACGGAACAGTTCAATCGAGAATTGAAAATTGAAAATTGAAAATTGAAAAATGCAAATTGAAGCGCAACCCCAAACGGCGACGCCTATTCAATTTGCATTTTCAGATTTTCAATTCTCAATTTTCAATCATTATGCCTATTAAGGTTGACCGGTGCCGGTGCCCTCCCTTCTCAATCCCGGGTCCTCAGTCTTATCGATAATGATCGTTGCCGGCGAGGCCAGCGGCGATAAGCACGGCGCCTCGCTCGCTCGCGCGCTCCTGCGGCTCAATCCCGAAATCAAATTCGAACTGTTCGGTTCAGGGGGCGAAGAGATGCGCGCCGCAGGAGTCGAGACGCTCGTCGACGCCCGCGAGGTTGGGATCATCGGCGTCCCTGAAATTGCCGGCGCGATTCGCAAACTCTATGCCGCATATCGAACGTTGCTCAGTGCCGCTCGGTCCCGGCGTCCGTCAGCGGTTGTGCTCATTGACTGGCCCGATTTCAATATGAGACTGGCAAGAAAACTTCGTCACGAAGGCTTCAAGATCATTTACTACATCAGCCCCCAGGTGTGGGCGTGGCGCAAGTATCGAATTCGCGCACTACACCGCGACGTCGATCGCATGCTGGTGATTTTGCCGTTCGAAGAGGCCTTCTACAGGCGCGCTGGGCTTGAGGTCACCTACGTCGGGCATCCCTTGGCCGAGGCGGTTCGAACCACCGCATCGCGCGAAATGTTCTGCCAACATCACGGACTGGATCCGAAGCATCCCATCGTCGCACTGCTGCCGGGCAGCAGGCACAAGGAGATTCGCTATCACCTGCCGGCAATGCTGGACGCCGCGATGAGACTACGGAGCCTTGGATCGCCGGGTGATGAGCCGGTAACAACTGAGTCACGGTCCGGTGCTCAGGCGAAACCTTTCGAATCTCCGGTTCCAGATATGCGATCTGCGATTCACGATTCGCGATTCGCAACTATGCAATTCGTCGTTCCTCTCGCTTCGACGATCCGCCGCGAGGACGTCGACCCAACAATCCGGGAAGCACAATCGGCGACTGGTGCAAGAGCGGGCGTGGAACCGGCCCAGCCGCTTGCTACCGTAATCGAGGGCGATACGTACAATGCGTTGGCGCACGCCGGATTTGCGGTGGTCGCAAGCGGAACTGCGACGGTCGAAGCTGCGCTTGCGGGCACGCCGATGGTCATCATCTATCGCGGTTCTGAGTTGAACTGGCGTTTGATCCGTCCGCTCATTCGCCTGGACACCTTCGGCATGGTGAACCTGATCGCAGGCCGTCGCATCGTTCCCGAGTTGATGCAGCACGAAGCAACTGGCGAAAAGATCGCGAGTGAAGTGATCGCAATCCTTTCTGATCCGGACCGTCTCTCACGCATGAGGCAGGACCTGGTTGGCGTTCGGGATCTGCTCGCATCTGACGGCGGATCTGCGGCAGACCGGTCAGCGCAGGCGGTGCTCGAGGCTATCCGAGGGCAGTGAGGCTCATAGCGCAGGCGCGGCTTCTGAACTTGGCAATGGCCTCGTCCAGGCTATAATCAGTCCTGGTATTCGCTGTTTAGGGTTCGAGGGAAAGCCATGGTGACGGACCAATCTCACAACTCCGGTACCTCTCGTCTAACCGACCTCGGGCGCCGAAGGCTCACCAAGGTTATCATCCTCTCGATAGTTCTGCTGCTTCTGATGCTTTCGCTGATCGCGCAGGGGGGGTTCAACCTCACGCCGTTCGTCACTCCGGACACCGCGGCCGAGACTTTGTTGTTGTACGCTCTTTCAACTCTCAACTTCCTGGCGTTCGTAACGTTGTTGTTCGTGCTGCTGAGAAACGTGCTGAAACTAGTGCGCGAACGGCGCACGACCAGGCTCGGTTCGAAGTTCAAGTCGCGTCTGGTGAGCTACGCGATAGGGCTATCGTTATTGCCGGTGCTGCTGCTTTTCTTCTTCGCGTTTGGGCTCCTGAATCGCAGCATCGATCGATGGTTTGGCGAACCCGCGCGGCAGATCGTCGACGACGCGCGCGCGATCGAAGAAAGCTACTTCAAGA
>CAZOOE010000206.1:0-4470 GCA_964581275.1 uncultured Clostridia bacterium
TTGTTGACGTGCAGCTCGTCTGCAACCACCCAACCCGCGAAAAAGCCAATCACCAACGGTCCCGGAACAAGGTTGCGCGCCACGATCATTATCGAATTGGGATTTGTGAACAACTCGCGGCGGTAGGCGTCGTATCCCCAGCGGTTCAGACCGCTTGTTTCCTCGATCTCAACCACGTCGATCAGGTCCCGCTCGCGCATCGGCTCGATCGAGTAGGGCTTGAACAGCGCCTCATACTCTCGATCTGTAAGATTGCTTATTGACACGGCAACTCCGATAAGGGTTTAGGACTTCTGGTTTCTAGTTCTGGTTTCTAGTTTCTGGTTCTTAGTTTTGGCTCGAAGTCAGGTTCGAGTCGCAACCTCGAACCCGAAACTAGAACCAGCAATCAGAAACCACGAACGCCGAACCCGAAACTTCATTCTTCACTCGCCCCTCATGCTTCGTTTGATCTTAGAACCCAGAAGACCCAGCGACAACTTTATTTCGACCTCGGCTTGACGCACGTAGCAAGCCGTCACGCTCTCCGCGCTTTCCAATTCACCGCGCCTGTTTCTCAAAAACGCCAGCCCAGCGACTGCCGTGGCAAGATAACTATCGCGTTGCTTAATCGCCCACTGTTTGTTGCCGCTTTCCCCGATACGCCTAATGACTTCGTTTCCATCTTCCGCCCCGTCTCCAACGAAGACCACCTCATTTATTGCAGCGGCGCGCTGCACCGCATCCTCGACTACGCCGACTGACGGATGATTCTGCGCCACCGGAACGCCGTCGTCGTCGAATGAAAACAGCTGCGAATAAACGTCCCCCTTGTAAGCGTTTACCATCGCACAGACAGCGATCGCAGGGCCCACCGAAAACGCCGCCGCTTCGAGAGAAGTTACTCCTACGATAGGTTTGCTTGTCGACGCGGAAAAGCCCTTCATCGCCGCCATTCCAACGCGAAGTCCGGTGAATCCGCCCGGCCCGATGCATACCGCGAAGACATCGATATCACCGATACCCAATTCCATCTCTGCAAGCAAGGACTGAACGTCAATCCACAGCTTTTCTGAACGCCTCTCATCCAGCGACCCGTGACTCGAGCCGAGCAACCCCACGCCCCGGGCGACGGCAAGGCTGGTGACCTTGGACGATGTGTCGAGCGCTAGGATGATTGGCTCTTCCTGTGTGAGGTCTTGTTTAGTCAATAGCGCACTGACCAGCAACACCAGTTGTTCGCAAACATCCTGAACAAGTTTGACCAGCCGACAGCCGATTATATATTCTGCCCCATGGCCGAAACAACCTTGCTCACTGCGATACACGGCCCGAAACGCTCAGTTCCAAGCACCACGCCGTTCCTGGGAAATCTGTGGTCTCTGAGGCGTTCGCAACTTCTGATCACTGACTTACTCTAATGCAACCACCCACACCAATGCTCAGGCAGTATGAGGAGATCAAGCGCCAGCATCCGGGCACACTGCTCTTCTTCCGACTCGGCGACTTTTATGAGCTGTTCTTCGACGATGCGGTAATCGGATCGAAGGAGCTCGAGATCACTCTCACCGCGCGTCATCGCGAGCGCGGTAATCCGGTCCCGATGTGCGGTGTGCCTTATCACGCCGCCGGCGGCTATATCAACAAGCTGGTGCGAAAGGGCTACCGGGTCGCAATCTGCGACCAGACCGAAGTCCCGAGCAAGACCACCAAACTGGTCCGCCGCGAAGTCGTTCGAATAATCACGCCCGGCACCACCATAGATTCGCAGTTGTTGGACGCGAGAGAGAATAGTTATTTGGCTTCGGTGTTTGGCTCGGGTTCAGGGATGGCGGCAGCATTTCTTGACCTGTCAACCGGGGAGTTCCTTGCAACACAATTCTCGGGCGAGGCGGCCTGGCAACGCGTGCTCGAACAGCTCGAATGCTTTGGCCCGCGGGAGATCATCTTCCCAAAATCGCTTGAGCCACTTTTCAAATCCGGCGTGAAGGCAGAAACCGAGAGTGGCGCGGTCACCGCTGAAGGCGATTCGGGTTCTACGGGGTTGATCCTTGGTGGAAATCAGCCCGCACTGAACCCGCTGGATGAGTGGTTCTTCTCATTCGACCGCGCTCGAGAGCTTCTGATAACTCACTTCGGCGTTGCATCGCTCGAGGGCTTCGGACTCGGCGGACGCGACCTGGCGGCGGCCGCCGCAGCGGCTGTGCTCCACTACGTCCGCGAGACGCAGAAGGACGAAGCAGCCCACATTACCGGTATCTCATACTTTGAGCCAAACGATTATTTGATTTTGGATCAACCAACGGTCCGCAATCTCGAGTTGGTGGAGGCGCTTGACGGATCGCGAACCAGAGCCTTGATCGGCGTGATTGACGAGTCGGTTACCGGCATGGGCGCTCGATTGTTGAAGCAATGGCTGTTGCGTCCTTCGATGAAGCTCGGAGAGTTGAATGCGCGGCTAGACGCAGTCGAAGAGCAAAAAAGCGCGCTGATCCTACGCGACCGGCTACGCTCCGAGTTAAAGAACATCGTCGATCTCGAACGGTTGATGGCGCGCATTAGCCTCGGCCGCGCCAACGCACGCGATCTGGTCGCGCTGAAGACTTCGGCGGACTCGATACCAATCATCAAGGAGATGCTCGCCGACGCAACGGCCTCGCTGCTCGAGGTCCTGGCCGAAAGCCTCGACGAGTTGCAGGATCTCCGACAACTGATCGGCTCTAGCATTGCTGATGACCCGCCGGCCACGCTGACCGACGGAGGGTTCATTCGTACCGGCTACAACTCCGAGCTCGATGAGCTGCGCGGACTCTCGGCTTCGAGCAAGAGCTTTATCGCGGGGATAGAATCGCGCGAGCGCTCGCGTACCGGGATTTCATCGTTGAAGGTCAAGTTTAACAATGTGTTTGGCTACTTCATTGAAGTGAGCAAATCGAACGTCAAGAGCGTTCCCGCTGATTACGAGCGGAGGCAAACCCTGACAAATGCCGAGCGCTACACGACCCTTGAGCTGAAAGAGTACGAATCCAAAGTACTGGGAGCCGAGGAGCGAATCAGCGAGATCGAGCAGGTTCTGTTCGCCGGGATCAGGCAAACCATATCGGTCGAAACCCGGCGCATTCAAGCGGTCGCTCACGCGCTGGCGCTGCTGGACGCGGTGTTGTCACTGGCCGAAGTCGCGGCGCGGCGCAACTATTGCCGGCCGGTGCTGACCGAAGACGATGAGATATACATACGCACCGGCCGTCATCCGGTGATCGAAGCGACAGGAGAGCGGTTCATTCCCAACGATTCATATCTGAACAACTCGACTGATCGGCTGCTGATTATCACCGGTCCGAATATGGGCGGAAAGTCAGTCTACCTCAGGCAAGCCGCGCTGATCGCGATACTGGCGCAGATTGGTTCGTTCGTCCCGGCTGATGAAGCTCGGCTGGCGATAGTCGATCGGGTGTTCACCCGAGTTGGAGCTTCTGATAGTCTGGCGCGAGGCCGTTCAACTTTTATGGTCGAGATGACCGAGACTGCGAACATTCTGAATACGGCTACTCCAAGAAGCCTGATCCTGCTTGATGAAGTCGGTCGCGGTACTTCGACCTTTGATGGGCTTTCGCTAGCGTGGGCAATCGCCGAGTACCTCCACGACAATCCTCAGCACGCGGCGAAGACCTTGTTTGCGACGCATTATCACGAGATGACCGAACTGGCGAAGCTGCTGCCAGGAGTGCGCAACTACCAAATGGCAGTCAAGGAGGGCGGCGGCGCGATCGTCTTTCTTCGCAGGGTCGTTGAAGGCACCGCGTCGAAGTCATACGGGATTGAAGTGGCTCGATTGGCGGGTCTGCCTCGCACGGTGACGGAACGAGCTCGCGAGATACTCTTGAACCTGGAGGCCAATGAACTCGATGTGACCGGCAAGCCGAAGTTTGCTCGTCATCTGCCATCACGAAAGGCAGCGCCTCAGCCGACGTTGTTTGAAGCCGCCAATGACGCAGTCGTGGACGAACTCAGGAATCTCGATGCGGAGAGCCTCAGTCCCGAACAATCGGTTGACATACTCAGACGATTAAAGGCGCGTCTGATGTAACCGGTTTGTCTGGTTTGCTGGCTGGTGCGAGCTGGGCCGCAGGGATAACGCAATCAATCCAACCGTTTCTCGATTTTGTCGACTCGTTCCTCGAGGTCACGCTGGAAGCCGCGAAGCCGGCTCCATTCAATTGGCTGAAGCTCAAGGCGCCGGTCGATGATGCGAAAGCCCTTTTCCGTGTCTTCCCGCAGACGCTCTTGAAACTCCTTGAGGTCAGCCAGTTGCGCCTGGACAGTCTCCCAAATCGGGCGTGTCTCTTTCAATCGGTTTTCAACCGTCGCCTCGAGACTTCCGAGACGCTCCTCAACGCCTCCAAGGCGACTGTCCATCGCGTCAAAACGACTGTCCGTCGCTTCAAGACGACTGTCCATCGTATCAAGACGCCTCTCCATCGCTTCAAGACG
>CAZOOE010000206.1:4570-10739 GCA_964581275.1 uncultured Clostridia bacterium
TCGCTTCAAGACGACTGTCCATCGTATCAAGACGCCTCTCCATCGCTTCAAGACGCCTGTCCATCGCTTGAACGATGTCAATCAGTCGATCAACCTTTTCTTCGAGTGTGCCGTCCAGTTTTTTTGTCAGATCCTTGCTCATATTGCTCCCCGGTTATCGGTTTGACCCGCTACCCAGGAATTCACGAGTTGAACCGATTATAGGCCAAGGCGTCGGTAAACGTAAATTCAGGTAGCCTCTTTGAGATTCAGAGTAGAAGCTTTAGCTTGCTCTTAAATGATCCTGCGAACGTAACGAGCAAACTAAAAGCTTGTAATCTGAACTTCAACTCAAACTGACCCACTTCTGAATTCAAGGACTATGTGCTTGCCAACTCGAATCGAGTCACACAGAATGGACCCAGTCGATGAAGATCACAGCCACGGTTATAACTTTCAACGAGGAGCACAATATCGCGGTCGCGCTCGAATCGCTTTCGTGGGCGGATGAGATTGTCGTCGTAGACTCGGAGAGCACAGATCGCACGGTTGAAATCGCTCGCCGGTTTACCGATCGAGTATTGGTGCGGCCCTGGCCGGGATATTCGGCGCAGAAGAACTTTGCCGCGACGGAAGCGGCGAACAATTGGATCTTTAGCCTCGACGCGGACGAACGCGTGTCACCGGAGTTGATGAAAGAGCTGCAAGAGTTGAAAGGCGGCGCCGAACCTCCGCTTGCTGCCTTCGAGATGGCTCGCATGACCTTTTATCTGGGCCGGTGGATCAAACATTCGGGCTGGCGCCCAGACTATAAGCTAAGACTTTATGATCGCCGGCGCTCTCGTTGGCGAGGCGAATTTGTACATGAAACTCTCGAGACTGAGGGAGGCGTGAAGAGACTCAACGGGGATATTCTTCACTACACCGTTCGGGATTCGTCGGAGCATCACTCGAGGATGGATCGCTACACAACGCTCGCAGCCGAGGAATCTTTCTCGCGAGGCAAGCGTGCGTCAGTAGCTTCGTTGCTGATTTCCCCCTCCGCCATTTTCCTGCGGTCCTACATCCTCAAGCTCGGACTCCTCGACGGCCTTCCCGGCCTGGCAATCGCGCGCTTCGCAGCTCACTACGAGTTCCTTAAGAATCTGAAATTGTGGGAGTTGACGGCGAGACGTGCTAAGTGATGCGCGATCAAATCGTGCGTAAAGGGATCAGAGCTTGCTGGGATGCTCGCGGTTGCTTGCCCCGGCATTGAATCATGAGCAGCACACCTCTGTTGATCTTGAGGTCAGATTCGGGAACGCGGGGGCAGGCCACCCTTCGCGCCGCGAGCCTGACCAGGGGTCTGTCACTCCTGAGGCATCACTCGTTACGCTTCACGCCTCACTCTTCCCTTCCCCAAGCACTTCCAGATATAGCGACTCGATCTGGTCGATGATTTGGTCACGCCCAAATCTGCTGTAAACATCTCGCTGTCCCTGCATCGAGAGTCGCTCACGAAGCGGGGCGTCCGAAACCAACCAAAGCAGTTTGTCCGTAAGGGCGTGAACATCCCGAGGCGGGAACATCAAACCGGTGACATTGTCCTTGATTATGCCCGCGATGCCCCCTACGTTTGACGCGAGCACCGCTCGCCGAGCGGCCATCGCTTCAATCGTCACAAGCGAGAACCCTTCGTCCCACGACGGCACCACCACCACGTCGACCGCAGCGAGTAATTCGGGTATGTGCCTGACCCGACCTAGAAACCTAAGTTTGTCGCCCAGACCGAGCGAGTCTGCCAACTGCTCGAGGCTGTGGGTGAATGAGCGACCCTCATCGTTCTCTTCTCCGGCAATCAAAAACTCTACGTCTGTTCTGATTCGTGCGAGGCTGGCAGCCGCTCGAACAAACTCTTCCTGACCCTTAGCCGGAGTGAGCTGGCCAATACACGCGACTACGATGTTGGAGCGAGCGCGAAACATAGCCCGGGCGGCGTCACGATCCGCGGGTTTAAAACGTTCGGGGTCAATCCAGTTCGGCAGCGTCCGCACCCGCTCAGCCGGAAGCTGCAGGCGCTCAATTACCGACGCGCGAACGCTATCTGACACCGCGATCACCACTGCCGCGTCGCTAAGCATCCATCGGTATAGTGCGCCTCGCTTGAGCGGCAAGTAGTGATGTCGGGTGAGAACCAGCTTCGCATCGCTTGTTTGCTTGCAGGCAAGCGCCGCAACCAGATAGTCACGACCCATGTGAGCATGAACGATGTCTATGCCGTGATCGATTGTTAGTTTTGCGATCGCGCGCGCGGACTGAAGATCGAGCGAGTTTCTGAGGGGCATTTCGTGCCAAGATGCTATCACCCCTGCGAGCGAGCCCCGCAGAGGGCTCTCTGGTCTTACCGCTAGATAAACCGCGTGCCCGCGACTCGCCAAGCCACGCACCAGATCGGCGATGTGAACCTCTCCACCACCCATCTCGCTTGCTGAGCAAACCTGAAGGATCTTCATGAACGCCTTCGATGGCGTGGCGCAGACCCGATGTGCATCAGGACTCGAAAAGCCACGCTTGACAATACTGCGCCGCCCTAATTTAATCCAGGAGATCGGATGTATCAATCCAGTGATCAGTATCCACGGATAAACTGTCTTTGTGGAATGAAAAGAACCACCCAATCCGTGGATGGTGATCTCAACAAGAAAGGTACTGATGGAATACCTCCCGCGCTACTTGGTGGGCGTTGCTGTGTTCGTTTTTGGTCTATTGATCGGGAGCTTTCTCAACGTCGTCATTTACCGGCTTCCGTTGGGCGAATCCATCGTATTTCCCGGCTCTCATTGCCCGAAGTGTAGCGCAGAGATCGCGTGGTACGACAACATTCCTGTCGTCAGCTATGTGATTCTGCTTAGAGCGCGCTGTCGAGGCTGTCACGAGCTCATCTCGGCGATCTATCCGGCGGTGGAGCTGCTGGTCGCGTGTCTCTATCTCGTAGTGTACATGATCCACAAGAACCAGATCGCTAACGGATCGTGGCTTCCATTCATAGCGGATATTGGGTTCGTTTCGCTGATCGTGCCGCTGGTTTTTATCGATCTGCACCACAAACTTCTGCCCAACGTCATCACGTATCCGGGCTTGGTTTTGCTACTCGTCTTGAGAGCAGGTGCTCCGGATCCCTGGATCCTGTCTCATACGCCCAAGCTCTTTGGTCTTGATGGCGCGCGGCCTTGGGCGTTGTCGTTGTGGGCATCATTCCTGGGCGCCCTGGTTGGCGGAGGGACGCTCTGGTTGGTGCGAGAGGCGTATTACCGGTTAAAGCACGTCGAAGGAATGGGGCTGGGCGACGTGAAGATGATGATGATGGTGGGGGCGTTTCTCGGGTGGCAGCTTACGTTGCTGACAATCTTCGTCGGGTCGCTGCTCGGATCGCTTGTCGGGGTGCTGCTGATCGTAGGTCGCGGTGGTAGTATGAAAATGCAGATTCCGTTTGGAGTGTTTCTCGGTCCGGCCGCAATAATATCCCTATTCGTTGGTCAGCAGTTTATCGCTTGGTATGTGGGGATGTACCAGTAATTGCTGGGTAATGAGTCAATAGTCGATCCGCTGGTAGGAGACAAGAAATGAAGAAAAGAGCTTGCGCTGTTATGTTGATCCTGCTGTTCGCCGCATCGGTGCCGCTTACGCAGCGCGCGGCATCACGCGAACCCGCTCGTGCTCGACACGGCATGGTTGCTTCAACCAGCGAGATCGCCTCCCGAGTAGGCGTCGAGACCATGCAGCGAGGCGGTAACGCGATCGACGCAGCGGTGGCAGTCGGACTGGCTCTCGCGGTCACATGGCCGAGCGCCGGCAATATCGGCGGTGGCGGTTTTATGATGATTCGCCGCGCCAATGGCGATACTGAGATCGTCGACTATCGTGAGCGCGCGCCACTCGGTGCGTTTCGAGAAATGTATCTCGACAAAAAGGGCGAAGTGATCAAGGACGCCTCCACTGTCGGCTATCGCGCCGTCGGTGTGCCCGGTACGGTTGCCGGTTTGTCTCTCGCTTTGCAGCGGCACGGCAAGCTCAAATGGGCCGATGTCGTTGAACCGGCGCGCAAGCTTGCGGCCGAAGGGTTTACGATTCCTTATCACCTCGCCCGAAGCCTCCGGGGTTCGGAAAAACTCCTCAAGCAGTTTCCGGATAGCAACCGCATTTTCCTGCGCGATGGAAAGCTCTATGAGGAAGGCGAGCGGCTCGTGCAGCCCGAACTCGCCGAGACGCTGTCCAGATTGAAGGAGAAGGGCCCGCGCGAGTTCTACGAGGGTCGCACTTCGCAGTTGATCGCAGACGACATGAAGGCCCACGGAGGATTAATGACCGAAAGAGATCTGAAGGAATACGACCCAACAGTCCGCAAGCCACTCACTGGGAGCTATCGCGGTTATGAGATCGTGACTATGCCGCCTCCGTCCTCGGGAGGCACGGCTCTGCTCGAGATGTTGAGTATTCTCGAACACTACAACCTGACTTACAGCGGAGCGGGCTCGTCGGATACCATCCATTTGCTGGTCGAATCACAGCGTCGAGCTTTTGCGGATCGCGCGGAATTCATGGGAGACGCGGATTTCGTCAAGGTGCCGGTCGAAGGGCTGATCTCCAAAAAATACACAACCGAGCTTGCTCAAACGATCGACCCGGATCACGCGACTCCGAGCTCCAAGATTCGGGCCGGCAAACCTATGGGGGCCGAGTCAACCGAAACGACTCACTTCACTGTGATTGACGAGGAGGGTAACGTCGTAACCAACACCTACACGCTCAACGGCGGCTTCGGCTCGGGCGCGACCGCCAGCGGCACCGGCGTGCTGCTAAACAACGAAATGGATGACTTCACCTCGAAGCCCGGCGTGCCCAACGCCTACGGTCTGCTTCAAAGCGAGAACAACGCCATAGCACCGCGCAAGCGTCCACTGTCTGCGATGACCCCCACCATTGTTCTCAAGGATGGAAAGGTGTGGTTCGCGATCGGAAGCCCGGGAGGACCCACGATCATCAATACCGTGCTGCAAGTGGTCGTGAACATCGTCGACTTCGGGATGAATATTCAGCAGGCGATCGATGCGCCGCGGTTTCACCACCAGTGGATGCCGGATCGAATCCAGTTTGAGCCAATGGGCATCAACCGTGACACGCGGGCGGCGCTTGAACGCAAGGGACACGTTTTTGCCGAGAAACCGGGAAACATGGGAGACGGTGAGGGTGTGATGATTGACCCGAAAACCGGGATGAGATTGGGAGCTTCGGATCCGAGATTGGGTGGTGTGTCGGTTGGATATTAAACCCGTTTCGCAACACGCTATTAAAGGCGGAGCGATGACCATCGACGAACAGATCGCATTACTTCGCAAAGGCACAGTCGATTGCGCTCCAGAAGACGAGCTTAACCGTAAGCTTGAGCGTTCTGCGAAAACTGGCAAACCCCTTCGCGTCAAGGCCGGGTTTGATCCCACCGCGCCCGATATTCACGTCGGCCACACCGTGCTCATTCGCAAGATGCGTCACTTTCAGCAGCTCGGCCACACAGTGATTTTTTTGATAGGCGACTTCACCGGGATGATTGGCGACCCCTCCGGCCGATCGGCTACCAGGCCGGCGCTCACTCGTGAACAGATTGATGAGAATGCCGAGACGTACAAGCAACAGATCTTCAAGCTCCTCGATCCCGAGCGCACCGAGATCCGATTCAACAACGAGTGGTTCTCAAAGTTTGGCGCCGATGATTTCGTTCGGCTGGCAGGCAAGGCAACAGTCGCCCAGATACTCGAGAGAGATGATTTTAAGAGGCGTTTCAAGGCGCTGGAACCCATCAGCATGCACGAACTGCTGTACACGCTGGCCACGGGTTGTTATTCGGGTCCGCCAGGTTCATGGCCCCCCGTTTCTGATAAATTCCCGTAAGCGCAACCTCCGCATCTTTCACCTCCAGGCCCGGGTCTCCAGGCACCAGCGAAGCGGTGTGGCCGTCGGGTCCGAGGCCCAAGTGGACGAGGTCGAGCACAGGCGGTGAGCCTGCGAGCGTTTTCAAGGTCAGCGCATACCGTGCAAAGCCGGCTTCAAGATCCCCCGATTCCACCGGCATGGCATGGATCTGCTCCGGGCGAAACGCTGCATGCTCGAGCAGACTTTCACGCAGATGAGTGAGATTTCTGTCGGCATCGCCTTC
>CAZOOE010000207.1:0-10713 GCA_964581275.1 uncultured Clostridia bacterium
CCGTTCCGGGCGGGGGAAGCCGGGGCACTACCCGGTCACCCGGGGGAACCGGCGGGGGCCGGCGCCTTTCGCCCGTTCGGTTCGCCCGCCGTAGCTGGGTATGCCTGCGGCGGCAATGGCGTTGATCACCGTGTAGTTTCCGGGACAGCAGAACAGCGCTGCCAGCTCTTCCTCTTTGCAGAGCTTCGCGAACACCTCCGCTCCGGTCATTCCCTTCCCTTCAAACGACCCGGGCTTCGGTGGCTCGTTAAGCGAGTCAGGAATCTCTTTTGGGATCCGGATGGACGGGATACTCGGGCCTGCGCCTGCAAGGACGTTGGTAGTTGCTCCAATCGCTGTTACCATCGCGCCGGCTCCAGCCGCGGAACTCAGGAGAAACTTCCTCCTTGTTGTGCCGTTCGCAACCTCGGTCGTCTCACTAGCATTCTTGCTCATCTCGCTTCCTCCATTCGCTCCCTCGCGGAGCTAACGTTTTGCCTTTTCTTATTGCAGCTTTGGCCTCATCGGCTCGGGCCAGAGGCTGCGAATAAAGTTAACCAGATGCCACAGGTCCTCCTCCTGGCGAAACTGAGATTTGAAGGGCGGCATCGTGTCTCCCGCTCCGTCTCTGATGCTCCGGAATATTTCGCCTTCGGTGGTCCCGCTCCGCCACATCTTCGGTTCGGTGAGATCAGTGGCATTCGCTACGACATCAACTTCGGACTTCCCGTCGTTTCCGTGGCACGCAGTGCAATTGCGCGAAAAGATAACCCGGCCACGAGCGATGGATTCCTTGTTGAAAGGAATGGGACTCTTCAGTTTCTTGGCCTCTTCTGAGCTCAGCCGCCCGGTCTCATTCTGAGCTATCTTGTAGTCAGGTAAGGAATGCCCTGCAGAGATTGCACACGAAATAACGACTGTTTGCAGGGACACAAGAACGGCACATCCTCTCATCATTAATCGTTCCTCCGTGCCCAATGCTCGCGCTTCAAGGCTCCAAGGCGAACGCTATGTTCGATCCGGATCCAGATCGAATGCTTCGACCATGTAGTCGTAATAACCGTCGGCCAGAAATACAAGAAAGATTTCATGGACAAGGTTGATGAGTTTTCGCGCTCCGTACTCGTAGTCACCATTTCTCACGGTCAGTGTGATTGACACATTACCGGTCAGAACAGAGCAACCGACCTGGGCCTTTCTATTGTTGATCCGGCGGTGATCCGGGAGCTGCCCCGCCTGGCGCGACTTGATGAATTCCTTTAGCTCGCGATACATCTTCGAGTCGGCCGGTACGTCAGGCAAAACCAGGGGAAATCGCATTGTTCCCTTCTTTGAGTCGAAAATGAAATCAAAGACTCGATTCCGGTGCCAAACCATTCTGAACGCCGCCTTTCCGCGCTTGACCGGTGCTCGGCTAAAACCTCGGAAGACCCCACGCTTGGCATAGTTCTCAAGCGTTTCCGCAACCACTTCGACGCGCCAGGCGGGGCCCTTGGGAGTGATCTTCTCTGTCCGAACAGACCCGCGCATGATCCTAGCTCCGCTTCGGGAATCCCGACATGTCTTTGTCCAACTGAGTGCCGAAGCTGTTGAGAGCCATAGCGAGCATCTTGTAGGCGCCCACGGTGAAGACCAGGTCCATCATCTGATGGGTGTCGAAGCGCTTCGCCAGTGTGTTCCAGGTCGCATCACTGATGATAGCGTCATAGTGCAGCTCATCAACCGCACGCACAACAACCGCGTCGGAAAGAGGCCATCCACCGGCGTCGGCTTTCGCAAGGTGCCCAATTTCGTCGTCCGTCAGCCCGGCTTCCTTACCCAACCTGGTATGCGCGGACCACTCATACTCGCCGCCGGTGAGCCAAGCGATGCGGCAGATCAGAATCTCTCTTTCACGGGCAGGCAGGCTCGACTCGCGCAAAATGTATCGAGCAAAACCAAGCCAGGGTCTATACATCGCCGGATGGCGGGCCAGCGTTGCGTAGACATTGAGAATGTACCCCCGCTGCTGCTTGAAAGGTTGCAAGAGCTCGCGCTCCTCCGGGGACCAGGTTGCCTCTGAGACGGGCTCAATCCGCGGGCTCTTCAACCGGATCGAAACACCTTGCCTTATCGCCGGCTTGCTTCCACGCCTGTTACCGGACTCCGGCGGGAACCCTGTCGCGCCGGACTCAAGTTGAACCCCGAAGCTCCTGAGCGCCGTCGCGAGCATGTGGTAGCCGCCCACCGTCATTACCAGGTCCATCATTTGGTGAGGATTGTAACGCTTTGAAAGGGCGTTCCACGTTTCATCGCGTATGAAGATGTTCGAGTAGAGTTCTTCGGCCGCCCGCAAAAGGACCGAATCGAACGCGTTCCATCCTCGGGCCTCACTCCCACTTGCAATGCGCTCGATGTCCTCTTTTGATAGGCCGTTCTGCAGAGCGATTTTGGTGTGTGCCGACCATTCATACTCAACGCTCGAGAGCCAGGCGATACGGCAAATGAGTATCTCCCTGTCACGGGCCGGCAGAGTTGATTCACGCTGGATATAGCGACCGAAATTCAAGCGAGGCGTGAACATTTTGGGATGCCGCGCCATGATCTTGTAGATATTAGGCACGGATCCGCGCTCTGCCTTGATCGGAGCCAGAAGCTCACGCTCGAGCGGCGCCCAGTCCTTTTCTTCAAGAGGCTTTATTCGTGGCTCGCTGTTGATTTGAGTTCGTCTCATAAACCAGCCGTAGCTGCTCGCGACGTAGGCGCAGGAAAGAACCAGGCAGAGCAGCGAGGCCGGCAGTCTCATATACGTTCAGTCCTGTTCTGTGTTCACGGCTTGTCTACAAGCTTGTACATCTGATCATCGTCGATCCTGTGAAACAGCGGATACGGCCCCCTCGGAGCGATGACGCGGATCCACTGTTGACATGCACGATACGGTAGGAAAGCGATGAATGCTGCAACGCGACCTCCAAGAAACCCCGCCCGTTGCATATCTCAAAGGACAAAAAAGATCACATCAAGTCGCAGTGAAGCGGCCGAATGATACAACCATTAAAGCACCCGTTCAAGGTCAAGGGCTTCGCGACGCCTCGTTGAAAAAAGTTAGTCATTTCACAAACCCAATCCGAAGGAGGAGCTCCGCGAATCGAGGGTCAGCGCGCACTTCGTCAAACATCGGATCGGTCCCGGCTGCAACCAGCATTGGATCGCGCTCTTTGTAAGCTCTTTCGAGCCATGCGAATGACTGTTCACGTTCACCTGCAGCCAGGCAAATCGTCGCAGCACTGTACGGGGATAGGGGGCCGGTCTTCATCGGCCCAACCAGTCTTTCGAGTTTCTTGCGGTATAGCAGCTTCATCGATTGAGCTGGGTCAGTATCTTGAAGGTTGGCGCCCTCTTCACTCATCTCCGTCATCAGCGCCTCAAGAGCCTCACGAGGTTGGCCCTTCAGTGTGTATGCGCGCTCGAGGCAGGCTAGTGCCGAACCCAACTTGGGTTCGAGTTCGAGGGTTCGCTTTATCTGTTCGATTGCCTCGTCGTAGCGACGGGCCATCAGGTAAACCCATCCGACATCGGAGTTTGCAACGGGCGAAAGCGGATCAAGCCGTTGGGCGATTCTCATCTGCTCGATCCCTTCGTCGAAACGCGCCATCGCAACAAGAAACCAAGCGTAGTCGTGATGAGCCATCCCGAGGCTCGGATTGATCTCAAGCGCGCGCCGGAAATCTCGCTCAGCTTCTTCCCACTCCCACTCATAGCGAAACTTGATCGAGCCGAGTGAGACGTACGCATCCGCATCTGTCGGATCAAGTTTGATCGCCCTCAGCGCCGCCTCGCTGGCCTTCGGGTATGCCTCCGCAGGGGGTATTGCATAATACATTCCGAGCAGTCGATATGAATCCGCAAGCCCCGCAAAGGCCGCGGCGCAGCCCGGGTCCTTCTCGATCGCCTGACTAAAGTACTCAACGCTCCGCCTGACGCTTTCGACGCCGCCCTTGTTCCAAAGGTACCGACCTCTGAGATAGGCATCGAGTGCTTCCGCGCTCGTCGTATGCGACCTGTCCATTGCCTTCTCGGTGAGCAGCCTTAGGGCCAGAGCGTGCGCGATCTGATCGGCAACTTCGCTCTGCACTTTCAACGCGTCTGCAGTCGAGCGATCATAGGACTCCGACCAAAGATGGGTCTGATCGCTTACTTGAATTAGTTGAGCGGCGATGCGGATCCTGTCCTGCTCGCGGCGCACGCTTCCTTCAACTACGAAATCGACTCCAAGCTCGCGCCCTATGCGCGTGATGTCCTTGTTGACACCCTTGTAAGTCATGGCCGACGGTCGGGCTATGACTCCCAAACTCTGCGGACGAAGCCGGCCAAGCCGTGCGATCATTTCTTCAGTCATCCCATCGGAGAAATAGTCCTGCTCTGCGTCTGCGCTCAGGTTTTCAAAGGGCAACACAGCGACCATTACTCTGGATGCCGGGGCCGCAACGCTTCTGGAACTTCGACATGCGAGGTAACCGCCCATCCCGATCGCCGCTGCAATCGCAACGCTGAAAATGATTCGTCTAGCAGATAGTCTTGGTGACAAAGGACGCGCCGGGTCGACGGCTTTCTCGATCTCATTACCAACAACGATCGGCTCACTTGCGGACGAAGCGCTCAAGTTCTCGACTGCGGCGATAAAGCGATAACCTCGACGCGGAAGCGTCTCGACCAAACGCGGCGACTGGGCATCGTCACCCAGAGCGCTTCGAATCTGCTTGATGCAAAAGTTCAAACCGTGCTCGAAATCAACGAAGGTCTCACCTTCCCATACTGCCTGCTGGAGCTCAATGCGGGTGACCGTTTGACCGGGGTGAGACGCTAGAAACGCGAGCACCTTGAAGGGCTGCGGTTGAAGCCGAACGACGCTTCCGTTTTTTCGCAATTCGCCGCTCTTAAGCGCGAGCTCAAATTCTCCGAACCGAATAATCTCTTCTTGGGAAATCTTGGGATGCATCTTGTCTTCGCTCTCTTCCGCCGCTGATTATACCGGCACTCGAAGGTCTAATGAAACAAAAGGCTGCGCCAACTGGACTCGTAACTGATCGCCCCGTTGCACTTAATTTCCTCACCCGAAACTCACCTGAAACTCATCCATTCTTCTGCGGGAGTCAATTGGGTAAGGGACAGAGATCTACTAAAGTTGGTCGGTCGAGAGCACGGCGATGGAAATAGCGATCGAAGAACTCGAGGTCGGCGAAACCACGCAGCTTTGTCCGGGAGTAATGGTGGAACGCCGATGTTTTCTAAAGACGATCGCCGTTGCCCTGGCTTCGCTGGCGATTCCAGACGCGGCAAGTGCCCACCTCGCCGCCGGCGATGAACGGCTCACCTACGAGGAATTCTTGAAAGAAGTGGTACCGGTCGCAAAGAAGCTGGTCGGCGACACCTCGCTCGCAGGACAGCAACGCTATCTTCTCACTCTTGCTTCCTATGCGGTCCGTCTCTCGGACGCACCTATTCCGGCAATGCGCGACAGCGGCCAGGGAGCAGGTCCCGGCACCTTCATCGGTGCGATTCCCGGCGGTGACCCGTTTATCGCGCTTCACTGGCGAATGGAACCGGGATCGATCATCCGCCCGCACGCTCATACATATGGCAACGTGCTGACGCTGGCGCTTGAAGGTGAGGTGAGAGTTGAGAATTTCGAAATGGCCGGCACGCGAGACTTCGACGTCAAGGGAACCTTCAAGACGCGAAAGACGCAGAGTCAGCTGCTGACTCCTGGACAGGTCAATCTGGTGAATCTGGAAAGCGGGTATATTCACGGGTTTCAGGCCAGTGCGCGTGGCGGTCGCGGTCTGGACATCACCACCAGAATCAAGGCAAGGCGTGACTCAACGCCCTACTTGGATTTCTCGAAGAAGCCGGTTGAGATCGAGCCCGGAATCTACGAGGCGAGTTGGACGACATAAGCGCCGACTCACTTGATTGCCTGCGAGCAAACCTTCGGCGTGATGAGTCAATAAATAACGAGAGTGAGCGAAGGCCAATGAAGATCATCATCGAGACGTTTGAAGAAAAGAGCGAAGTTGCGCCGGGATTTCTTGAAACTCGTCGACGAATGCTCTGGCTGCCGGCGTCGATCGTCGCGTCGATCGCATTTGATCGCGCTGGAATTGCGTGTGCAGGACAATCAGTCCAGGAGAAGTCACCAAGCGAGACCTCGCCGAGGGCCCATGGCCAACTCGATTGGGCGGCTTTCCTAAAGGAGTGTGTACCGGTTGCAGAAGAGCTGCACAAGGATTCGTCAGCTCCCGGCCAGGAGGCATATCTTCACTGGATCGCCTCGATGATAGTGCGGGCAAGAGCGAGCGACATTCCTCGGGCTAAGGTCGGCCGCTTCGGAAAGCTGAAGCCGGCGGTTAGCTTTGGTGTGGGCTATCGCGGAAAGCCCTTTTTTATTGTTGAATGGCAGCTTGAAGCTGGCGCCTTCCTGCCGCCTCACTGCCATCCGAATGCTAGCGTATGCACGGTTGGTCTCGAGGGGGAAGCTCGCATACGCAATTTCGAAATCGCCGGAGATGTTCCGGAGTTCTCTTCACAAAAAACCTTTCTCGTGCGCGAGACCCACAACGAAGTAATCGCCCCGGGGAGGATAAACACGCTGTCCTCGCTGCGCGACAACATTCACACCTTTCGGGCCGGGCCAAACGGCGCTCGGGGAATTGACATCAGCACTTACCACGGACCGGATGTGGGCTTTTCGTTCCTTGACATCGCCGCCACACCTCGAGACGCCGAACGCCAAATCTTCGAGGCCGCGTGGAAGGGTCAATCGGTTTGAACCCTTCCATTCGCACTTTCCCATATCAAGCTTGCACAAAGATCATTTGCTTGCGGCGACCGAAGACTCCTGTGCGATCTTCGACCATCGGGAGAAAACCCCTCGCAGACGATCCAGACGCGCTTCGGCGTTCGGAGCTCTCATAACCAAAGTTTCGAGCTGGCGTAGATAGTCCGGCATTCCAACCGTCTTGCGGACCTCTTCGATAAACGGCTGCAGTTTGCAGAACACGCCGAAGTGTTCGCCGTTGGCATCCTGGAACAACTTCTCATCTATCCCGCCGTTGTTCACAAGAGATGCCGCCATATCCCAGTAAGAAGTGATCATCCGATAGTGCGCGCTGCCATCGTGCCCGCTGCCGAATATTTTTACAACGTCGTCGGAGCTCTGAGGGTTGAACTCAGTGAAGTACCACTTGCGAGCGTGGCGAATTCCTGCCTCGCGTCGCAGTTCGTAGAGCTTCAATATATTTGCAACGTCCTGACTCTTGTCACTCATTTTGCCTCCGTTGATATTTCCGATGATATGTCCGACGAACTTCAGTTTGTCGTCCTGAATTCTAGCTTTCAGCACGCCTGCAACAAACTGAAGGTCGGTGACAACTCAAGTTTGTCGGATTGCTATCGTTTTGTACTTCGTTTGGTTGTTCGCTTACGTGCGGCGCTTTTTTCGCCGAGCAGCCTAAGGAGACTGGGAGTTGCGCCTTGACGCAGGCGGTCGAGAATGCCGGTTCGAGCCTGATCGAAGGCGCGCTTGTCTTGAAAAATGTTGTAGTACCAGTTTGCTTCGTGCCCGAGGGCGTGAAGCTCGAACGCAAGCTGAGAGGTGTCGACGCGAGCATCGAGTTGGCCAAGCGCCTGCGCGTGGCGGGCCTCGTTCTCGATGGCGTCGAGCCACGAGTGGGATAGCTCGGCTATGAGATCGCGGACCTGTCCAGGGCGGCTGTCGAACTCGATAGCGCTCGCCATAAAAAAGCACCCGCCTCGAAAAACGCTTCGACCCATGTAGTCAAGCCACGAGTCGAGCATCGACAAGAGCCTGACCAGCCCGCGTTCGCTCTTGAACGCGGGCTCGACGACTTCTCGGACAAAAATGTCGCGGGCTTTGGCTACGACCGCGAGTTGCAGTTCCTCCTTCGAACCAAAGTGTGCGAACAACCCGCTCTTGCTCATGCGCAGTTCATCGGCGAGCCGCCCGATGGTCAAGCCTTCGAGCCCCTCGGCCGAAGCGATATGGACCGCGGCTTGAAGAATCTCGTGCCGGGTCTGGGCGCCCTTTGCTTCCCTGTCTCGCTGATTCCTTATCTCGCTAACTGCCTTCATTGGTTCTCCTTTGCTGTAGCACGATCGTTCGCTTTTTACTACACGAACGATCGTGCTGTCAACCGGCTGAGCCACCGGTCTTCGCTAGGATTGTGCGCCATCCCATTGTGATACCGTGCGGATCCATTTTAGCATCCGAGACGTTGCTACCATCACTCGCAAGGATGTAGCCTTTCGCTGAGCATCGCTTTCTATCAGCAGATGTTGAACCACATCGAAGCGCTGCCTGGGGTACAGGCCGCCGGCGCAGCCTCTACTCCTGCGCTAGGAGGCGAGGGGTATCCAACGTCCATAATTGTCGAAGGGCAGCAACCCAACCTGTCTGCGGAGGAGACATCAACTGCGTATTCGATGATCAGCTCTGATTACCTCCGCGTCTTGAGTATCCCTTTGCTCAAGGGCAGGTATTTCACCGAGCGAGACGTGGAAGGGGCCCCGCTTGTTGCAATCATTGATGAAAGGCTAGAGCATCGACTGTTCGGGACAAGTGAAACCGCTATCGGCAGACGAGTCAAAGTTGAATACCTTGCGGATGTAAATGCCGATGATCTCTGGCTGACGATTGTTGGTGTGGTCAGACGCGTAAACGACTACGGCATTCGTTCAAATTCAAAGGTCGAGATGTACGTGCCATACTCACAGGCCCCGTTGCTGAAATTCGCTCTGGTGATACGCACCGGTTCCGACCCACTAGGCTTAGCTGGTGCCGTACGCCGCGAAGTGTTGCAGGTCGATAGAGGCCAGCCGGCCTACAACATCAGGACGATGGAGCAAGTGGTCGATCAAGCGATAGCCCCACAGCGTTTGAATACGCTGTTATTCGGAATCTTTGGCGCGGTGGCATTACTATTAGCCGCGGCCGGCATCTACGCGGTGATAGCTTATTTCGTTTCACAACGCACGCACGAGATCGGGATTCGCATGGCTCTCGGCGCTCAAAAAAGGGATGTGCTGCGCCTAGTCATAAGGCAAGGCATGTTACTGACCTTATCTGGTTTGGCAATAGGGTTCGCACTGGCCTTCGGGTTGTCGCGCGGCATGTCAAGCTTGTTGTACGGCATCAGCGCAACTGATCCAATCACCTACACGAGTATCCCGCTGCTGCTGGCCCTGGTTGCATTTATGGCTTGCTACATTCCTGCCTGGAAAGCGACAAAAGTTGATCCGCTAGCAGCATTACGAAGTGAATAACAACATAGACAATAGCGTGGCCGCAATGAACTACAACATCGCCGAACTGCGTGCAAGCGATTGGGAACAGGTGCGCGCCATCTATCTCGAAGGCATTGCCACCGGGAACGCCACATTCGAGACTGACGCTCCGGATTGGGAGAGTTGGAACAGAAACCACTTGTGGTTCGGCAGGTTGGTCGCTCGAGATGATCGTGCGGTTGCTGGCTGGGCCGCGCTCAGCTCGGTATCGAGCCGACTCGTCTACGCCGGCGTTGCGGAAGTGAGCGTTTACGTTGCGGCGTCCGCTCAGGGAAATGGTATCGGTCGCTTGCTGCTGGCCGCGCTCATCGAAGAGGCCGAGCGAAACGGACTCTGGACGCTGCAAGCCGGAATATTTCCGGAGAACATCGCCAGCATCGTGTTGCACAAGAACTGCGGGTTTCGGGAAGTTGGCCGCCGCGAGCGGATCGGAAGCCTTCGGGGTGTCTGGCGTGATGTAATCCTCTTGGAACGCAGAAGCCGCACGATTGGAGCTGAGTAGCCCCGCCTGTCTGAAAACGCGCCGAACGTCCTCGCCCTCCCTTCCCCGCTCCTCGACTACAGTACCGCGCCCGACTCGCCAATCCACCGAATTGTCTTGACACCCTATGTAGTATTCTATATAAATAGCATGCTACTAAGAGGCGGAGGAAAGATGATGAGCTCAAAGACCTATATCTCACACTCGGCGGCGGCCATACTGCAGGCCCTCGCCAACGGATATCAGTACGGCTTCGACATCATGGATATCACAGGCTTGCCCAGCGGGACCGTATACCCCGCGCTTCGGAGACTCGAGGAGACCGGCTTTATCGATTCCAAATGGGAAAAGCCCGGAATCGCACAGCGTGAACAGCGGCCACCCCGCAAGTATTACGACCTGACCCCGGACGGCAAAGAGGCCCTCGCCGAAGCCATCAAACGCTACCGGCACCTGGAAAACATCATGCCGCCGGAAGCGAAGATCAAGCCGTTTCGTCAACGAGGATGACCGCACGAGGCTTTACATGTTGCGGTGTGAATGAACCAATGGGACAGGCTCTGCTGGCGCAGCAAACTCAATTGGGGGGCGACCAGAGTAGAGCCGCTGGTGGCGGTGCGTTACGAATAGGTGCGATTCGTGTCCGACAGCAATAAAAAGCGCTTTTTAAAGGCTCATCTGTGGCTGATTCTCATCATCGGCGTAATGGTGCCGCGACGCGTGCGCACCGATTGGCGTCAGGAATGGGAGGCTGAGCTGCTCTGCCGCGAAGCTTTGCTGGAGAGCTGGGACAAGCTGAATTGGAAAACCAAACTTGATTTACTCGGTCGCAGCATCGGCGCGTTCCGGGACGCGCTCTGGCTTCAGCAAATCCGATGGGAGGATGAGATGTTTCAGGATCTGCGTTACGG
>CAZOOE010000208.1:0-10711 GCA_964581275.1 uncultured Clostridia bacterium
TAAGGTAAAGCTCCGCAAGTATGCCAACTTCCAATGCCAGGCCCATAGTGTGGGTTCCGGGCTAACACTCAGTGGCGGGAGTAATATCACCACCGGCGCGGGCTGATTGGGAGCTATCAGCTAAGAATCTCTTTCACCAGCTTATCCGCGCCGTAAAGCTTCTTCAGCGCCTCGACGATTGCCGCGCTGTGAACCCCCACCGCGCGGCCACCTTCAGCTTCATCGACATACCAGTAGCGATTCGGCAGCTTCTGAATATTGCTGTCGAAGTTCAATCCCACAAGCTCGCCGCTACGGTTGATCACCGGGCTGCCCGAGTTACCCCCGATGGTGTCCGCGGTGTAAACGAAGTTCAACGGCGTCGCGAGGTCCAGTTTGTCTTTGCCCTCGCGATATCGCTGGGGTAGATCGTAAGGCGGCTTCTCGTCGAAGCTCCGCGCCCGATCATACAACCCGAAAAAGGTCGTCTTGTAAGGCACGAGCGTCGTGTCTTCCTCGTAGCCCAACACCCTGCCGTAGCTGATCCGCAGGTTGAAATTCGCATCTGGGGGCAAGCTCCGCCCGTAGACCGCGAACCTAGCCTTGGCGAGTCTCTCGCCCGCTCTCGCTTCGACCGCCAGGATTGTTAACTCGTTCCAAGCGCGAAGCTCTCGGATGATCGGCTCGATGCGCCGGGCAAGCAAGATCATCGGGTCGTCAGCTTTGGCGATTGCGTCGGCGCCACCCAGCCGCAACGAATATCGCAGGGCAACGTTGCCGAGGTTTGATCCACTGACGGCTTGTTTCGCCGCGACCGCCGGCGTCGAGCCGGCAAGCGCCGCCCTGATAAACGGGTCGTTTGGGCCAAGCGTCTTCAGGGCTTCATCAAGCCACGCCGCGAGCACGGCCTCTTCCATGTCGGGATAGATCGGCGCGGGCGACATCAAAGCGAATGTGAAGGACTCGAGCTTCGAGTCGCGGAACTCATCGTATCGTTTGTCGTTCGGCTTCCTTATTTCTTCGGCGTAGCGGACAAGCTGCGACGCAATTGTTCCCAACCGCGACGGCGTGAGATTCGAAAACGCGATTCGCTCGACCATCGCTGGTAGTGCGCGATAGACTGCATCGAGCTGTTCCCATGCATCGCCGTAGGCCTTCTGGACGTCCGCCTTTCTCGCTACGGCGTCACGCAACGCTTTTTCTTCGGCTTCCTTCCTGGCCATCATTCGCGGGTTCATCAATCCCTCTTGCTGGCCCACCAGCCTCTTGAGCGAGTTGTTGAGCGATCGCATCGCGCTGCCGGCCTGCCGAGCCTGCTCCGGTCCGCGCTCGGCGTACCTGGTCAGCGCGTCGCGACGCGACGTCCACACTTGCTTCTGAAGCGGATTGCCGACGTCACGTTGATACTTTATCTGCGCGACGGTGAGCAGCCGGGCGGTCGAACCCGGATTTCCCGGCAAAAGTATCAGCTCGCCATCAGTCGGGCCCGTAGCAGACCACTTGAAATAGTGCGGCGTCTTCGCGGGCTTGCCGTCTTCGTAGGCGCGAAAGAAAGCTACGTCGAGGTCATAGCGAGGATAGGTGAAGTTGTCATAGTCTCCCCCGAAGAATGCGATTTGCTCTTCTACCGCAAACACAAGCCGAATGTCAGTGTATTTCTTGAAGCGATACAACCAATATTCGCCGCCGCTGTACTGCGAGATGACATCGCACTTCAAGCCCGTCTTCGAACTCGCTTCTTTTTCGATCGCGGCGGTTATGGCCTTGCGCTGCTCGCTCGCTTCTTTGTCCGAACCGCCGGGCTTGACGGCTGATTGTACGCGGGTGGTGACGTCTTCATACGAGAGCAGGACGTTGCATTCCAGATCGGGGCACTTCAGCTCGTCATCGTTCGTTCGCGCGTAGAAGCCGTCCTTTGTGTAATCCTTTTCTTTTGTAGAGACCTTTTGGAGTTGGCCGCTGGCGACGTGCTGGTTAGTCACCATCAAACCATCCGGCGAGACGAATGAGCCGGAACCACCATCGTTCAGTCTCACCGAGGCGAGTCGGAGGTGTTCAAGCCAGGCGTCGGTAGGCTCGAAGTTGTAGCGCTCTTTCCACTGCTTGCGTGGCGGATTGTCAAAGGTCCACATGCCGTCGTCCGCGAACAGGCTGAGCGGGCCGATGGCCAGCGTCGCTAGCATTGCGACCAGTATCAGGTTTTTCATGGCGTTATTCCGAGCTGTCAAATTGATTCGCGCGTGTACTTTTCGGGTTAGTGTAAAAGGCGTTTCGCGCCAAGACGCGAAAGGCGAAACGCCGACGAGTGCTAGGCTTCAGAACCGCCAAGTCTCGTGGTCTGTTCATAAATCGGAGCGAGCCATCTCTCTGTTGCCACAAGCACTGCCTCGCTTGCTTTGTTCTTCTTCGCGTGCGAGTCGCCGTCGAATCCGAACTCCGGATCCTTACCGTCGAGCTGTGTCACTCGCCGAACAGACTCTCTGTCGCTGTCCGACACTGGAGTCCCAAAGAACCCGGCCACCTCGGTCCAAACCGCATCTGGCAGTTGCTCGTAGTTGATCAGCAACGCGCCAGAACTCCGGTGATGCTGCAAGGCTGCTTCGCATATGCTCGCCAGAACTCTAGCGCAGTATTCTTCCTGGTGCATCTCGAACACTTCGGACAGTGTCATCCCAAAAAGCTCGGGCTCAATCGCTCCCGGAACCATATGTGCGCCCCTGTGTGCGAGTTGCGAGACTAATACTTCAACCGGATTTCTGTACAGGAAGATCCAAGGCACGTCTGGAAAGGTTCGGCGTATGAGAGGAAAGTCTCGCCAATATCTGTGACACAAGTTGCGTCGA
The DNA here is from genome assembly GCA_964581275.1 of uncultured Clostridia bacterium. Classification (GTDB taxonomy): domain Bacteria; phylum Acidobacteriota; class Blastocatellia; order UBA7656; family UBA7656; genus Onstottus_A. Next base: position 2,823 of record CAZOOE010000208.1, read on the forward strand.
AGCGCCAGGAACAGCGCGCAACGCGACACCGCTCCACTCACCTTCGTAGTAGCGGTCGTTGAAGTGCCGCACCCACTCGCCGGACGATACTTGACTGAGGTCGTGCTCTAAACCTCGCGGATCAAACGTCAAAGGGAGTTTCACGCAACTCAGCATTGAGTGCTCCACAGAGAATCTGTCTAGCAACTTGAGCAGTTGATGACGAGCTCCACCTGTCGAAACAAATGACCATTGATGCTCAGGTGGAGCGACGACAAGAAGTTAGCCGATGATCATCCTTGGATCAAGGAAGTACGCGGACTCTGAGGCCGGTCCCCCTGCTCCGTTTGTCCCCCGGTTTAGACCCTTCATCCGATCAGGCGGTCCAGATGCCTCCTCCAGGGATTGTGCCGAAACTCCGCTCGTGATTAAGATGTTGCAGAGGAGAATCGAATGACTGCATTGAGAGGAATGTTAATGCTAGGACTGGCGGTTACGCTGATGCTGACCTGGCCGTCTCGCGTACGTCAGGACGATGAGAGGTTTCAGAACCGCGCCGTCACCATCGGGTCGACCGAGTATCACTTTCGAGTGTTCATGCCGAAAGGTTGGTCCAGGAAAAAGAGATCGCCAGTGATTCTCTTTCTTCATGGCGCGGGCGAACGCGGCGACGACAACCTGGCTCAGACGAAAGTCGGGATTGGCCCCGCGATTCTGCGCCAGCAGGAGAGCCTTCCGTTCATCGTCGTCATGCCGCAGTGTCCCAAGAACCGATGGTGGACCGAGCCCGATATGCAGTCGCAGGCGCTCAAGGCCCTGGACCAGACGATCAAGGAATTCAACGGGGATCCGAAAAGAACATATCTAACAGGACTTTCGATGGGTGGCTACGGTTCCTGGCTCATGGCGGCAACCAACCCAGCGCGGTTCGCTGCGCTCGCGGTAGTTTGTGGCGGTGTACGCCCACCCCCGCGGGTCAGTATCCCAGAGGCGAACACCGGGTTTGCAGCTATGGCTGATCCTTACGGCGCGGTAGCGGCGAAAGTCGGCAAGACCCCAGTCTGGGTCTTTCACGGCGGGGCGGATCCGGTGGTACCAGTCATCGAGTCTCGCAAAATGGTCGAGGCGCTAAAGGCGGCCGGTGGCAATGTTCGCTACAACGAGTACGAAGGTGTCGGGCACAACTCGTGGGATAAGGCGTATGCTGAACCAGAGCTGTTCGGGTGGTTCCTTTCTCCAAAGAAGAAGTAGCATGGGTTTCTATTCCAGACACATCTTGCCGCATCTCGTCGAGTGGTCGCTTGGAAGCGAGGTTGTCAAGGAGCACCGGCGCGAAACGCTTGCGCCGCTGCAAGGGCGCGTGCTGGAAATCGGCTTCGGCACTGGACTGAATCTTGCCTGCTATCCGGAACAGGTCACAACATTGACCGCTATCGATAGTGAAACAATGCTGCCTGGCCGAGTAGCAGATCGAATCGCCCAGGTTCGCCTTCCAGTCGAGCGATTGAAGCACACTGCAGGAGTCCGACTGCCGTTCGAAAGCGAGTCCTTTGACGGCGTCGTCACCACCTTCACGCTATGCTCGATCTGCGATGTCGCTTCGGCGCTTATTGAGATCAAGCGTGTCCTAAAACCCCAAGGCGAGTATGTTTTTCTCGAGCACGGGCGCAGCGACGATCCGCGAATCTCAAGAAACCAGGATCGTTTCAACCCGATTACCGGAATCATGGGCTGCGGGTGAAATCTGAACCGGCAAATTGACAGGCTCATCAGCGACGCCGGTCTTCAAATCGCAAAACTTGATCGCTTCGTTATCGCCGACTCGCCCCGAATCCTCGGCGCTGTTTATCGCGGCATTGCTCATTGACGACTCAGGAACGGCGCAAACACACGCTATCAGTTTGTTGCTCCGCGCTCGCGCAGGAACTTCACCATCGCCTCCTGTCGCGCCTCAATCGCGAGAGTCAGCGCCGTCTTCCCGTCATCAGTCCTGGCGTTCAAGTCCGCTCCGTGATCCAGAAACAACCGTGCAAACTCGAGCTTCCCGCTACCGGCAGCCTCGTGTAGCGGAGTAAAGCCCGATTGCTGGCGCGCGTTCACATCCGCCCCGTGTTCGATAAGCAAGCGGGTGACCTCGATTTGCGCGGCCGCGGCGGCGGCGTGAATCGGTCTTACTTTCATAGCGTTTCGCGCTTCGGTGTTCACGTCGGCTCCTGCGTCCAGCAGTACCTTCACTGTCTCCGGATGCCTGAAGAACACCGCCAGCCCCAAGGGGTAAAAGCCGTCGACCGCGAACGCGTTGACCAGCGCATGATCCTTGCTGATAAGTTCCACCACGCGTTGCGTCTGTCCGGTAGCCGACGCTTCGAAGATGTCGAGATCGTTTCTCGTTGCGAGTAACACATCGACAACGTCTTTCCGGTTGTAGTAGACGGCTTTCACTAACGCTGACACGCCGTCCTTGTCAGCGACCCGCGCTAACGACGGATCCAGCTTGAGAAGCTCCTTTACCTTTCCGACGTCACCCTGAGTTACAGAGTTCAAAAAGTCCTGCGTTGAAGTCATGGTTCTATCCTTCTGATTGAATTCTGCATGGATCGCAGTTGTCGCCAGGGATGAGAGACCCACGATGAGTCCCACAGTGATGATTCCAGTACGTCGAGCGTTCATTTTGCCTCCTATCGAGTGTTCAATCCGAGGCGCCTCGCCGCCGCAGCAGTTCGGCCAGATCGTGCTGACCCTCGTCGATCGCAATTTGCAGCGGCGTGTTGCCGTGTTCGTCTGACGCGCCCAGATCGGCGCCGCGATCGAGCAAAGCTTGCGCAAGGTCTGCGAAACCAAAGGCCGCCGTGTAGTGCAACGCGGTCCATCCTGCTCGGGGCCAGCCCGTTCCGCCGCGTTTGGGCGTCACGTTGGCCCCCGCCGCCAGTAACACTTTTGCCGCTTCGATTCGCCGCCCAAACAACGCCGCGTGCAACGGCGTGACATTCATCGTGTGCTTCGAGACTGCATCCACGTTTCCGCCGCGTGTGATCAGAAACTTGAGGGTCTCGATCTGGCCGAAATGGGCCGCGAGCGCTAGCGCCGTGCACCCCTCCGGCGAGTATGAGTCAAGCAACGATGGGTCCTGCTTCAAGAATTGAGCTACCAGCTTGGTCCTTCCGATCGACGCGGCCTCATAGATGTCAGGGTGCACTCCGGCGGCTAACAGCAACTCAGCGATTTCATTGTGGCCCGCGTTTACTGCGAGTATCAGCGCGGTGTTGCCTAGCGGATCTCTGGCCGCAACCAGCCGAGGATCCTGCTCGAGCAATTGTTTCACTTTCGCTGCGTCGCCCGAACGGGCGGCCTTCAGGATTTCAATGACTCTTGTCGAAAACAGTTCGTCGCGCGACGGTCGCCGTTCACGCAGGCTGGATTCAACCATATCGATCAACATCTCGCGCAACCGGTTGCGAGCCGAGTAGAGACGCTTCTTGATCGTCGACACCGGCACATCGAGAAAAGCAGCAATTTCGTCCTGCGAGTAACCGCTGATGTAGTAGAGCATCGTCGCTTCGCGTTCGCGCTCGGGCAATGAATCAACGGCCGCCAGTATCTTGTCGTTCATTTCGCGTTCCTCAACGGCGTCCGCTTGTGTCGGTTGGTGCGACGCTCGATCCCCTGCGGCTTCGAGCGGGATGATGGCGAATGAGCTGGCGCGAGTTATCCGGTCGCATTGTTTGAAAACGATCCGCCGAAACCATCCGGGAAAGGCCGCCGGCTCACGTAGCTTGTTCAGGTTGCGATGGGCCTCGAGGAACGCTTCCTGCGCAGCGTCTTCAGCCAACTGAAAATCGCGTAGCAGCGAATAGCCGTACCCGACCGCCATATCCTGAAAACGTCGGACGATCATGCCATAAGCATCGTCATCGCCCTCGCGAACGCTTTGAACCAGCGATTCCAGGGTTGTCATTTTAGATTCCAAAATGTCGTCGAAGATAAGACCCAAGTTCGGGGGAAAAGGTTACCGAGGGGAAGAATCACGAATCAAGCGCTCATGAATCACGAATCCAGATCTACCCTCATCGCTGGTTGGTGACGATCAGCCAGGAACCGCAATCGCATCGGTATATGCCAAGCTCCGGAGTGAGTCTCAACTGAGCACAAGCGGGACAATGGAATGAGTAGACGTATCGGCCGTGCGAATCATTCCAGAAGTGATCTTCAACCAATACCTCGACCCCGATCTGTCGTTTTGGCATGCGCGCATTATAAATGATGAGGGACGAGGCAAAGCAAAGAAAAAGGACGGATGTGATCAAAAGTGACAGGTCCCGATTCTAATTACACCCCAGGTACCACCACCTCAATCATTTCTGCTTTGCATTTCTTTGTGGGAAAATGATTCGCGAGTCTCAAACATCTCGGAGGGGAGGATGTGACTAGATGAAGATCGTCGCGATCGATCGCGTTGTTCTGCGCGGACCAGTTTCTGCGGTTTCCCTTTTCGTCCTGGTCAGTCTTGCCTGCGCGCAAGCGCCTCCCAGGACCTCAACGCAGCAGGCCACGGCGGCCGAAGCGCTTCGCCACTATGACATAAAAGCGGCGAGCCTGCCGGCTCCCGAGGTGATGACCGGACCTCGAAATCTGTCAAAGGTTATACCGAGACCTGAAGGCGCGGAGCTAACACTGCCGCCGGGGTTCCAGATAAGCGCGTATGCCGAAGGCGACTTTCAACAGCCTCGCGGGCTGGCACAGGCGCCCAACGGCGATGTGTTCGTCTCGGAATCTCGGGGCAATCGAGTATCGATCCTCCGCGATTCGAATGGCGATGGCCGCGTGGACGAGCGCTTTGTCTTCGCTTCAGGTCTCACACGGCCGTTCGGCCTGGCCTTCTGGCGCGATTACCTTTACGTCGGCAATTCGAACGCCATTGTGCGATTCAAGTACAAAGTTGGTCAAACGAGCGCGGACGGGGCGCCCGAGAGCATCGCCGAGCTTCCGGGAATCGGCAACCATTGGACCCGCAACGTAATCTTTAATCAAGCAGGCACCAAGATGTATGTAGCTGTCGGATCCGCTTCCAACGTGGATGCGGGCGAACCGGCCATACGGGCGGCCATTTCTGAGTTCAATCCCGACGGTTCAGGTCAACGAATCTTCGCAAGCGGAACTCGAAACCCTGTCGGACTCGCTTTCAATCCAACGACGAAACAACTTTGGTCAGCGGTGGAAGAGCGCGATCTTATCGGCGATGACCTCGTTCCCGAATACGTCACTTCGATCAAGGAAGGTGGGTTCTACGGATGGCCTTATGCTTACCTCGGTCAGCATGAAGACCCGCGGCGCAAGGGCGAGCATCCGGAACTCGTCGCCAAAGCGATCGTGCCAGACGTTTTGATTCAAGCGCATTCAGCGGTGCTGGGCATGGTCTTCTACGAAGGGAAGATGTTTCCCGCTGACTGCCAGGGCGATGCGTTTGTCGCGCTGCACGGCTCGTGGAACCGCGCGTCCCGCACCGGCTACAAAATCATTCGCATAAAGTTTAAGAACGGGAAGCCTGTGGGCGGCTACGATGATTTCGTCACCGGCTGGATGCTGGGCGAGGACAAGGCGGAAGTGTGGGGCCGGCCAGTTGGTTTGCTGGTGTTGAAAGATGGATCGATGCTGATTACGGATGATGGCGGCAACAAGATCTGGCGCGTGACCTATTCGAAAAAGTAGAGCGTTCGCACCTCGATAAGCCAACATCTTTGATTTTGAATCAGGAGCCGGAGTATTGAAGCGAATTAACTCACATTATCGGCTCAGACTTTGTTGCGTGATCGGCGTCTGTCTGGCGGTCAATCTTGAAGTTGCGAGCACCTTCTCAAAGACCAGCGACAACAAGCCCGAATCAGAATGGCCCGCTTACGGGCGTGACGGCGGCGGCTCACGCTATTCTCCTCTTACCGAGATCAACCGCGACAACGTTAAGAACCTGAAGATCGTCTGGACCTATAGAACGGGCGCAATGGAGGTGAAAGGCCGGTCCGCACATAACGCGGCGTTCGAGTCTACGCCGATCTTTGTCGACGGAACTCTTTACCTGAGCACACCCTTCAATCGGGTGATCGCGCTCGATCCGATAAAGGGAACCGAGCGCTGGAGCTTCGATCCAAAGGTCGATATGTCGAGGGGGTACTCCGAAGTTAGCTCGCGCGGAGTTTCGAGCTGGGCGGATTCGAGATCGAGGAAACGGCGGATCTACGTCGCGACGATTGACGCTCGACTCATAGCGCTCGACGCGACAACAGGCGAGCTTTGCAAAGGATTTGGCGAGGAGGGACAGATCGACCTGACTCGCGATGTAAGACTCGTCGATCGAGGCGATTATCAAGTCACATCGCCGCCCGCGGTTGTCGGCGATCTGATCATCGTTGGTTCCTCGATGGGTGACAATCGCGGCGTTGAGCTCGAGCGCGGGGTAGTGCGAGCCTATGACGCGCGGACCGGCAAACTTCAGTGGAGTTGGGACCCGATACCGCAATCGGCCGACGATCCCGCCCGAAAGACCTGGCAAGGAGAAAGCGCGACTCGAACCGGCGCGGCCAATGCGTGGTCTATCATCTCGGTTGATCCCGCGCGTGGTTTGGTCTTCGTGCCAACCAGCAGTCCAAGCCCCGACTTCTATGGAGGCGAGCGCAAGGGACACAACGAGTACGCGAACTCGGTTGTTGCGTTGCGGGCGTCAACCGGAAAAGTCGTCTGGCACTTTCAGGTGGTTCATCACGACTTGTGGGACTACGACGTAGCATCGCAGCCCATGCTCATCACTGTTAAACGGAACGGCCGCGATACTCCAGCGGTGGCGGTCGGAACAAAGATCGGGCCCCTCTTTGTACTCGATCGAGCGACAGGCAAACCGTTGTTCCCAGTCGAAGAGCGCCCGGTGCCACCAAGCAATGTGCCAGGAGAAGAGGCATCGCTCACCCAACCGTTCCCGAAGCTCCCCGCGCCGATCGTTCCTCAAAAGCTCACCGAAGAGGATGCCTGGGGAATCACGCCCGCCGATCGCGAAGCGTGCCGCAGGCTCATCCAGGGCGCGCGCTCGGCGGGCTTGTTCACACCGCCGAGTCTGCAAGGCACGATCGTCTTCCCAGGCAATGTCGGCGGGATGAACTGGAGCGGGATGTCTTATGATGCGAGACGTGGGTTATTGATCGCCAACACCAATCGGATCGCGACGCTGGTGAAGTTGATACCTCGCGAGGAGTACAACAAGCTGCGATCTTCGGGCGAGGGCAACCGGATGCAGGGTGAGTTCGGAAGGCAAACCGGAACGCCTTATGCAATGTATCGCGAGCACTTGCGCGCGCCAAGCGGCGCCCCGTGCAATCCGCCGCCGTGGGGCGCGCTGACTGCCGTCGAGCTTACAACTGGAGCGGTGCGATGGGAGGTGCCGCTCGGAACCATTCCTCAGTTGGGGATGATCCCCAAATCGGTCGAGTGGGGATCGATCAATCTGGGCGGCTCGGTGGTAACCGCCGGCGGCCTGGTTTTCATAGCAGCTGCGATGGATACTTACCTGCGCGGGTTCGACGTCGAGACCGGACGGGAACTCTGGAAGACGGAGCTTCCCGCGAGCGCGCAGGCTGCGCCGATGACCTATCAGGTTGGCGGCAAGCAATATCTGGTGATCTGTGCGGGTGGACACGGAAAGCTTGGGACAAAGATGGGGGACTACGTTGTGGCTTTTGCGTTGCCCTGAATTAACCAACACAACCGTCGGCGAGCCGAAGGGCAGGCGGTTGAAATTCTTCTGAGGTGTGGCTCCGATGAAAGAGTTCGTAATCCGGCCTTCCTTCAGGCGGGAGTTGGTCCGACAAGCTGCCAGCTTGTCGAGGATCTGGGCACCGTTCTCAATGGGCACGCCAAGCCGGCAGCTT
>CAZOOE010000209.1:0-4794 GCA_964581275.1 uncultured Clostridia bacterium
GTTGTAACTACTTGAACGCAAAGGCGCAAAGGCTCAAAGGCGCAAAGGCGCAAAGCCGAAAAGCCGCAAAGCAATTAGCGGGCGAATCATTAGCGTGGGGCGCCCACGGTGCAAATCCTTTTTTCCGCATGTATAATGCATTTTGAATCAACAAACTGAACGCGCCACAATGGAGCCCTCAATGCCAAGATCTGAGAAGTCTAACAAGAAACCAACAGAAGCAGGAACCAATCACAAACTCAAGCCCGCCCGCGGCCCGCTTGCGTTGCTAATTGCAACCCGCAAAGGGGCTTTCATCTTGAGAGTGATTGGAAGACTCGTGGTGCTGATCGCTGTCGTCTGCGCGATCTTATTATCGGCCGCTGCGCAGCAAACCAACCTCACCTTCGACAGGTTGTCGTGGATAGGAGGGTGCTGGGAAGGGGAGATGACTGGCGGCGCCAAGACACAGGAGCAATGGATGAGGCCAGAGGGCAACTCGATGATCGGCATGAGCCGTACGGTTGTGAATGGCAAGACCCCGTTCTTCGAGTTCCTTCAAATCAAGCAGGAAGGCGACAACCTTGTTTACGTCGCAAGGCCGCAAGGCAATGAGCCCACGTCGTTCAAGCTGGTCAAGTTGAATGCGGACGCCGCGATCTTCGAAAACCCGACGCACGACTTTCCGCAGCGCATCATTTATCAAAGACAAACGGACGGCTCACTGCTTGCCGTGATTGAAGGCACACAGTCCGGCAAGCCAAAGCGAGTCGAGTTTCCGATGCGGCGAGTAAGATGTGATTGAGAGAATGCATGGCTCGAACCAGCACCATCGTCACAGTCGGCAAACGCAAGATCGAACTCTCAAACCTCAAGAAGGTTCTCTTCCCCTCGGATGAAATAGTCAAAGCGGAGCTGATCGAATACTACCTGAAGGTCGCACCGACTATCCTGCGTCACATCAAGGGACGCCCGCTCACGCTTGTCCGCTGGCCCGACGGAGTCGACCATCAGACCTTCTTTCAAAAGAATCGGCCCGAATGGGCGCCGTTGTGGCTCGAACATATCGTCCTCGGCGACAAAGAAGACAAAGTCGACTATGTGCTGGCAACCGAGGCGGCCTCGCTGGTGTGGCTCGCAAATCTCGCCTGCATTGAGCTTCATCAGATGCACTGCCGTTCCCCGCACTTCGACAAACCAGACTACATCGTTTGGGATCTCGACCCGCCTGAGAACTATCCGTTCACCAAAATCGTCGAGCTGGCATTTGACTTGAAAGAGCACATCGAGAAGTTCGGCTATCACACGTTCGTCAAGACAACCGGCGGCAAAGGCGTACACATCGTCGCGCCCATTGAACCAAAGTGGCCGTTCGATGTCGCGCGCGAAGCAGCAACCCTGGTTGCCAAGGCGTTCATCGAAAAACACAGCACCACAACCACGCTGCTCATCAAGAAAGACCTTCGGAAAGGAAAAGTGCTGATCGATATCTACCGCAACAGCACTTATCAGACCATCGTGTCGCCCTACAGCGTTCGAGGCCGAGGCAATGCGCCGGTGTCGATGCCGCTGACCTGGGATAGGCTCGAGTCGGTGGATGACCCGTCGGAATTCAACTTACGTAACGCCGGTGATCTTTTGCTCGACGAAGGTGATCCCTGGGAGACGATAGATGCATATGCGGTGAAGCTTCACACCCAGCAGCCGAAATCGACCAAGTCCTCAACCAAGCCGAGACCTGAAAAGAACAACGACCCCCTGTCGGATTATGCCCGCAAGCGGGCTTTTGATAAGACCCCTGAACCGGGCCCCGAAGTCTTCGCCGGCGAGAACAACGCGTTTGTCGTTCATCGCCATCACGCGACTCGACTTCATTACGATGTTCGTCTCGAACGCGATGGAACCTTGAAGTGCTGGGCTGTTCCAAAAGGACTGCCGCCGCGGCCCGGTATCAAACGGATGGCGTTGCAAACCGAAGATCATCCGGTGAAGTACCTCGACTTCGAAGGCACGATTCCAAAGGGCGAGTATGGCGGCGGCGACATGTGGATCTTTGCCCGCGGACGCTACGAGATCACCAAGGAGAAGAAAGACGGTTTCTATTTTCGCTTCCAGAGTCGCGAATGGAACGACGAGTATCGGATGATAAACACCAAGGGCAAGGATTGGCTTTGCGAGCGCCTCGTCCCGCCGCAGATCGACTGGCTTCGCGATCCAATCGAACCGATGCTGGCTCAAAGCCGCGACAAACCGTTCGACTCACCCGACTACTTGTACGAGGTGAAATGGGACGGCATTCGCGCGATGGTTTCGCTCGACGAAGGCAACATCAAGATTCGCAGTCGCGCTCAACGCGACATCACCAGCCTGTTTCCCGAGCTGCAAATTCCGGAGCAGGCGTTTCGCGCGGCGTGTGGCTTGTTCGATGTCGAGATCGTTTGCTTGAACGAGAAAGGCCAACCGGTCTTTGAAGAGGTGCTGCATCGCTTGCAGCCTCGAAACGAAGCTTCGGTCGCTCGCGCCCGCGCAAAGCATCCCGCGGTTTGTTACGTGTTCGACTGTCTATATGTTGACGGTCGCCCGATCGTCAACGAATCGCTGGCTCGGCGCCGCGCGTGGATGGTCGATTCAATCAAGCTCCCGAACCCCGCATACCGGCCGAGCGAAACGATTGATGATGGTTCGGCGCTCTTCAAGGCGGCGGCTGCGCACGGACTCGAAGGGATCATGGCGAAGGAGCGGAACAGCATTTACATGCCGGGCAAGCGCACGTCGCACTGGTTCAAGATAAAGACTCGCAACACTGCCGACTGCGTGATAATCGGCTATACCAAAGGCAAAGGCGAGCGCGAAGCGACGTTTGGCGCTTTGCAGTTGGGCCAGTACGACGGGAAGCAGCTGGTGTACGTGGGCAAGGTTGGAACGGGCTTCGATGAGCGCGCGGCGAAAGCCATACTTGGTGAGCTTCAGAAAGTAAGACACAGCGAGCGGCTGATAAAAGAGAAGCCAATCGACGACGCAGTGACGGTATGGCTCGAACCGCAGATCGTGTGCGAAGTGCAGTATTCCTCAAGAGTCAGTACCGGCAACCTGCGCGAGCCGGTGTTTGTGAGACTGCGCCCTGATAAGGCTCCTGAGGAATGCGTGCTGGAATAGTGGTAGCTTGGGTGAAGAACATCGACTCGTGGGACGTGTGCGATCACTGTTGCGGCAATCTGTGGGATAAGACGCCTTTCGCCTATCGTAAGGCCCGCGAGTGGAGCAGGCGGCCCGAAGAATTTGTGAAACGCGGGGCGTTCTCCCTTATGGCAGCGCTTGCGGTACACGACAAAGCCGCCGCTGACGAAGCATTCATTCAGTTTTTGCCGATCATCAAACGCTGGTCGACGGATGAGAGAAACTTCGTGAAAAAAGCAGTGAACTGGGCGCTTCGTCAGATTGGTAAACGAAACTGCAACTTGAATCAACAGGCTATCGAAACGGCGCGCGAAATCCAGAAGCTTAAGTCGAAAACAGCGCGGTGGATTGCCGCCGACGCGCTGAGAGAGCTGACGAATGAGAAGGTTCAAAGTAGAATGAGGCGCTGATTTGGCAGCGTCAACGCAGATCTCCGGCGCTTAGTGGTTCCGGAGAGAGTCCTCAGTCAGGTTGAGCGGAATGCAAGAGCATCGAAATTTAGAATTGCTCACGTCGCATGACACTACGGCACGGCTTGCGGCCACGGTCGCCTGGCTGAGCACGTACCCCGCCGACGCTGAGATACTCATCTTGTCGGCGACTAAAGAATCCGGCGATGAGTTGGTTCGCAACGCGGCGGCGGCGGCGGGATCGCGATTCGGGCTGATTCGGCACACGCTCAATCAACTCGCAGCCGTCTTGGCGGCGCCGGTCCTCGCCGGCGAGGCACGAGTGCCGGCCAGCGGTCTGGTGCTGACAGCGGTCGCCGCGAGAGCTGTGCATCTGCTGATGGCCCAACGCGGGCTCTCGTACTTCGAGCCGGTCGCAACCAAACCGGGATTCCCAATTGCAGTAGCGCGTACCCTCGAAGAACTTCGAATGAACGCTGCGGAATCCGGCGCGATCGCGAGGCTCGAGCGCGGGGGACCCGACCTTGCCGCTCTCTCGTCTAGAACCGACCGCGAGTTGGCCGATGCAAGACTTGCCGACCGCGCGGCTGTTTTCGCAGCGGCGATCGAAGCAACCCAAAGCACGACTCCTCCTCGAGGGGTTGGCTTGCCGTTACTCGTGCTTGACGTTCCCCTGACTTCATCACTCGAAGCCAGGCTCATTGCCGAACTCTCAATGCGCGCGCCCGCGGTGTTTGCCACCGCGGCGCGCGGTGACGGGCAAACGATCATTCATCTCGAGCGTGCCCTCAGGTGCAAGGCGATCGAGGCCGAAGATTCAAGCGAAGCAACCTCGCTCGCGTCGCTAAAGCGTCATCTGTTCGAAGACTCCTGGTGCAAGCCCTCGAAGCTGGACGAAACGCTAAAGCTCAGCTCGTGGCCCGGCGAAGCCCGCGAGTGCGTCGAGATCGCTCGCCTGGTTCAATACGAAGCTGCGCGCGGCTTAGCGTTCGATCGAATCGCCGTCTTGTTGCGCTCGCCCGTCGAGTACGGTGCTCATCTCGAAGAAGCGTTCCGGCGAGCGGCGATCCCCGCCTACTTTGCGCGCGGGACATCGCGGCCGGATCCGGCGGGTCGCGCGCTGTTGGCCTTGCCCGCCTGCGCTTTGGAAGGGGTGGTCACTCGTCGAATTGCCTGGGCTAGGTCGCTGGACGCGGTGCCCGAACCCGCCTCCTGAAGCGCGCGTTGT
>CAZOOE010000209.1:4804-7123 GCA_964581275.1 uncultured Clostridia bacterium
GGCCAGCAGCTCGGCCGCCTTCAGGTGGCGCTCGGGGGCGCTTTGGAAGGGCGTCGAGCCGTCCGTTTCGCCGGGTTTATGTCGCGGGGGCAGTTACCCGGTCCCGCTTCTGAATCGCGCGTTGATGATCACTGGACCCCGCCCCAACACGACTTGATTCCGGCAATCACCGAATCAACCAGCGAAGGGGTGCAAGCTTCGGAAGACTCTCTCTCTCCCGCAGAGCTTGAAGACAAATCGATCGTTGACGGCACGCTTCGCGCTCCCTGGCGCTGGGAACGCCTGCTAGTCGAGTCGGCAGTGATTGGCAGCGAAGAACGTTGGGAGCGTCGAAGCGCGGGGCTCGAACGCGAATTGCGTTTGCGCCGTGATGAAGTCAGCGACGAAGATGAGATTCGAGCTGCGGCGCTGGATCGTGACATTCGAGACCTCGCGCACTTGCGAGAGTTCGCCTTGCCGTTGATCAAGCTTCTCGCAGCATTGCCTCCGAAGGCGTCCTGGGGTGAGTGGCTTGCGCGGTTGAGCGAGCTGGCATCAGCTGCGCTTAAGCAACCGGAGGCAGTGCTCGAGACGCTGACTGAGCTCGCGCCGATGTCGCCGGTCGGCCCGGTCGAGCTGTTCGAAGTTCAGCAAGTCCTGGCGCCGCGGCTTCGCGATCTGACAGTACCTCCGCCTCGTCGTCGATACGGCCAGGTCTTTATCGGATCGGCGGAGGCGGCTCGAGGCATGACTTTCGACGTGGTCTTCGTGCCGGGGCTCGCCGAAAAGCTGTTCCCGCGAAAGGTCGTCGAAGACCCGATCTTGCTCGACGCCGAGCGGCGCCAACTCGACACTGGCGGACTGGCTACTCAGCGCGATCGGGTGGCAGCCGAGCGGCTAGCCTTAAGACTGGCTCTGGGAGCGGCTTCCAGCCGTGCATATCTCTCATATCCGCGGATCGACATTCAACAGGCAAGGCCGCGGGTGCCCTCGTTCTACGGGCTCGAGGCTCTGCGCGCGGCTGAAGGCGAATTGCGCGGGTTCGAAGAGCTTGGGCTGTTGGCCGAATCAGGCACGACCGCCCGGCTCGGGTGGCCGGCTCCCGATGACGCCCGCGGCGCGATAGACGAAGCCGAATACGACCTGGCTTTGCTCGGCCGGTTGGTTGATGCCGACCCCGAAACAACCGCCGGAACCGCGCACTATCTACTCGAGTCCAACCCCCACCTTGCTCGTTCGCTGCGTGCTCGCTCGCGTAGGTGGCTGCACCGCTGGACCTCCTTTGACGGTCTGGTTGATCCGGATTCGCCGGCAATCGAGGCGCTCCGGCCACATCATCTTTCCGCGCGGTCGTTCTCACCAACGGCGCTTCAGAACTACGCAGCGTGTCCGTATCGATTCTTCCTACAAGCGGTGCATCGGCTTCAGCCTCGCGAAGAACCCGCCGCGCTTGAAGTCATCGATCCGCTCACGCGCGGCTCACTGTTTCACAAGGTCCAGTACGAGCTGTTGACTCTGTTAAGACAGGCGGGCGAGCTGCCGATCACTCATGCAAACATCGGTCGGGCGATTGATGCGGCGAATGATGTGCTTCAGCGAGTCGCGTCCAAATATGAGGACGATTTGTGGCCGGCGATTCCCAAAGTGTGGGAGGACGGCATCAACGCCATAGGGGCGGACCTGCGCGAGTGGCTGAGGAGGCATGCCGATGCCCAAGACGGTTGGATCCCTTACAAATTCGAATTGTCCTTTGGGCTCGCCGACCGCGGCCGCGAGGACGAAGACCCTGCTAGCGTCCCCGATCCCGTGCCGGTAGTCGGTGAGCTGAAACTTAGAGGCTCGGTCGATCTTGTAGAGCGTCACGAGACTCGGGGAATTCGTGCGACGGATCACAAAACCGGCAAGGCACGCGCGAAGGACGGGGTCATCATCGGAGGCGGCCAGCACCTGCAGCCGGTGTTGTACGCGCTGGCTTGCGAGAAGCTGTTGGGAGAGCCGGTTGAATCGGGGCGCCTGTACTACTGCACGGCCGACGGCAATTACGAAGAGCGAGTTGTGATGCTTGATGACTTCGCGCGCGGTTATGCGGGCATCATGTCGGAGACTGTGGGACGCGCGCTCGAGGAAGGCTTTTTGCCTGCGGCGCCGGCTCACGATGCGTGTGTTTGGTGCGACTATCTTGCGGTTTGCGGGCCTAACGAAGAACGCCGCGTGCGAGTCAAGCCTCAAAGCAGGCTTGTTGAGTTGAAAGGATTGCGCGAGTTGCCGTGAATAATAGAGCTGGAGCCAGATGCTCACAGGCGTCAGCCGTGAGTGCCTCACGTTCGAACCTACAAGGAG
>CAZOOE010000209.1:7223-10652 GCA_964581275.1 uncultured Clostridia bacterium
GTAGGCTGGAACGTGAACGACCCACCGCTGACGCGTGTGGGCATCAAGCATTGTCGCTGAAGTGAGTTGTAGGCTGGAATGTGAACGACCCACCGCCGGCGAGTGTGGCATCAAAATGAAAAGAGACGACAAAACGCCGAGCCTGTTTGATGCGCTGCCTGATGAACCGCGCCAAGAGGTTCGTGTCAAAGATGAGCCCGCGGTTCAAACGAAGCTCTCAAAGAAGGTCGCTCCAGTGAAGGTTGTCGAAATGGAGTCCCTCGCGGATCAGCCCGCGCGCAATCGGATTCGCAATGACCTCGATACCACGCTCGTGGTCGAAGCCGCGGCCGGTACCGGCAAGACCAGTGAACTGGTTCGCCGAGTCATCTCGGTGCTCAAGTCGGGCCGCGCCTCGCTGGACCACATCGTGGCGGTCACCTTCACCGATGCTGCCGCAGGCGAGTTGAAGCTGCGGTTGAGAGCCGAGATAGAGCGCGAGCGCCAATCGGCCGAAACGTCACCCCAGCAGAAAGCGTTCCTTACCGACGCGCTTCCCCAGCTTGAAGAAGCTCGCATCGGCACCATCCATTCCTTCTGCGTGGACACTCTACGCGAGCGTCCGGTCGAAGCGTGTATCGATCCGCTTTTCGAGGTTGCTTCGGATGATACCTCCCGGCCGCTGTTCGAGATGGCCTTCGATCGCTGGTTCGAGGCCCAGCTCGCGAACCCAAGCGACGCCGTTCGACGAGTGCTGAGAAGACGCGCACGGCGCGAGTACTCGAAGGGCAGACCGGCAACGCTGGCACGACGCCGGTCGGGGGAAGGTCCGAGGCGCAGGCTTCGCTTCGCGGCGTTGGGGCTAATCGAGCGACGCGACTTCCCTTCCCCCTGGCGTCACGATCCCGAGTTCGATCGCGACCGCGCAATCGACGCCTTGATCACCGAGATGAAAGAGCTCTCGGCGTGGGCAGACAAAGGCGACTCAAAGCAGTGGTTCACCAAATCGCTGCTTGAGCTAAAACACTTTGTGGCGGATATCACTCGCACCGAGGACGACCTGGGTCGCGATTATGACGGGGCCGAAGCTCGACTGTTCGATTTCCTGCCCGCCTGGAGGTCGAAGAACTATGTCGCCTATTACAAGCGAGACGAATTCCCGGCGGATGATCTGAAACGCCGGCGCGACGCGCTGAAGGAGATGATACAGGATTTCGTCCAGCGCGCGGGCTCCGATCTTGCACCTCGACTTCGAGATGATCTGATGTCGGTCATCGAAGAGTACACGCGGCTTAAAGAACGAGCCGGCTGTCTGGACTTTCTCGATCTGTTGCTTCGCGCGCGAAATCTAGTGCGCGACAACCCGGCGGTTCGGGCGGAGCTTCAGCGGCGATTCACCCATCTGTTCGTCGATGAATTCCAGGACACTGATCCGCTTCAGGCCGAGATTCTCGTGCTGTTGGCCGCCGACAACCCAAATGAGGCAGACTGGCGTAAGGTCAAGCCGGTGCCCGGCAAGCTGTTCATCGTCGGAGACCCCAAGCAATCCATCTATCGTTTCCGCCGCGCCGATGTTGCTCTTTATGAAGCGGTGAAGCAACAGGTGATCGCAAACGGCGGCGAGACGCTTCCGTTGACCGTCAGCTTCCGTTCGGTCCCGCAACTCCAGGAGGCGGTCAACGCGGCCTTCGGTCGAGTAATGAGACCCGCGGCGCCTGACACGCAACCGGCCCCCGGAGCCGATTCCAGTAGCGTAGAAACTAGTCTGCCCGCGCGTTATCCATCTACTGGAGCAACACAGACTAAAGTCTATGCGACCTACGCTCAGGCGTGCTATGTTCCGCTGGCGCCGCACAGACCTGGAGTCAACACTCAGCCCGCTGTAGTGGCGCTGCCGGTACCCGAGCCTTACCCCGGCCCGGACTACAAGAAGCCGACGTTTTGGAAAATCGAACAATCAGAGCCGGACGGAATTGCGGCGTTTGTGGAGTGGCTGGTGCGCGAGAGCGGCTGGACGGTGACCGAACGACGTGACCCAACAACCCGAGTAGCTATTCAGCCGCGTCATGTTTGTCTGTTGTTCCGGCGCTTCCGAAGCTTTGCGACCGATGTGACCCGTCCGTATGTTCGATCGCTCGAGGCGCGGCGGCTTCCGCATCTGCTTGTCGGCGGGAGCGGTTTTCACGCCCGCGAGGAGATCGAGGCCATACGAAACGCGGTCTCGGCGATCGAGCGGAGTGACGATGAGCTGGCGGTGTTTGCTACGCTTCGAGGTCCGCTGTTCGCGCTGACCGACGGGCAGTTGCTCGCTTACCGGACAGCGCACGGTAGTTTGCATCCATTCAAACAGCCGTCGGACGATTTGCCTGAGGCGAGCGCGGAGGTCGCGGCCGCGCTTGCGGTGCTGCGCGATCTGCATCGGGGCCGCAACCGGCGCCCCATAGCCGACACGATCGGGCGCCTCCTTGCGGCCACGCGGGCGCACGCGGGATTCGCCAACTGGAGCACCGGCGAACAGGCACTAGCGAATGTAGCTCGGTTGATGGATATGGCTCGGCGATCCGAACGCGGCGGTCTCATTTCGTTCCGCGCGTTTGTCGATTGGCTGGTCGATCAAGCCGAGACAGGTGAAGCGAGCGACGCGCCGATCATCGAAGAAGGACTCGACGGCGTGCGCATAATGACCGTGCACAAAGCGAAGGGACTGGAGTTCCCGGTTGTGATACTCGCGGATATGACGGCGAACGCCGCGCGTGAAGCGTCGCGGTGGAGCGATCCGCAGCGCGGGCTCTGCGTGATGACGCTTGCGGGCTGTTCGCCGCCGGAGCTTCTGGAACACGCGGACGAAGAGAAACAACTCGACATCGAGGAGGCAGCGCGCGTGTTGTATGTGGCCGCGACTCGAGCGCGCGACTTGCTCGTCATCTCCTCGGTAGGCGATCAGCGGTACGAGGATCGGTGGCTCAGCGCGCTCAACCCTTCGATCTTTCCGCCCGCGGACCGCAGCCTCGCCCCGGAGACTAATCACCCACCGGGCTGCCCTGAGTTCGGCCCCGACAACTGCCTGCGGCCCACTGGCGTACTGAGACCGAAAGGTTCGGTCTCCCCGGGGCAGCACCAAGCGGAAGCGGGTGACCATCGAGTGGTCTGGTGGGACCCGTCACTGTTGGATCTGGGTAAGCAGGAAGATGTAGGCTCACGTCTGAACAAGTTGATAGCCGCCGATGATGAGAATAAGCGATCGCAGGCCGGCATTGAGTCTCATGCCGAGTGGCAGGAAGCAAGGACGCGAGTTCGACAGGCGGCAGGCACGCCTACGTTGAGAGTCGCTACCGCAACTGAGCACGCGCTTGCAGTTGCTGCGGTGGCGGATACGACGGACACAACTGGGAAACACAAGGAGGGGGCGCCCGAAGTGACGATCGAGACCGTCGGTATAGACTTCTCGAG
>CAZOOE010000210.1:0-10597 GCA_964581275.1 uncultured Clostridia bacterium
AGCGTCCCCCTTTCCTTGAATATCAATGAGGCCGTAAGCCCTCAGAGCCGCAATTGCCTGATTGCCAAAGGCACTCTTAGGGGTATAGTCCCATAGTTGATACGCGGTTTTGAGTGGCACAAAATGCCTTTGTGCCTGCTTTCGCAAAACCTCAATCCGGTTGATGGCGGTATCGAGATCTATTATTGGATAGTTTGGGCTGCGATGGCGCTGCATTTTAGGCTTTGCCGCCGCCGACTCCTTAATCTCTGCCATAAACCCTCCTTTTGCTCAGTGCGAGAGGATAGCATAGCCGGGCTTGGGGTTCAAGCATTTTTACGGGTCGAGCTATTGGTTGGGCTTATCGAAGTTATCGCTTGTGCGGGGCGTAAGGTTTTGGTAAACTGCGGACTCAGGAGGGTGGTATGAGAAGAAGAGCGAGCTCTAGTGCGGAGGTCGCCGCGCAGTAGAGCGCTAAAGCCGGAAGGCTAGTCCCGGAGTGGTTTGGATTTTGAGGCCCGAACACTCCGGGGCTAGGCGACCAAAAGTAAACGGAAGGCGTCCCTCAGGCGGTCCTGTTTAAAGGTATTTAGAACCCAAGGGCTCGGCGCTGACACGTCGATGGGGTTCGACTCCCACGCCTTCCGCATTCTCAAATCATCGTTATTATATCACGTTTTCAAAGACTCTTTCAGCGTTTTTCTGATCCACTCTGACAGACTTAGCCCTTCCCGTTGTGCAGCCTTCTCAAACGCTGTGCGGTCGTCATCCTGTAGTCTAATCGGGGTGATGTGTTCCTTTACCGTGCCCTTTGGGAGCGGTGGTCTACCTAATCTTTTTGCCTTCACTCTTTGCATCCGACTTTCCTTTCGCAGAACCTACAATAAAAACCTGGATGGCTTTTAGTGGACCGTCCACAGGTGGCAACCCTAGAACAGTCACCGCCCTAAGGTCGTTCCCGCCGTCAAACTGAGCAGTACCCAAGGCATAACACAGCGATGCCTTTGGGTGCCCGCTCAGCCTAAATACTTCAACCTCACCCTGCCAAACTGTTTCGCCTTGAAACTGTTCGTGTACGGGTACGGTCTCGATATGCTCAGCCTCGCAATTGTGCACGTTACGAATCGCAAGTTTTAGCCAGCCTATGTAACCCTCGCTCATTCGCGCGACCTCTCGATCAGTTCGGCAACCGACCAAAACGAAGATTCTACACCCGCAGCCATCGCTGGCGTCATTCTCAACGTGTTGTGACGCTTTACGAAATTGTAATAACCGAAGTGGAGCCCGATTGCGGCCTTGAAGCTATCCAGCTTTTTGCTGAAAGCGTTTGTCAGCCGTGTCAGCCTGCGACAGTGCATTCGCAAAGTGAGGTTCTGGGATTCAACAAAGGACGTTGAAATCTTTGACTGATCGGGGCTACCCATGATGACAACCTTTTCAGTATCAATCACCTCGCCAGGGCTATAGCGTGCCTGCGGCCCGATGTCTGCCGTAGTCGCATAGACCTTGATTAGTTGCCCATAATCAACATCGCAGCCGAAGCCGCGCTCAACTGCTTGTATGTAGGTTCGCAGCGCATCACTTGAAAGCTGGATGCGATTGTTAAGTCGCGATGCCAGATCAGAAATAAACTCGGTTGCTGTCGGCAGGTCGCGCTTTCCGACGCGATAGCAAGGCACTAATTTTGTATCGGCATCAAGAGCAACGGACGTCCATACGTCGCCAAGCTCTGGCGAATCCTCAAACGTCACATTGCGCTGTTTCTTTCCAATGAATCCCCACGCTTCATCTACCTGAATTGTGGTGCACCCCAGCCCGCGCAGTTTGTCATCCATCATTCGTGCGCAGCCCTGACCTACCCTCAAATTCAGGGACATGATTGTGTTGCGGTTGACGCCAGTCATTCGCTCGATCGCACGAATACTCATACCCTCAGCCAGTCCGCTTATCACTTCCGCTTATCACTGTTATCTTCTTGTCCATCGGAAGTGTGTTTGCCATCTCTTTCTCCTTACAATGGAGTTATTGTATTACGAAAAGCACCGTGTGTCAAGGTCTATTTCGTATTACAAAAAAGTTTTTTATGATAGGATGCGGTATTAGTGGGAGGAGAAAGACCATGTGGCAAGCACTAAGAGAAGGACTAGCAAAGCATATAGGAGAGGCAATAGGAGCCCTACTATTACTCCTGTTTGGTACGCTCTTTTGGGTGACCATGCCTGCGCTAGTTGAGCCCCTTTGGACAAGGTTACAACCCCAAACACTACAAAGAATATTAGGCTTAAGCCTTTTATCAGTATTGGTATTTCTGGCATATATTATCTACCTTCACCGCAGGCTCAATACAAAGCTGCGTGTTATGTTCGGTATGCAGTGGGATCGACAAGGAATGGCTTACTGTCCAGCTTGCAATAAGCCGCTCTCCGCCTATGGAGGGCGAAGCTGGAGCGAGGGCGGGACGGTCCGTTATGGTTTTTGGTGCATATCCTGCAATAGAGAAGTGCCAATCCATAATGACCTTGGCGGATATTTAACCCTTGTTGAGGCTAGAAAGATACTCGCGGAATCAAATTAAAGACACCGCCAGTTTTTCTGTTGTTTTGCAGGGGATTGATGGTGTATGCTATAGGGCTGTAGTTTAGGTAATGCGGGAAGCCTGAATCATCCAGAGAGGAGAATGAGACTATGAGTGCTATGGGTGCTTGTGCCCCTGCAGGTAATCGGACCGAGCTTCGAAACTTCTTACGTGCCCGCTGCGAAACGAATGCAAATGGTCGTGACTGCCGAATCGTAAATCTCACCGCCGAAGGCGTCTTCGTCGAGAGCTACGTACCTGCGGTTACAGGATCAAGAATCAGCCTGAGTTTTCGTCTCCCAAACGGCCATCAGGTCTGTACGGCTGGCGTCGTGAGCGACCACAAATTCCGGGTCGGCTTTAACGTCGAGTTCGTTGACCTTTCCCCTCACGACCGTGACCAAATCAACACCCTCGTGGGGTAATGATTTCACGTCGTTGATCCGGACGCTAATACTTCGAAGAAACTCCGTTCCCGAATCAAAAGGGGTGGCTACAATGCCACCCCTTTAACTATTCTCCGTTTGAGATCTCGATTGCTACTTGGAGTCTGTTGGCTTCGAAGAGATCTGGACGTTGTTGCTAACCAGCGTCATGCCAGTGACTCTTTGTAGATCCGCCAGAGCCTTGTTGTAATCCGTAAGCGCCCGCACCGTCGTCCCGCGCGCGACCGACAAATCAGTTTGCCGCTGCAAAACGACGAAGTTGGTCGATAGACCTGCCCTGTACCTCTCCTGTTCTCCGTCATACTGCGCCTTGGCCGCCAGTTCGCCTGCTTGTGCGGCTTCATAACGCTGCCTCGAAGCCACGACTGCCTGTAACGCGTTGCGGACGTCAACCTGCACGCTCTCCACCAGCTGACGCTGTCGGGCATCAAGCTGTCTTTGCTCGGCAAGCGAACGCCCCAGGTTTGCTTTTGCAGTGTGATTGCCAATTGGAAGGCTCACATTCACGCCAATCTGATAAGTCCGGAAATCCTGACCAAATAGGTTCTTGAGTGATGTGCCGTACCCGCCCAAAAACCGAGGGAGGATGGTCGACCCGCCGCCGCCCACAGATACTGCGGTCGAGGCCGCTCCGGCTAGCCCGGTGTTGGTATAGATGCCTACAAAGTCCAGTTGGGGTTTCAGTTGGTTCTTGTAGTACTTGATATCGATTTCCTTCTGTTCGGTCAGAAGTCGCATCTGGTCGAGTTCCGGACGGTTCTTGAGCGCCAACCTGGTTGATTCGTCGAGGTTGAACGTCAATTCACCAAACTGTGGCTCATCGGTGGGTTTTATCTCTGAGTTCCACGTCTTGTCATTGGGATCCTTGAACAGCAAGATCTTCAAGGCATTCTCTGCCGTAGTAATGCCCTGAAGCGCGACAATCACATTGCCTTTTGCTGTTTCAAGCTGGGCTTCGGTTGATCGCAGCTCGATCGGAGCCAATGTCCCCGCTTCCACCATCTTTCGATTGTTCTCAAGCTGGGTCCGCGCGAGATCGACGGAATCGCGAGCGATCTTCTCGTTGCGGATCGCAAATACCAAGTCCCAGTACGCTCGCTGCACCTGGTTGATGATCTCGATGACACGCTGGCGGAACTGACTGTCCGAAAGATCGAGTGACTTCTTTGCCAGTCGAATACTGCGACGGCTCGCGTCGAGGGAGAAGTTACGCAGCAGCGGTTGCGTATAAGTAAAGGTAAGCGTCGTATTGTACGTTGGATTCAAACCGTTAAAGATGCTGCTGCTTCTATTCCGGCTATTGTCAAACTCAGCAAACAGGTTGCCGCCAGTCTGTTCAAATTGCTTGCTGGTGGTGAAGTTGTAGTACAGCGACTTGCTGCTGAGCGTTCCACTATTGCCTCCACTTATCGTCGAAGATGTGGGAGTGATTGAGTTGCGAAAACCAATGCCCGCTCCCGGCGTATAGTCGTAGAAACCCCTGAGAGAAAAGAGGCTGTACTCTGCTATCCGCACGCCTTGTCGGAATTGCTCTATGTCGAGGTTGTTCTGCAGCGCCTGCGCGATTGCATCCTGAAGCGGTAAAGACTGCACCTGTCCTGGGGTTACCCCTACACGATCCGGGGGAACATCCGGAGAACTCGCGATCGGTTGTGTGATCGAATTCTGCCCGGCCGGATTCTGTTGCTGACCCGTTACTTGACCAGGCTGCTGCTGGCGCGCAACAACTCCGTCCTGCGAGAACGCCACAATCGGGGACCACGCCGCAAGCAACCCTGTTAGCGACGCGATTGCTACCGCGCGGCTCGAACATTGAATCTTCTGTATTAGTGAACTCATAAGCCTTCCTCTCAAAGCAAAGTCCTGACACCTGCAGCCGAAACGAACACCACCGGGCCCAGCACTCTTTGATTAACGATGTCGTAGCCTGATATAGTCAACTGCTTGATACGACATCTCTGAGGGCGCCGTTTCAATAAAGTCTTCACTTTAAAGCGGCAACCTTTCTTTCAAAATCCTGTGTCGGCAAAAGCACGAACTATAAAGTTTACACGCCGCTGGCAGAATTACAAACGGTGCCCGCAGCCTGGTTGTTAACAGTTGTACCCCATGCTGCGCGAAGCCACGCGGCTCGACAGAGCCAAAGGCGTGCCACGCGACTCTAGAATTGTTTAAGTGGATGAATGGTTCAGGTTGAGCAATAAAAAAAGGCGATCCCAGTGGACATCGGTTGCCCATCTGTGGGATCGCCCTTTCCCAGAATCGAAGACAAAATGACGGGTCGGGCAAACAGTTAGCGGGTTATCAGTTTCGCGATTGTGTTCTCAAAGGCGAGCGCTGAGTCCTTGCCCCTGAACTCGATGCGCTTCAGTTGGAAAGAGCCGTCCGCTTCCTCAGAATAGATCACCGATGTCACCGTCGGCGTTTTCTCAAGCTTGGTGATCTTGTAGGTCGCGCTCAGAATCTCTAGTCTACCCTGCGCAATCACGAGTTCATCCTTTCCTTCGCCAGACTTGGCTTCAGACTCAGCCTTAGGTAACAACTGTCCGCCAATCTTGGCATCACGCTTTAGCAGGATCGATCGACTGACCTCCTGCCCAAAAGCGGTCAGTGCCGCAAGTCCGACAACCATTGCCAATCCCAACACACTCACACTCATAAACTTCCTCATGATCTGACTCCTTTCACTCGGCATCCCCCAAAAAAACGATTGCCTTGCCAGGCGCGCAAGCCGATGGGGCAGCTTGTCGCTTTGGCGCTTCGTGTCAAAACCTTAAAATATCGCGACTCACCTAGACCATAGCCGGCAGACTGATAAAAACAACCCCAGACGGTGTCTGGTGTCACGCCAACCGGCTGTGTCTTGAACCATATTCCCGCTTTCGGTGAGCCAACCAGTTTACGCCTTTCGCTTCGTTAACGACTCTTAGTACGTTAACAGCGTTAAGCAAAGTTCCAAAAAAATTTCAGGTCCGCAGTCCGTGGATCAAAGTATCAATCATCAGGTCAATTAACTCGGATTTCTTGACCCACGGAAAGTCCGGCATGGAGATCAACAGCGATGTAATTCCGTGCCCGCCGGCCCACATCATCTGAGTTACGGCCTCAACATCTGTCGGTCGGAACTTGTTCGCTTTTATACAGGCCTCCACATTCCCTCGGAGGTTTCCGTACGCCTTCATCCCCATTGACTCTTCTCGAAGATGACGTTTTTCATCACGGGGGTGCTGGGGATGGTTGATAAACGTCAGCTTGTAGTGATTCGGATACTTCAGACCAAAGTCCACGTACGCGCGGCATCCTCTCCGCAACACTTCAATTGGATCGTCGCTCGCCTTGGTGATCGCCTCCTGGCGTTTCGCCAACCCGGCGAAGGTTTCTTCGCAGATCGCGTAAAGCAGCGACGCCTTGTCTTCAAAATAGAGATAGATCGTTGTGGGCGAGTATTCGATCTTCTCGGCCACTCGGCGCATCGAAACGTTCTCGTAACCCTCGTTTACAAACAACTCGCGGGCGGCGTCCAGGATGTCCTGCCGCAATTCCTCTTTCTCACGCTCTCTTCTCTGCTTCGATCCCATGCCTGCCAAACTATTTAACAATGTCCTCTCACTTAACGCTGTTAAGCATACTATGAATATCGGTCATGTCAAGAAGTTTTTTTGGGAGGCGGGTTGAGCGGGCCGCTGCTTGCCGCGACTCAGGTCATTTGCTAGTGTGGAGCCACAATGCCAACTCTTCAATTCCTCGGCGCCGCCGAGACTGTCACCGGCTCAAAGTACGTGCTTGAGGTGCGGGGTAGCCGGGCGATGATTGACTGCGGTCTATTCCAGGGGCTCAAAGAGTTGAGGCTGCGCAACTGGGAAGGGCTGGCAGTTGATCCCGCATCAATAACGTGGGTGCTGCTGACCCACGCGCACATCGACCATTCGGGCTACCTGCCTAGGCTGGTTCGCGATGGATTCAAGGGACCGGTCTTCGCAACCACCGCAACCGCGGATCTCCTTAAAATCATGTTGCCGGACTCGGCGAGGCTGCAGGAAGAAGATGCTGAATACGCAAATCGCAAGGGCTTCTCCAAGCACCGTCCCGCGCTCCCCCTGTACACCGAGCAGGACGCCAACGCTGCGCTCAAGCTGATCCAGAGGGTCTCCTACGAAGAAACCGTATCGCTTAACAAATTCATGAGCGCGCGTTTCATCCCCGCGGGTCATATACTAGGTTCCAGCTTCATCGAAGTTCAGTTGACCGAGCCGAACCGCAATCCATGCAAGATCGTCTTCTCGGGAGATCTCGGGCGCTATGATGAGCCGATCTTGAACGATCCTGCGTCGGAGAACGAAGCCGACTATCTGCTTGTCGAGTCAACCTACGGTAACAGGCTCCACGATCACACAAGCCCGAAGGATCGACTGGCCGAGATTGTCAATACTACCGCAGCGCGCGGAGGAAAAATCATCATCCCGGCGTTTGCGGTGGGACGGACGCAGTTGCTCGTCTACTACCTTCGCGAGCTTGAGGATGAAGGTCGCATTCCAGTGCTTCCGGTGGCCGTTGACTCGCCGATGGGTGTCGAGGCCACTCGGCTATACTCGAGACACCGTGAAGACCACGATTTTGATATGCAGCGAATCGAGAACCTGAAAAGAAACCCGCTGGCAACTCGCAACTTCAGTCTGGTACAAGGGCGAGGCGGATCGAGGGCGTTGAACGAGCAGCAGGGCCCCGGGATCATAATCTCGGCGTCAGGGATGGCAACCGGTGGGCGCGTTCTTCATCATCTGGCGCAGTGGCTCCCCGATCCTGCAAGCAGCGTCATCTTCGCTGGATATCAGGCGGCAGGAACGCGGGGCAGGAGATTGCAGGACGGCGACACTCAGGTAAAGATTCACGGCGAAATTGTACCGGTTCATGCTCACGTCGAGAGCATCAGCAGTCTGTCGGCTCACGCCGATGCCGGGGAGATCATGCGCTGGCTTGGAGGTTTCAAGCAGCCCCCGCGTAAGACATTCGTCGTTCACGGCGAAATCGATTCTGCAACCGCCCTGCGCGATCGCATCGCAAAGGAACTGGGCTGGAATGTGGTGATCCCAACTCATAAAGAGGTCGTCGAGTTGAGTTGACGGCACCACTCTATCTGTCGCGCTTTGGGCTGTGCAGGGCTAATGTTTTAATCGAAGTACCGCGCCTGAGCGCGGTGTTGCCGCCCGACCTCCTCTAAGACGGCCTCCGGCGAAAGCCCAGCGGGTGAAACGCCCAGCTTTATCGAGATCGGTTGAGCTATGCGTGCCGCCAGAGCCGCGCGGTTCGGTTCGTTCAGCTCAAATCTTCGCTTCAAAAACGTCTCTACCGCGCGAAGCTCCTGGGCGCTGAGGCGACGCGTGTCCGCGACGAACAGCGAGGGCGCCGTTCGCTCGATCCTCTGTTGCTCGATCTCCGAAACATGAATGATCTCGTCGAGCGAGGGTGCTTCGGTAGCGCGCTCCTTCACCACGACCGTTCCGGCCACAAAGTCTCCTATTCGTTTTGACCTTGTGCTGAAGACTATCGATAGGACGCCGATTGCATTCCACCCCAACGGCTGAATGTCTATCGTGACCCGCAGCAGGTTCCTGACGAATACCTCGAAGAATCTGACGGGCCGTCCGTCCTCGCGAACAACCCGCAATCGCATGATCCGTTTTCCTGGAGTCTGCCCGCTCCACAACGTCTCAAACGCGACGAAGTACCCCCAATAGATGGCAAAAATCGCCAGCACCGTAAGCGCCGCAGTCCACACGCCCATCGAAGCAAACAAACGCCAGTCGCTCAGCCCACCCGCAGCAACCACCACGGTGACCATCGCGACCGCTTGAATAAGGTGATCGACCGCGGCGGCGAGAAATCGATTGCCAATGTTCGCGAGCACGTAGTGAAGCTCGACCCGTTCGGGAGTTTCGATTACCAGTTCGTCGTCAAGCATAAGAAGGTGGGAGTTTGAGGTCGGAGGTCAGGGACCAGGGGTCGCGCGTTTCTGATTTTCGACCTCCGACCTCTCATTTCCGGCCTTTGACTTCTTCGAGTTTCGGCAGCACAAGAGCCATCACAGATGAATGTGTTTGCTCTGCCGAGCCGCTGGCGTCAACCACGCGAATGCGTTTTGGTTCGCTCTGGGCCATCCTCAAGTAACCGGACCTCATCCGTTCATGAAAGTCCTCATGCTGGTCGTCAAATGCGCCCAGTAGGCCGCCCACGGGTCGCGAACCGAGGCGCGTGCGTGCGGTTGCCGGATCAAGATCAAACACTATCGTGAGATCCGGTATCAACCCGGCGGTCGCGAACCTGTTCAGCCTTTCCACGATCTCCAGATCCAACCTGCGCCCGTGACCTTGAAAGGCAACCGTGGAATCGGTGTAGCGGTCGGAGATGACAATGCGGCCCGCTTCGAGTGAAGGCTTGATCAGCTCAGCCACGTGCTGCGCGCGGGCGGCGACGTACAGGAGAATCTCGGTGGTTGGGGCGATATGGACACTGGCATCCGAAACCAGCAACTGGCGAATGCCTTCGCCAATCACCGTGCCGCCTGGCTCGCGCGTTACCACGACCTCGAAACCGCGTTGCGCGAGTTGCTGAGCGAGCAACCCGCGCTGGGTGCTCTTGCCGCAGCCGTCTATACCTTCAAACGTAATGAATAGTCCTCGCATTAGAATTGCTGAGTGCTGAGTGCTGAGTGCTGAGCGCGGCCTCGGAACCTCCAAAACTACTTGGGCTGCCGAAAGGGCAGCCCGAAGAGTGCTGACAGAGTTGTTCGGCTTCACAGGAAGATCGTCAGGACTTCTCCTGAGCCGCCGCGGTGCTGGCTTGAGGTGGCGCTGACGGCTCGGCCGGATGCTCGCGATCAGAAGGTGCGAGCGGCCGGCTGTAGTGATAGTCGCGCGCGCCTCCGCGCGGCAATGACACCGTCGAGATGGCGTGCTTGAAGATCAGTTGCTCTTGCGACCCTGCTTCCAGAATCACTGAGTACTTATCGAAGCTTTTTATTCTTCCCGTGAGTTTGACGCCGCTCATCAGGTAGATCGTGATGTTGCTTCGTTCCTTCCGGGCACTGTTGAGAAAACTGTCTTGTATTGTGTTTTGTTGTTGTATTGGTTTTTCCATTTCCTTGACTCCCCAACAAAAGTTTTCAGGGTGATTGAAAACTAACACAAAGACTTTAGCGTGAGCAAGAGTCTCATTCTCCAGCGGTTGCCTTAAGAACATTGCACCCGCTGGGGTGCGGTCCGCCACACATGTCTCCCTCTACAAACATTGCACGCCGCTGCGTGCAAACCGACTTCTGGAGACCCCCCAATTCTGGGAACACAATTCGCCAGCAACACACAATTAGAACACGAGCCGCCGTTGCTTGACACCACATCACTCCTCACTTACAAGTAAGCTTCGTCCGTGGGCGGTCCGAAGAAACGAAGTCAACGCATTAACAGCAACCGGCGCGGATCTCTCCTTTCAAAACACGAGCTTACGATGACATCAAACGTTGACCTCATAATCGGCGGAGACCACTCGGACCCATTCGCCTTTCTAGGCATGCACCGGATCGAAGCTGGCACGACGAACCACA
>CAZOOE010000211.1:0-10566 GCA_964581275.1 uncultured Clostridia bacterium
CTTGACCGAATCAGGCTCAGCGTGCGGGTCAAAGGCAACCGACTTACGGAGGCAAAAGTCAAAGCCTCCGGCTGTCCGCCGACAATTGCTGCCGCCTCCGTTCTGACTGAATTGATTATCGGTCGATCTCTCCAGGAGATTGAGTCGCTGACTCGAAAAGATGTGGCGGACGCACTGGGTCGCCTCCCGCCAGCAAAGGCGCATTGCGCTGTATTGGCAATCGATGCGCTGCGCATCGCTATAGAAGGCATAAAAACACACGAAGGCACGCCAACACATTTCACCCCGCTGGGCTGAGGGTTGATCCACACCACGGACAGAAGATCTCGTCGGTCTCGATTCTCTGCTTACACTCCGCGCACGTCGGGTTGGTAGGAAGCGTCGATCCAATCTCGTCGACAAAAACCCCACAGCTTATGCAGAACAAATCGTCAGTTCCCGCTTCGGCACCGCACGCAAGACAGACGCCTTTCGACAAGGCACCGGTGAACACATATCCCAGGGTCAGGCTGCCAAGCGGACCGCTGTGTCTTGGCCTGTCAAATAGTCCCGAGCGGATCTCAGGCGGCTCGACGGACGAAATCGAATCTTCAGGGCCGGCAGCGGATTTCGCTGCAGGCACGATTGCCTCCGCATCGACAAGTTCATCGGCCGTAGCTTCTTCCGCAGATTCCGGACAGATTTCACTCGGCTCGACCGGCGAATTCAAATCGCCGGCGCTAGCGTCGAATTGCGGTGCCGGTACTATCGCCTCCTCCTCAGGGTTGATGGTTATTGATACCTCAAGGAGTTCCCGGCGGACCTCCTGTGACTCTACGTTCGCATTCGAGACCTCCGCATCCGAACAAAGAGCAGCCGAAACAGAGGCAGCTGGTGTCTCGCCCGGTTCAACCGGCTCATGAACATAGAGCGGTCCTGGAGGGGTCGGTTCCTCTACCTCTGGCGCGATCGGGTTCTCCGTTTCCTTGGGCGTCTTCTCTGGACGAGTCACCAAACGAAGCTGTTCCTCAGGGGATAGCTCTGCGAAGGCGGTCAGCTCATCGTACAGGTCTATCTCGCCCATTGAATCCGCCGGCTCGTCGACCGGTTCAGCGCACACGGCGGCATCATTGTTGTTGAGCTCCATCCGATCTTTCTTCCGTAGGAATCAGTGAGGAGGCGGGGCGAAGTCATTCTACAACACGCGCCAACCGGTTGCTATAGAATTATGGACTCATCGAATGGTGGCTTCATGCCCGCGCGGGACCAGTCAATTCTCATTTGCATGAATTGTTGGCGGCTTGCGACAAGTGCTACGATTCAGGCCCGAGGAATCATGCCAGCAGAATCCGAGATCATTGGCCGGCTTCGGAAACGAGCAGGCCGTAAGGAAGGCGTGGTGTTGGGTATTGGTGACGACGCGGCCGTGATCCGACCGACCGACGGAAAAGACCTTATCACCTGTTGTGATTTGATGGTCGAAGGCGTGCATTTCCGCACGAACTGGGGCCCGCCCCGTCTGCTCGGCCGGAAAGCGCTGGCCGTCAATCTGAGCGATGTGGCCGCAATGGGAGGTGTCCCGAAGTTTGCGATGTTGAGCATCGCCTTCACTCATAATTGTTCTTCGGAATTTGTCGATGAGCTGTTTGAAGGGGTGTTTGAACTTGCTGATGAAAGCGGGGTTTCGATCATCGGTGGCGACACTTCGAGCTCGACTGACTCGCTGTTCATAGACGTAAGCGTGATCGGCGAATGCCAAAGTGGGCAGGCCGTCACTCGACGTGGCGCACGGATTGGCGACAGAATCTACGTAAGCGGTTCTTTGGGGGCATCGGCCCTCGGACTGAAGCTTCTTGAAGACGGCTTCAGGCTTAGCAATTCACAAGCCGCAGCCGATCCGAGCCGTCAGGCTGTTTTGAAGCACCTTGCTCCCGAGCCCCGGTTGAAGCTGGGCCGCGTGATCGGAGACGAGGGTCTCGCGCACGCTATGATCGACATCAGCGACGGCTTGAGTACCGACCTGTGGCACATCCTCGCCGAGAGCGATATGGGTGCGATCATACGCGCCGACGCGATTCCCATTGCCGAATGTGTCCGGTCCATCGGTGCCAAAGGCTCGGACACCGATCATCTAGAGCTGGCTCTTAATGGCGGCGAAGAGTACGAGTTGCTTTTCACCGCGCCGCCCGAGAACCACCGACGAATCAGGACCCTGGCGGAAAGTCACGGCCTGTCAGTCACTGTGATAGGAGACATCGTTGCCCTGAAGCGACTACAGCTTGATCGCAACGGGGCGATCGAATGGCTCCAGCCATGCGGCCATCAGCACAAGATCTGAGTTTGACTGATTCTAGAATACCTGGTCCTCATAGAAGAACGCTGGCCCGCAAACCAGCATCAACCTGATCGCCTCGGTGCTGTTGTTTTCAAGACTATGCCGCTGACCGCGAGGTACGTAGACCGCGTCACCGGCTGCGACCTCTCGCGTCTCTTCGCCAACGGTCATCAGGCCACGTCCGGAAACCACGTAATAGATTTCTTCGATCTCCCGGTGATGGTGGGGAGTCACAGCGCACCCCGGCGGCAACGTCTCTTCAGCAAGGCTGCACAGACTCACGCCTGAGGTCGTCCGATCGATCAACGGCCGAATCTCAGAGCCGTGAGCCGTATTTATGACGCTGCCGCGATCGCGGTTTACTATGATCATTGTGGTTCCCCCCGTCCCTCATTTTACGTCTGCCAGGTCGAAGTTGACTCAGTTCGCGTAAATCTCCGATGATTTTACTTGATATGACCTCTCGAAAGGCATAAGATTTTTTCGCAACGCGCAACCTTCATGAGCGTTGAACACAACAATCCACTGGGAGCCGTCGACGGGTGAAAAGTAATAGGAAACCAGCAATCTTGCTCATTTGCCTACTTCTGCTGAGCCTCGCCGTGGCGCAAGGCGGCGATCACCGAACCCGGCTCTCACAAGTGCGCAGCGTGTCGCTGCCGTCTTCGGCCATTCTCAACGAACATGCGCAGCCGCTGATTGGATCGAGCGGAAAAGTGGGATTTGTCGCGTCGGTGACCGGCGGATCGCTCATCTCGTTCAGTCTGACCTCGGGCAAGATCCTGTCAACGGTCGCGGTTGGTGAAACTCTGGGGTCAATTTCGATGATCGAGGCTGGTGGCCGGAGGCTTATCACGGTACCCGCGGTTAATGATCCCGCTGGCGGCAGTCCGTCGACAGTCAGCATAATCGACGCAACCAGGGCCAAACGGCTCGAGATGGCAGCGCTGCTTGTGCTTCCGAGCGATGCTGTCATTACACCAGCGACCGGCGCAATGCTCACGCGCGACGGCCGCTTCTGCTTGATAGCTTCCAGCTTTGATGTGCCGACGCTCTATTCGTTCAACGTAGAATCCGGACAGTTGGCATCTCACCTCGCCTTAATCGGACGGCCCTCTGAAACGGCGCTCTACGATGACGGCGCTCGGCGAACGATAGCTGTCGCAAGTGCTGACGGAAACAACCTATCGGTTATCAGAATCGACGACCAGGGCGTCCTGGTCTCGGGTGCGAACTTCAGCCCTTCGATCGCGCGCTTTGACGAGTCGAACAATCCTGCGTTCGGCTCGGATGGCCGGTTAGTGTACATTGCAGCCTCGACCGGCGACCGCCTGTTTGCAATAGACTCGGAGAGCGCCATCATCATCGATAGCATCTCGATAGCTTCTCCAGAACGCATCACCGTTGTGACACGACCGGACGGGGTCGAGATGATCGCGGCGACCCGCATCCGACGGCCGTCTAACATCAAGCCCGGTGGCGTCACCGTTATTGAGAATCAGGGTGGCCGCCTGGCAAACAGATCGGAATTCACGCCGCCCGACGGAATCGACTTCTCCCACGCAAATAACGTCGCGTTCACAGGCGACGCCTCGATCGCATTTGTCGGATCTACTACCGGGATGCTGTTTGCCTTCAACACCACCTCTGGCGAGCTGGAATCCTATCAGGAGGTCGGTAGCGAGATTCGCCGAGTTGCGCTTAGTGAGAAGACTCATTCGATCGCCGCTGTGCGGTCGGCATCCGTCGGCGACGAAGTAACGATAATCAATTTCGATGTCGGACCAGACGAGTCGAATCCTTCAGCGCCGTTGATCCAATCGATGTCGCCCGAGATAGTGGAGCAAGGTCGTGTGGGCAACCTGAAGCTCATCGTCACCGGGAAGAATTTCACCGAGGGAGCGTCGCTGGTGGTGAATGGCGTCGAGATGGGTGCCGATTTGGTGAGAAGAGGAAGCGCGCTCGCAGCCCGACTGCCTAAGGCGCTGTTCAATCAAGTCGCTCCGATAAGCGTCCTGGTCAAGGGAGCCGACGGCACACTGTCTCAGCCGACGGAGCTGAGAGTCGTACGACCCGATGTGCCAATGATCGATGGCATAAGTCCGGCCGAGGTACCGGGGCCAACCAGGCCATTTACAATCAGAGTTACAGGAAGGAACTTCCGGCCGAGTTCGGCAGTGGTTGTTGGGGGCCGGGCGCTAGGTACTCAGCTGGTCGGATCCACAATGTTGCAAGCTCTCGTCCCGGCTGATATCGCCGACACCGTTAGAGCGAATGGCATCAAGGTGCAGGTTAGAGATCTTGCGGTGCCTGCGCTCGTATCAGCGAATGAAGCCGAGCTACGCATCGTTGGGCCGCAGGTGACGGGCTTGAAGACTTCGGTCCAGAACGTTGTTGCGGGCGGCCAAAGCTTCGGGCTGAGAATAGCCGGCTACAACTTCCGTGAAGGCGCCCAAGTCGAGCTACGGGTCAACGGCGATGTGTTTATCGCCGCGCAGGTTCAACGAGTCGGCAGCAAGGCCATCAGGCTTACTGTCCCGACACACATATTTCAGGAGTCTGGGAACCTCGCGGTTGTTGTGCGCAACCCGGATGGCAGCCAGTCCGAGTCGCGAGATCTACAAGTCCAGGCACCAGAGATCATAGGATTCGGACAGAATGCAGTCTTCGCGGGTTCTTCAGACGTTAGAGTCGACATACATGGCCAGAGTTTCCGCAGACACGCGCGGGTCTACGTAGGCAATGCGCGCGTCGAGAACACGCACGTTCGCTTCCGCAGCAGCTCTCATTTGATCGTCACGCTTACTGGCGATTTGAATAGACTGCTCGAGAAACCCAACATGCTGAAGTTCCAGGTCGTCAATCCGAACGACGCTGACGGGGTGGCGTCGACTGACAAGGAGTTGAGCATCGTCGGGCCCGAGATCACAGGCGCTGCGATTCAGACTGCAAAGGATGACGCTTCGCAAATGCGCGTTGTTATCCAGGGCGCGCACTTCCGCAGCGACGCGATGGTCGAGTTTTTCAAGGTGGGCATGGAAGATGCGCCTATCCTCCAACAGAAACCCGTGGCGCTGGCAAAGGACAGCTTGATGGTGGTGGTGTCCGCCAAGAAGCTGGAGAGGATGGGCAGCTTCCGCGTGCGTGTGGTCAATCCTGGAACCGTGTCCGTTGCCTCGGGCCTCATCCAGCCTCGGCAGATTGAACTCGCAACCAACGATGACGATTAGAGCGGCGACGGTCTGAGTCGCTTGAATTCCAGTAAGGCGGGACTGCGGTCCTGCCTTTTTGGTTTTGATTGCTACGCCTCTACCTGCGTTTGAGACTCAACTGGAGTGTCGGGTCTTCTCATAACATACCCGGCGCCTCTCACGGTGTGGATCAGCTTCGGCGAAAAATTCCGATCTACTTTGTTGCGAAGGTAATTCACATACACATCGATGACGTTGGTGAATGAGTCAAAGGTCTCATCCCACACATTCTCAGAAAGGACGGTGCGCGAGAGCACTTGATCAGGGTGCCGCATGAAGCATTCGAGCAGTGCAAACTCTTTTGACGTGAGCGTGATCGGCTGGTTCGCGCGTGTGACTCGGCGGGTCAGCGGATCGAGCACGAGGTCGCCGATTTGCAGCCGGAGGTTCACTTCGGCGCGATCGCGTCTGCGCAGCGCTCGAAGACGCGCAAGCAGTTCGGCAAATGCAAAAGGCTTTGTGAGGTAGTCATCGGCCCCGCTGTCCAGACCGCGAACCTTCATATCAATCGAATCACGCGCGGTCAGCAGTAGGATCGGCGTATTAACGCGGCCTTCTCGGAGCTTTCGGCAAACATCGAGGCCGTCAATCAAAGGAAGGGTGATGTCCAGGACTATCAAGTCGTAGCTCCCGGACGATGCCCGATAAAGACCATCCTGCCCGTCCGGTGAGACGTCAACGGCGGCGCCTTCCTCCTCGAGCCCCCGCTTGATGAAGCTCGCCATCTTTGCTTCGTCTTCGACTACTAGAATGCGCATTGCAAAAAGTATAAGAGCGCGGAGGGCGAAGGGCAAAGGGGAGAGGAGCGGAGGAGTTGAGGAGTAGAGGAGCTGAGGAGCGGAGGGCCGAGGATCGAAGATGGAGGATCGAGGATGGGCCTCTGTGTTATACTGTCATCGGTTCTTTGGAGTGGGTTGGACGGTTGCTGGCGCTTAATGATTTCAGGTCAAGGATCTCAATTTTGGATGCGCGATCTGAGAATAGATTGGCGCGAGAGGAAAGTCCGAACACCACAGGGCAACGGACTGGCTAACAGCCAGGCGGGGTGACCCGACGACAAGTGCAACAGAAAACAAACCAGCCGATGGTTTCTCCGCGTCAGCGAGAGGAGCACAGGTGATGGGTGAAACGGTGGGGTAAGAGCCCACCAGCACGGGTGGGAACACTCCGTGGCTAGGCAAACTCTCCGTGGTGCAAGACCAAATAGGGAGGCGTCATAAGGACTGCTCGTCCAAAGCGCGACGGACAAGCTTGTTGCGTTACGACCTCCGGGTAGGTCGCTCGAGCGAGCGGAGTAATCCGCCGTCTAGATGAATGACCGTCACTGACTCCCGATGCGGTCGCGTGGCCAACACTACGCGGCCTTGTCGGGAGCCGGAACAGGATTCGGCTTACAGACCCACTCTAGAATCAATGCCTGGATGTCCGACAGACTTTCAGTTGGTCGACTCGCTGA
Organism: uncultured Clostridia bacterium; assembly: GCA_964581275.1. Taxonomy (GTDB): domain Bacteria; phylum Acidobacteriota; class Blastocatellia; order UBA7656; family UBA7656; genus Onstottus_A. The sequence goes on from CAZOOE010000211.1 coordinate 7,022, forward strand.
GGAGTTTCATTCCTAGGAAACGACAAACTGAAGTTTGTCGGGCTCATCTAACAACGGAGACTAATTTGTGAACAAGAACAAATATCTGGTAGCCGTTATCGGATTGTCAGTCGGGTTTATTATTAGTTTCTTCCTGACGCAGAACTACAACAAGAGCAACGCGGCGCCGGCTGCGGCCGGAGCCCCATCGGCGATGCCCGGCGCCGGTGGCGCGGGCGGCCAACAAGCGATGATGGGGCAGGTGCAACAGGTCATCGAAAAGGCCAAGAATGGTCCTAACGATTTTCAGGCTCAGGTTGAAGCGGCGAAGGTCTTCAACCAGATCGGCCGTGTCGCCGAGACCGCGGATTATTTGAAGAGGGCCTACGCGATCGACCCGAACAAATTCAATGAGCTCGGGGCCGCTGGCTTCCTGGGCCAATACTATTTTGATCAAAAGGACTATGCCGAGGCAGAGACCTGGTTCAATCGCGCAATCAAGGCTGATCCCAAGGATCCCGATCTGTACGCCGCCCTCGCTGAAACCTATGTTCAGCGAGAGCCACCGCAACCCGATCAAGCTATCGCTCAGCTGCAACAAGCGCTGACGGTCGATCAAAAGAACGGGCACGCCCTTGGCCATCTCGTCGAGGCCTACGCACTGAAGAAAGACGTACGCGGCGCCGAAGAAACGCTCAAACGCCTCAAAGAAACCGACCCGACTAATCAAAGGATCTCGGTTCTGGAAACCCTTGTCGCTGACCTGAAGGCAGGCAAAAGCGTAACCATTCCCAAGGAGTAGTCAGCAATGGGTTGTGCCTGATGCGCCCGCGAATCGCTGCGATCACGTATCAGGAATCACCAATCAGCCCCTCACCGTTATGTTTTTCAGATTCATAGTCTATTGCATCCTGGCTTACGTCGCGATTCGATTTGTCCGACGGCTGTTGTCTCCGCCGGTCGGACGCCGCCCGGGCCCAACACCGCGCGAACCAAGGCCTGCCCAAATGATCAGGTGCGAGAACTGCGGAATGTTCATAACCCAGACGAGTGCCCTGGTTGTGAGCGGGCGAGAGTTTTGTTCAAAATCCTGTGCTCAGAAAGTTAATAGGGTCTGATCTTCGGTGAAAGAATATCTCTATCTGGAAAGTTATTTGCATCGTCTCGCAAGACGTTTCCGTCCATTATTGTGAAGGGGAGAGATGGTAAAGCTGGAAACCCTTCACGCCGGGGCGCTTCGGCAGAGTGGGCCCGGCCGATTTCGAACCAGCATTCCCGATTCGCAGCTATTGTAATCTAGGAACGCCCCACTCCCCGTTTGATTATATTCGGCAGTAGCGACGGCAGTAACTGTCGACGGAGGCATATAAAGCCACTATGAGAATCAGGGATGTTCTAATTCGCCTTATTGGCGCCAGAGACCCGTATTGTCCCAATGAAGCCGACATTCTCGCTTACTCCGAAAACAGACTTTCAACCGGTGACCGAGCGAGAGTTGAGCGGCACTTCGCCAATTGCAATGATTGCAGACAGGCACTGGCTTTTATCGGGCGTGAGCCGGAGGCGCCGGTTGCGCTCACCCCGGAAGCAGTGTCTGAACAGACGGTCAACGTTCTAGCTTATATCCAGAGAGACGAGCGCAATCGTGTTACCCACCCACCGAAGGCCCGCACCGCAACCGGCTTCTATGTATCTTATCCCAGACTCGCAGCCATAGGTCTTCTTATCTGCGCTATCGCAGCTACTGGTGTCTACATGATCACAATGGATCAGTCACCGGCGGACGCTGCTATGTCAGCACTCAGACTGAGCGTCAAGGAGGTGCGTTACACCGAGGCTCGTATCTCGGGTGGATTCGATCATTCGCGATATACCGGGACGACACGTGGAGTCGCCAATGGTGACTACGACCTCAACCTCAGCCGTGCCGAGAACAAGGTGAAGGCCGCCGCCGAGCGACAAAACGCCACAGTCGAGAATCGACTGGTATTGGCTCGGGTCTATCTGGCTCAGGGAACGCGGGAGGGCGCCACCAAGGCGCTTGCGTTACTCAATCAGATTGCGCCAGGCGAAGGCGAAACGCCTGAAGCGCTCAATGACAAAGGAGTCGCCCAGTTCCAAATGGACAATTACGATCGCGCCATCGCCTTTTTCAGCGAGGCGCTGGCGAAGTCCCCCGCCTACAACGAAGCCCTGTTCAATCGTGCATTGGCCGAAGGGTTCGATCGTCGTAACCAGGAGGCCCGGCGAGACTGGCAACAGTTCATCAGTCAGTCCTCGGACGAGCAATGGAACACTGAAGCGCGAAACCGCCTTGCTTCGCTCGTTGGCGCGAGTGATCGATAGATATGCTTGTCTTCTCTTACTTCAACCATGCATCGGCTACCGCAATATCAACTGTAACCGGCACGCTGCGAATGAACTCGCGCGCAGCGGCAATCATCTCGCGATCCACGATTGCAGCGCACTCATCGGCGTGAGCCTCGGCTACCTCGAGAACAATCTCGTCGTGAATGCAGTTTACAATCTTTGCTTCGATCGGCTTGAGAGCCTTGTAAAGGAGCGCCAACGCGCGCTTGATGATATCTGCCGATGAACCCTGAATTGGTGCGTTCTTTCCGAGCCGCTGTGTCGCCCCTACCTGACTGCGATCGTTTGCATCGAAGTTGAAGTAAATCAATCGGCCGGACCGGGTGCGGCTCTCACGATCACCCACCGCGCGGTCGGCGGCATCGCGCAGGAAAGCGGCTACGCCACTGTACACCTCGAAGTACTTCCGAAGCAGGCTCTCGGCTTCTTCCAGCGAACATCCGATTCTCGCTCCCAACCCTTGCGCGCCAAGTCCATACATTATTCCGTAGTTGAGCTGTTTTGCCGCGGCCCGCTGGTCCTTTGACACCCGCTCCAGCGCGATCCCAAACATCTGACTTGCAGTAACGCAGTGCAGATCCTCCCCGGACAGCAGCGCTTTGACCAGAGCGGTGTCCTGTGACCAATCGGCAAGGATGCGCAGCTCGATCTGCGAATAGTCTGCGATCACAAGTTTTCGGCCGGCCGGCGCGCGAAAGCACGAGCGGTACTCAGGAGTGTTGGGAACTTGTTGGAGATTCGGGTCCGAACAGCTCATGCGGCCGCCGGTTGCACCCATCTGTCTGAACTCCGCGTGCAAGCGTCCGGTGCCCGGATTGATGTGCTCTAGCAGCGCAAGACCGTAGCTCGACAGCAGCTTCTGAACGCTTCGGTATTCCAAAAGCTTTTCGATCGCAGGATAGTCCTTCGCCAGAGGCTGAAGCTGCCAGCTTCGCGTGCCCTCGACTTTGATGCCCATAATTGCCAGCGCGTCGCTTACCTGCGTCGGACTGTCGAGGTTGATGTTCGGAGGCTCACCGAAAAGAGTAAGCTGCGGAACACCCGCCGCAAGCTCGCGCCTCAGCTCATCTGACAACACTTCGTGAGCGCGTTCGAGATTGACGACGAGTCCCCTCCAGCATTCCGCATCAAGCGCCATACCCGCGAGCTCCATCGCCGCGATGTACGACTGTCCGAGCTCCGAGTCGACCTCGAAG
>CAZOOE010000212.1:0-10557 GCA_964581275.1 uncultured Clostridia bacterium
CTCGATGATCAGACGGGGCACGCTCGTTGTCGGATCGTTGAGGTCTTCTGGGGCGCCGGTTTCGCCCTGATCGCCATCATCTCGTTTACTCTGACCGACGGCTACGCTGCGCGTAAGCTGTTGATCACCGCGTTGGCGGCGATCTGGGGGTTGCGTCTCGCCAGCTATATCGGGTGGCGAAACGCCGGTAAGGTTGAGGACTTCCGCTATCAAGCTATGCGCAAGCGTAACGGCGACCGGTTCGCGGTCGTCAGCCTGTACACTGTCTTCGGTCTTCAAGGCGTGTTGATGTGGGTGATCTCTCTGCCTCTCCAATTTGCGCAGCTTTCTCGAGAACCCGCTCGTCTCACCTGGCTGGATTTTCTCGGCACCGGTTTGTGGCTCATCGGGTTGACCTTTGAAGCCTTCGGCGACTTGCAGCTCGCACGATTCAAGGCGGACTCGTCTAACAAGGGTAAGGTGATGGATCGAGGCTTGTGGGCCTACACGCGGCACCCTAACTATTTCGGCGACGCGCTTCTGTGGTGGGGATTCTTTTTGATTGCGTTGGCAACTCCGCGCGGGTGGTGGACGGTGATCAGTCCGATGCTTATGACTACGTTGCTGATGAAAGTCTCAGGAGTCGCGCTTCTGGAAAAGACCCTGGTGAAGACCAGGCCCGAATATCAAAACTACGTTCGCCGCACCAGCGCCTTCTTCCCATTGCCTCCAAAGCGATAAGGACGAACATTGCAATGGGAACGAGGCATGCATATACTATCGCGCAGTTCGTAGTCCGGCCTTCAGGCGGAAGTTTGTAGATTGGATCCTCAGGCTGAAAAAGACACTACGAACTTCCGCCTGAAGGCCGAACTACGAACTTTTTCTTTAGGAGATTCAAATGACGAATGAAAAGAACCTCTCACGCCGGCTCTTTCTGAGCAGCGCTGCCGTTGGCGTGGTTGGTGGCACCGCGTTGTTTACGCCGGGCGTCTTTGCTGAGCAGTTGATGCAGACGCCGACGCAAGAGGAGGGTCCGTTCTACCCGGACAAGCTACCTCTCGACACCGACAACGATTTGCTGATCATCAACGATTCCATCACACCAGCGGTCGGAGCAGTTACTCATTTGAGCGGGCGCATTCTCGATCGGCGCGGCGACCCGGTCAGAAACGCGATCGTGGAGATCTGGCAGGTTGACAACAACGCTGCCTACCTCCACACCAAGAGCGACAACTACGCCAAGCGAGACCGTAACTTTCAAGGCTTTGGTCGGTTTGTGACAAGCTCGACAGGCGATTACTACTTTCGCACCATCAAGCCGGTGCTGTACCCGGGCCGTCTGGCCCCGCATATCCATTTTGCGGTCAAGGTGAGGGGTCGCGACAGGTTCACGACGCAGTGTTACATCAAAGGACATCCGGGAAACCAGACCGACTTTGTGATCAAGTCGATCAAAGATCCGAAGGCGCGTGAGTTGGTGATTGCCGAATTCACGCCGATCAAATCATCGCGCATCGGTGAGCTTGCGGCAAAATTCGATATAGTGCTTGGCTACACGAGCGAAGCGTAGGCGCAGCTTGAGCCTCCGTGCAGAGGGCATCCAGGTGCTACGGCGCTCGGAGTACTTTCTTCGAGCGCCACTGAAATCCATTAGGGATCTAGCCCGCTCAGTTCGCTACTCCGCCTTGCGTCCGGCCGCGTCTCCGGGATGATATACACGCTTACTGTTAGCCTTGATCTCCGGCAGCATGAACCAGGCCGGTTTGAACTGCTTCCTCTAGTAGAGCTGCGCCTGGTCGAAGTTGTAAGGCGACTTAGAGTCGGCGCTCTCGCCGAACACCAACAACGAGCGGGCCTGAACCTTCGGACCGAATTCCACCACACTCACGAATGAAGTGCCGGCCACTCCGTAGCGGCGTTTCTGACCCTTCTCTGGACGAGCGTAGAAATTGTTCACGATGCCCACAGGACCCGGCGCGCCTGCGATCGGCAAGCTCATCTTCTCATCACTGAAGCTCTCAAGTTCGCCGCCCGATTGAATTCGCTGCAACCGGTTCACCTCGCCCCACGCCACCCGCCAGGCCCCAAAGTCGCGATTCAAATCAGCGGTCACCTCTTCAAGCGCGCGAATCTTTAACCAGTCGTCCTTAACCCTCTGAGCCTGGAGCCTGCCCATCCGCTCGAACCAGAGCGCGAACAGGGTCATTGGTTTCGAGTCGATTGTGCTGACATGGTCCCACGCATTCAACTCGGCGATGACGTCCGCGAGCTTCGCGGCGCGCGATGCATCCGCCGTTTTCAGCTTCTCCCACTCCTCCGCAAGCTGCGGTATCAGAGTCTCAGACTCGAGCACGGTGGTGTCGAATCCTGCACGAGCCCACTCTTCAAACGAGAACTTCTGGTGGGTCGACAAGATTCGCCTGGAGATTCGTGCCCGGGCGTTGTCCGACTCGTGGGTCATGTAGTTCGGGAAGCTCTCCTTCACCGGATTGCCCTCGGCGGTCGTTGTGAATGGTGTCTGATTGCAGTTTTGCATGAAGCCGGTCTTTGGGTTGGTTAACTGCGGGAGTTCGTCAAAGCTGTGAAACCCCTGCCACTCGGCTGCCGGGTTGCTTCCGTCAACCGGCTTCGTCCAATCGAACTGAGTTGAGCGCTTTGGCACCGCTCCGTTGTAGATATAAAAAATGTTCCCATCCCGGTCGGCGTACATGGCGTTGAACATCGGAATCGCACATTTCGCCATCGCCGCTTTGAACTCGGCCATCGATTTCGATTTGGTCATCTGGTACCACTCGTCGACCCAGCCGCCTTCTTCGAGCCTCGCCAGCTTGATCGCCAGCGGTTTGCCTTCGCGGACGGTGACGATCGGGCCGTGATGAGTCTTGCGGAATTTGAAGGCCTTCGGCTCGATCCCTTGCCCGGTCTTCACTGCGATCTTGTCAGTCCATTCAGTGGCCGTTCGCGTTCCGTCGCCGTAACGATAGGCAAGCGGGTTCTTGGCATCGTCGAACTTTTCGATAAACAGATCGACGATGTCGGGATCGTTCACCGTATGACTCCAGCCTAGATACTCGTTATGCCCGAGTGTCGGACAGGGCGAGCCGAAGAAGGACGCGCCGCTCATGTCCCAGCCCTCATCGCTGTGTACGTGGCCCTCGTACCATTGACCAGGCCCGAAGAACGGCTGATGTGGATTGATGAACAACATCGCATGATTGCCGGTGCTTCTCGAGGGCGTGACGGTCCACATATTCGAGCCGACGATCGGTTCTTCTTCAGGTTCCTCGAGTCCGTTAAGCGGAATGTTCAGCGAAACGCTGCTCGATGCGGCGGCTCCCGCTGCGTCGAGCGCTTTCACAGCAGTCTTAATCTCGTCGACCTTCACGCCCGACTTACCGAAGATGAATAGCTGGTAGATCGAGAACCGGCTGAATGCATACTGGTACCAAGGCTCGAAGTGAGTGAGGAGCCGCGGCTTAACCTGCGGATTGTGCGCCAAAAAATAGTTGAGCCCGTCGGCCAGAGCATCGGCCAGTTCTCTCGCACGGCCGGTCGTGCGGTCATACTCCGCTTTGCCGAGCCGCGGAATCTCCAGGACGCGGTTGAGCATGTCATCGGCCAATGTGCGTTCGCCGTAGACTTCCGAGGCGCGTCCAAGTGCGCGGATGTAGCTGTCTTCGATCTGCCAGAAGTTGTCTTCGGCTTGCGAATAGATGTATCCGAACACACAGCTCGCGTCCGTTGGCCCGTAGACGTGCGGTACGCCATAGCTGTCGCGGTAAATCGTCACCGATCGCGCGATCCGCTCTGCTCTGGCCTCGGCAGATGAAGCCTTTCTAAGTGAGTACCCCACCCGCGGGAACGCCGCCGCCCCGGCGACCAGCATCAAGGCGACGAGCACCGCGCTCAGGGGCCGTGACCTGCGTGGATTGATTTGGTTCGAAAGGTTGGATCGCCGTCGCGCGTTCCTAGACATAAAGCCTCCTTCACTCGGCTGTTCCAAATGTAGTGAGCCGCACAGTAACGTACTCGCGCCTCCGGTCGCCTGAAGGCCGCCAGTGCTTATCTCAGGATGGCCGCATTCTACAATTCGTTGTGTAAGCGTGCAAGCAGCAGTTAGATCGCGGGAGGCTCTCCGCTGATCTCCCGAACCCCTCTTTCTCGTTGCGTTTGCGCAGGCATTCCGACTAGACTTCTGGCGAATCAACGACAGTGAGCCGCCAGCATTAACGCGGGCGGAACAAGCGATGCGATCAGTCCAGATTTCTGTTTGGTGGTTCGTCCGAGGTTAGACATGTCATCCGCACTCTTTCAGAACGGTTTGAACAGCGCGGCCTATGTGATCGCCCTTATCGTCCTTATTCTGGCGATAGCGCTGGGGATTCTCCTGTTTGTTCGCTCGAGCGCACAGCGGCGGGAACGAGAGGGACGAGTGCGCGAGCGGATGTTGGAGATGGAACGCGAGGCTCAGTTTGCCGGGGCCGCCGATCGTGTTCCGATCTCTAGGAGCCCCTGGGTGGTGGCACGAGAGGTTGAGAGGCTGCTTCGAGACTATTTGTCGATCCCTGTGCTGGCCGTGTATGCAGGATGCGGGACAAACGCGGCTTTGTCGGATGTTCTTCGCACTGAAGGCACGGACGCGATTGTTGCACCGGGCGCGGGGTTACCTGTTTCGATATCTGGATCGTTGGTTGCGGACTACCCCCGTCCCACATTTGTGAGGCTCGCGTTATTTGCAGATCAAGAGCCAGGGGACCCACCGGTTGCTGAGAAACCGGTGGCTGGGCAAAATCTAACGCCGGTCGAGGAATACTCGAGTGCTGAAAAGGTCGAGAGCGCTGAAAAGGTCGACGAACTCGCGGCTGCGCAGTCTGATCAGCACCAGGAAAAGACCGATGACGCCGAAACCGAGGATAGGCAGACGGAGATCGAGAGCGTTGATCCGGTGTCAACCAGTCCAGGCGTTGATCTCGCGATGCTCCTTCCGTGGCGTGGGCCATTCGAGTGGAACGGAGTGATCGTCGTATCCGCGTCTCCCGGAATCACGCCTGAAGTACTTGAGCCTTACCGAGAGCCACTGGCGCGCTTGACCGACCGGGTAGCAGTCGCGCTTGAGTTTGAGCGCAGTGACGCGGCGAGTGAAGCGTCCGACCAGCGCGCCGCGCGCACGACTGACTTTTCGCGCTCGCTGATTTCATGTTTGGACGAGGCATCACCGCTAGAGGCGATCGTGCGTGAAGTGGCGCGACTCGTGAGAAGCGATAGCGCGGCGTTGTGGCGCGTTGACGAAGCGAGCGGGATGGTCAGAATGGTCGCTGCTCACGGATTGAGATCGCCTGAGTTCTTGCCGTTGCCGGTAGGGCAGGGGCTTGCCGGCAGTGTAGCCGAGAGTGGGCGAGTACTCGCCATCGAGGAGGCGCCCGCCGATCCTCGCTGCATTTTTCCACGTGAGGCTCGCGAGAGCGGCATCGTCTCTTATCTGGCTGCGCCTCTGGCGGCAAATAACAAGGCGCTTGGGGTGATTGAAGTCCATTGTTCCAACCGCCGCCCATGGACCGATGGCGACCAGCAGTCGATCGAATCAGCTGCCACGATCATCGCTGAACTAGTAAAGAGCACGGACTCCCGCGGCAACCGGCTTCGGGTCGAGGGCGCATATCTGGGCTTGTCTGAGTCGCTTCAACAGCTGCGCTCTGCTGACGAGGTGAAGGAAGCCGTAGTTGAAGTACTGGGTCATGCGCTCGCGGCATCGCGGGTGATCGTAGTTGAGTTCAACGATCAGAATCGGCCCGAGGCGGTCAAGCACGAGTACCGGCAGTCGGCGGTGAAGTCGGCTCTGGGAGCCACTTTTGGGGAGGCCCTTGCTGCTGGAGTGGCTTCCGCAAACGTTGGAGGACAACCGATCGCGATCTCGGATTCGCACCAGCAATCGTTGGTGGGCGCGAAAACGGCCAACGATCTGGGGGTGCTCTCAGAGCTCGCGGCGCCGATGAGAGTCGAGGGCAAAACAAAAGCCATCGTGTATGTCCATCAATGCGATCGGGTCAGGGAATGGGAGCACGACGAAATCGAATTTGCGGAACGAGTGGTGCGGCAGTTATCCCTTTCCCTGTCGAATCTGACCTCGCTGCAGGACACGGCCAACGAGGCCGAGCAGGCCCGCGAAGAGGCGCGTCGAGCGGTTGAAATCAGCAATGATGCTCCCCAGCGAATAGAGGAGCTCGAGAAAAAACTAGAAACGGTCGAGCGGGCGCTCGCGCAATCAAAGAGCATGGAACAGCAGGCTCGAGGGATGCTTGGAAAAACCTCGGGGTTCGAAGCAAAAGCGCGCGCCGAAGCTGAAGGCTCGCGCCAGGCTGAGACCGAGGTAAGGAAACAGCTCGAGCACCTTCAAGAACAGCACAAACAGACTCAAGGCTCCGCACAGCAGTTGCTCGAAATCAACAGACTCAAGAGCGAGTTCATCGTTAATGCCGGACGCGAAATGGAAGCATCGCTGCAATCAGTCTTGGGATTAGCGGAGTTACTTGAACGGGGTTCTTACGGCAGCCTGACGGCTGAGCAGCGCGAAGTCGTGCATGGAATCTACGGTTGGGCTCGCCGGATCAAGAGCGATATCGACTGGCTTGTTGAGTACGGGTCGGCTCGATCGAGACGGCTCGAATCGAGCGGCGGCAGCTAGTGCGACAGGTGTTTAGGTTGACTTGCCGCTCGGCTAAACTGTTTCGCCTCGGGTAACCGCGCGAATGCAACATTCCTGGATAGAGGTAAACCATGAAAACAAGAGTTTCCCTGTTGATAACGGTTCTTGGTGCGTCGTTTTGCGCAGCGGGAGTATCGGCGCAGAATCAGTCGGACGCGCCCAGGGTGCTGTGGATCTATCGCGAAGAAGCAAAACCCGCGCGCGGCGCCGCTCACGCAAGAGTGGAACAGGGTTTAGCGCAGCACTGGGCGAAGAACAACGTGGGTCCCTTTCTGGCAGTGGAATCGGTGTCGGGTAACGCGAACGAAGTGATGTTCTTGTCGGCCTATGGTTCACTTGCGGAATTTGAGAAGGACTATCAGGCCTTCGGCAGGGCGGCGAACGGCCCTGAGTACGACGCGCTCGAACTACAGGAAGCCGAACTGGTCAACAAGCAGCGTTCGATGGTGGCGATGCTTCGTCCCGACTTGAGCTATCATCCCGAGCGACTGCTGAGCGTTCTACCGCAATCCCGGTACTTCAACATCGAAACTTTTCGTGTGCGGCTTGGACATGACGCCGACTTCGCAGCCGGCGGAAAGCTGTTCGTCAGCGCGTTTGAGAAGTTGAAACGCGAACAGCCCTATGTAATGTACCAGGTGACAATGGGCGCGCTCGAGGGGACCTACTTGCTCGTTTCCCCGATGAAATCTCTAAAAGAGATTGACGACGAGTTCGCAAATGAAGGCGCATTGGTTCAGGCGATGGGCGAGGAGAACATGAAGAACCTGATGAAGACCACCGGCGACGTTTTCATCAGCATGGAGTCTAACGTATACGCTTTCAATCCCAATATGAGCAATGTGCCTAAGGAGGTTGTAGCGGCCGATCCGAAGTTCTGGACGCCAAAGCCCCTTGCCAAACGCGTGCCGGTAACAAAAAAAGACGCTTCGAAGCAGTAACATCAAGGTGACGCCTAAAAAGTATTTTTGAGGTTACTAGTGAAGATAACCGTCTTTTATGTAGGAACAAGCTTGCTTGCGCCGCTCCAGCGGGCTGAACACGAGATCAATGCTCGTCACAATCTCGGTCTGCAGGTCGCGACCTACAATTGCGGCTCGCCGCTCAGCGGCGTTGAATGGCAGGCCGCTGAAAACGACGTTCGCGTTAGCGATCTCGCATTTGTCATTCACGTTACCGAGGGCGAGAACGCCGCTCGAATCGTGTCAGCGCTCCAACGCCATCAACAACGCCACTACGCGGTGATCTCGTTCAACTGCATGCCTGACCTCATGCGTTGCACGCGCATGCGCAAGCTCGATTTTGCCAAACTGATCAAGCCGCGCGGGTCGCGCGATCAAGCCGAAGAGACCTCTGCACCGGGTATTGCCAGGAAGCTCGGCATGTGGATGAGCGATTTTGTAAAAGGTCGCACCTCGTCTGGCGCACAATCTGCTGGAAAGCGCGGAGGGCCGCCAGCAAAGGCCGACCAGTATGTCAAGCTGATCGGCCACCTCCCCGGGATTCTGAAGTACGTGCCGGACGCTGGCAAGCTTGGCGATATCAAGAACTACCTTCTGTTGTTCGGTTACTTCCTTCAACCGACCCCAGACAACATTCGCTCGATGCTGCTACATGCGATCAAGCACTACGTACCTGGAGATCATCGCTCCATCAAAGTCGAACCGGCGGAGGCGCTGCCGGTAGTCGGCATCTATCACCCGGACGCGCCAAACCTGTTTGAAACCTTTGAGGAGTATCAAAAGTGGTATCGGCGCAAGCGCCGGCGCGTGCTTCAACCGGCCGAGACTATCGGACTGCTCCTCATGCGGCCGCAGATCGTCAGCGATGCACGGCAGCACTACAACGGATTAATTCGAGCGATTGAGGAAGAAGGCCTAGGCGTCATATCGGCGATCTCGACTTTCATGGACAATCGCGACGCGTGTCGAAAGTTCTTTGTCGATGATCCCGAAAAACATGGGGCGAGCAATGGAGGGAAGTCGCGTGTAAGCCAGGTCGTTTCGCTTACGGGATTCAGCTTCGTCGGCGGGCCCGCCATGAATGACAGCGAGGCAGCGGCGGAGTTTCTGAAGGAGTTGAATGTGCCGTTTCGCTCGATGGTTTCGCTTGATGTTCAGAGCATTGAGCATTGGAAGCAAAGCAAGCTCGGGCTCAATCCGATTCAAACCGCGATGCAGATCGCCATTCCGGAAATCGACGGCGCGACCGAGCCGTTCGTCTACGGCGGCTTACCCGCGAGCGGGAATCAACCTGAACCGCTCGAGGACCGCTGTCACCGAATCGCAAGGCGGCTCGCCCGGTGGAATCGCTTGCGCCTGGCGCCGCGAGCTGATTTGCGGTTGGCGTTGCTAGTCTTTTGCTTTCCCCCAAACAAGGGAAACATAGGAACCGCAGCGGACCTTGATGTGTTTCCGAGCCTGGTGGAAGTCCTCTCAAAGTTGAAGACAGAGGGATACACAGTTGACGTGCCCGATAGTCCGGATAAATTGCGCGAGATGCTGCTCGAAGGCAATGCCGGCCAATCCGGCATACTCGCGAACGTCGCCTATCGAATGAGCGTAGACGAGTATCGACGCCTCTGTCCTTATGTCGATGACATAGAGCGCGAGTGGGGGCTGGCGCCGGGGACGATCAATTCGAACGGGCGCGAGATTCTGGTGTTGGGAATACAGCTTGGGAACGTGTTTGTCGGGGTCCAGCCGACGTTTGGATACGAGGGTGACCCGATGCGGCTGCTCGCTGCCGAAGGCGGCGCGCCGCATCACGGATTTATGGCGATGTATACGTACCTCGAGAGAATCTTTAGCGCGGATGTCATTGTCCACGTCGGGACCCATGGCGCGATGGAGTTCATGCCGGGAAAACAAGTGGGCCTATCGCAAAATTGCTGGCCCGATCGGTTAATCGGAGAGCTGCCGAACGTGTACATCTACAGCGTCAACAATCCTTCTGAGGGGACCATTGCCAAGCGCCGGTCTTACGCAGAACTTGTGTCGTACCTGACGCCTCCGATTGAAAACGCCGGGCTATATAGAGAGCTCGTTGCGATGAAGGAGCTATTGACTGCTTATCGGCGCGCGGAGGGCGGAACTGACCGGCATCGACTGTTCGAGGCGATCGAAGAAAAAGCGCAGCGGTTGAATCTCTAGGCTCGGTCCCTGGATCAAATAGAGGGTGATGCGCTGGTCGAAAACGAACGACTGCTGGGCGAAACACTAACCCGCTGGGTCTTGTTGGACCAACTCACTACCGCAGACTCGACAATGCGTCCTTCGCTTTGCGTTGAGGTTTTTGCATTGAGCGCACCTGTAATACATCTTGCGCGTAAACAGGTTCGTGAGCACCGCGCTGAGGAAAAGGATTCCTCCGAGCACAGCTATTGTTAGCAACGTGTCGGTCAGGTTCTTCATGGATCTCCGAGTGCGGTTCGCCCTTTAGCCGTGAGCGCGTAGAAATCGCTTCCGCGTTCTTCGAGCAAGCCCTCTTGAACAAGCCGCGCTACGAGATCGATTACGTGGCCGCGAGCTTCAGGATCGTTGCCTCGCGCATCGACGAGCGTATGCGGATCCAGAGTGCCGCTATTCATTTGACCAAACGGTGTCAAAGTTCTGCCTCCCGCTGAGCCCTTTTGTGATCCCCTTTCCGCGCCCTTGTGCCAAAGAAGCTCTTAAAAATCAGGATGTCATCCTTATAGGAGAGACTCCCATTTTGTTCTTAGGAGGTCCTGCAGCGGAGTACGCGCATCCGATCCTTCGTTCCCCGCTTCCAGATACTGCAGGACGAATTCCAATACTTCTCGACTCAGCGCGTAATACTCGAACACCACCCCCATCTGCTACGACCATCCGCCCAACCACCCGCCGAGAGCG
>CAZOOE010000213.1:0-10418 GCA_964581275.1 uncultured Clostridia bacterium
GTAACTCTTACCGGCGCACAGGCGGGAGCGCTGCGTGAAGCCCTGAGCAATCTCGTGCTGAACGCAGTGCAAGCGACAGAAGCCGGCGGTGAAGTGACGATTGAGGCCTCTGTTCAGACCTTGGAGGCAGAGTCAAAGGCGCGCCTTACTGATTTCTGCACCGCGACATTAACTCTTACAGTGACGGACACCGGACCTGGCATACCCGCGGACGCGCATCAGCGTGTGTTCGAGCCGTTCTATTCAACAAAGTCACGTGGAACCGGGCTGGGTCTCCCTATCGTTCAGCGCCGCATCGTTGAGATCGGCGGCGCGGTTGAGCTCAAAAGCCCCGTCGAAAGCGATCAGGGCACCCGCTTTCGATTGATCGTGCCGCTCGCGCCGGTTGGCGACGAGACTCTTCCATGAGGGAGGAGCTGAATGACAGCAAGAACGGGCCTGATCGCTCGGTTATTTCACGACAACAATGAATACAAACACGCGACTATCCCTCGTCCTCTCGATGACAGTAGCGTCGATCCAGCCGGTGTCTCTCGGAGCATCTGAGCAAAGCCAAACGAGCCAGCCAAAGGTCCTGACCCACCGAGGGTACTACCCGAAATGACTATTGCCTTGAACAGCTACGCGCTTCGCCGGCGGAAGAAACGCATCGTGAACATCGCCGCGCACCAGATCAGTCCGGAAGTCGCCATTATTGCCCACCCGAAGTTTTCGACCATCGATGAGAATCGTCCGGCGATCCCGCCTACCAGCCAGGCACTGAAGAACGTCATCGCCGCGAGCCGTCTGGCCCATCGTATCTGATTCGATATGCGTATTCGGTGAAGCTCGGCTTCCAGGAACTCGTCGTCGTCCATCAGACGCTCATAGTAGCGGGCTTCGCGGCCGGCCATGCGAGCTAACGCCACGTCATCGCTGGCGGCCGCCGCGTTATAGAAGTGCGCTACGTGCGCCAGTTTTCCGTCGCGAAGCGCGATCTCAGCTAGTCCTACGTTTGCGCGAAAGCGCGCGGGATCGAGCTGCAGCGCCCGGCGAAAACAATCAGACGCGCGCTTGAAGTCCAGCCGCTCGAAAAACGCTTCGCCGATGCGCTCCAGTAGGTCCGGCTCATCACCCGCAAGCCGCGACGCGAGCCTCAAACAAGCATCCGAGCGTTGAAGCAGCCGGGTGTCTTCGCGCTGGGCTGAAGAGTGAAAGAAGCGGGACATCTCGTAGAGCAGTTGCGGATTGCGAGGCTCCTTTTCGTAAGCGACTCGGAAATAGCTGGAAGCCTGCGCGAGCTTACCCGCAAGCCTCAGCGAGTTCCCTATGCGGCGCAGCAGTGGAGCGGGCATCCCGGCGATGTCGCTTTTGAGCACTGGCGAGCCCTTGAGCGCGTTGCCGGTTTCGAAGTACTCGAATATCTCAGAGGAGCGAGGATCGAGCTTGTGCGGACCCGCCGCACGAAACAACGCCTTGATGAACTGTGCATAGGTCGAGCGGTGCGAGCGCACTACTATGTCAACGCCTGCTCCAGCGATGCGGGTATGATAGCTGATTCGCGCATCGCCGGTCGCGAAGCTGACACGGGTTGTCTCGGTCGTTATGGCCTCGATTTCGGATATCGTGAGCTCGCGGCGAACGCGAAACAGTTGGGTCAGCAGAAAAGCGAGTGGACCACGATGGCGGATGGTGTAGCCGTCGAACTCGATGCGGTCAAAAACCGCCGTGAGTATTACCGGTGCGAGCATTGTCCAACAGACGATAGCCGCGAAGACCCAACCTTGTTTGAGCAGCGTCGATCCAATGGTCATCACAACTGCGGCGGACAGCGTGTAGGGGACGAGTCCGGGGCGTATGCTAATGCTTTCCATTGGTGTCTTCAATTCTATGGTGCGGTCCCGAGCGAGGCAACACTAATGCGGCCCTCGGAGCGCAGGCATCCCTGCCTGCTTGCACTCTACTTCATAATGTCGTTTCTTGTTCTCGAGCAACAGCCAGGCAGGCAGGAAATGCCTGCTCTCCCAGGTTAAAACCAACGCACTTCGGCCGACGTAACGGTCATCTCACGGTCAAGCTCTGCACGCATCCGCAAGTCGAACCGGAGATCGCGCAACAACACGACTGTTGTTCCATCAGGGCGCATATCGACGTTTGCGGTGCCGTATCGCATAAAGTCCAAAAAGCCGCGCGCATCGTTGGAACTGCGCAATGCATCCGTGAGCTTTGGGTCAAGCAGCGGCAGCTCACGCCATTCACCCTGCCGATCGGATAGGTCGATGTTGCGAGTGTACACAGCGTCGCTTGTCTTGGCCGCTGCCTGCCACACTAGCGGGTTCGCCGGCGCAGGCCAAACGGCCATCGAAGTGACTCCCCCAACCTTCAGGGAATTCTGAGCTTCTTTCATCGCCGACTGATGAGTCATCCACATCCCGCAGTAGTACAGACCAAGAACAAGGAGCGAATACCTCGCGAGCCGTTCTCCGGTGCGCCCCCAGCGAAACATCGTACCGGCGACGACGATGGCCAGCCCGAAGAACCAGATCATTCGAGCGGTGGTTGTCACAGTCAGCGATTGCGAGTCGTATGGGTGCCGAAGCGCCAGTCCCACCACCAGAGACGAGATGATTCCTACCGCTAGCCAGAAAAAAGTACGCGCTGCATCAGTCGTCGTCAGCCAGACAACCGTCGATCCCAGTATGAGCCAGATCCAGGGATCGACGACAAACGCGAGATCGCCGTAGAACCACCTTGTGTTGAACGGCACCAGCGGACGTACGCCATAAACGTTTGTGAAATCCATGAACGTGTGCCCGAGCCCTCCCAGATATGCAAGCAGGAAAATCCGCACCGGTCTGAGCGGTCTTCTGAACGGATCACGCCGCAAACGAAATCGGCGATCGATAAACATCAGCGCAATCGTCAATCCCGCGGCAAGGATCGCCAGTCCAACGAATCCGTGAGTGAAGCCGCGATGTATCCCGAGATACGAAACAATGCCGCCTTCGACGCGACTGAACACGTCGATGTCAGGGAGGTTAGACGAAATCACTAACGTCGTGGTCGCAAGCGGGGTGGCTCGCTCCAGTCCTCCTTTTGCGAAAGAGAGCCCCAGGAGTGTGTGTGCGAGGTTTTCCATCTGGAGAAGTAGTGCCGGTCAACAGCAGCCGCTAGTTACCGGCGCCAGCCGCTTTACGGTGTGACGGGCAAAGAGGACGGGGGAGGCAGCTCCTTGAGCCGGTCAGGCGCGATGGCCGACAGGCGTTTCTCGGCCTCAGCTCCGGCCCCTGAAGACCGGTCAGGTTTGGCGGCCTCCAGATAAGCTTCCACGGCTTTTTCGATGTCACCGGTCTTTTCATAAATCCGGCCGAGACCGACTTCGACTGCCGGTTTCAGATTCGGAGAGCTAGTCAGGAGTTGCTGATAGAGAGAAGTGGCTTTCTCGTTGTCGCCGTTAGCGGCGTAGTTTTCGGCTAGCGCGAGCCGAGCGAGGTCGGAGGTCGGATGGTCATTCTTACCGGCCACTTGTTCGAGCAGGCTCATACCCTTGTCTCGGTCAAAATGAAGGTAAGAAGCGCCTGCATAGTAGCGCCCGATCGCGCCGTAGTAGCCGGAATAATCATTTGCGAGACGCTCGAACGCTTCGGCTGACTCGCGCCACTTGGTTTGCTCGTCGGTGTAGTACTTGCCAGTCGGCGGTGTTGTCGATGGCGTGGACGGATCCTGTACTGGCGCTGTGAACTTCTCGATAGCTCCGGCGAACGCGGTCTCGGCGTTGGACTTCCGATAATCGAAGTAATAGCTCCCTGCGACATAAAGCAGGACAAGCCCCGCGACGACCCCAACCGCGATCACAAACGGGCGGCCTCTCTCCTGGAGCCAGTCCTGCGTTTTCTCGTAGAACCGGATCATCGGGTCATTCTTGAACTTCATCTCCTTGACTGAGACCTTCTTCTTCTTCCTCGATGTTTTCGCCAAAGCTCTGAGCCTCCTACGATGTCCGACAAACTTCAGTTTGTCGCGGGTTACAAGTGCGGTCCGCTGATACGTCGGCGACAAACTTCAGTTTGTCCGACAAGGACGTCTGCACCGTCTATTAGAGCAAAGGACACCATAGCGGCCCGCCTCGCAAGCTGTCAAGAAACGCTAGAGAAACGCGAAAGACGGCCCGAAGATGCCCCCTAAGATTACCGGTGCCCGGCGGGAGGCTTTGTGCTAAAGTTTTAAAAGCCGGAACTTTCTGACCGGACGGGGTGTCTAAGATAGCGACAAGTGAGGTGTTGAAGGGCCACTGCCCGTTCCGCTTGGAGCTATACGGCGCTCGGCTTCATGAGGCCGGGCGGTGGTCCACTCCGGTCAGCTGTTAACCGAAG
Source organism: uncultured Clostridia bacterium (assembly GCA_964581275.1). GTDB lineage: Bacteria > Acidobacteriota > Blastocatellia > UBA7656 > UBA7656 > Onstottus_A. Next base: position 4,353 of record CAZOOE010000213.1, read on the forward strand.
GAGTGCCACTCAATGTCCGCCGGAGACATGGCCGCACTGGAGCAAACGACTCTCGCCGGGCTCGATCTCGATGCCAGGGCGATCGAGAACCTCCCTGAGGCGAGGTTGATCTCCAGATTGCGCTCAGGCGAGCTTGTGGCATTCGAAGAACTGGTGGCGCACTTTGAGCGCCCGGTCTTTGCACTGTGCTACCGGTTGCTTGGTGACTCCGAGGAGGCCAGGGACGCGTCCCAGGAAACCTTCCTGAAGGTTTACCGGGGACTGGGCAGCTTTCGCGGCGAGGCGGGGTTGAAAACCTGGATTTATCGCATCGCGATAAACCAGGCGATGAATCAGAAACGTTGGTGGCGGCGCCGCCATCGCGACGAGACAATATCGCTGGACATAACGCGAGGACAGGGCGATACGCTCGGCAACTTGCTTCCCGGCCGGGCCAGCTCACCCGAAGCGCAGGCAATATCCAGCGAACGCGAGCGTTGCATAATGCGGGCGCTAGACGAAATCAAGCAGGAGTATCGGATCGCCCTGATACTCCGCGAGATTGAAGAGCTTTCGTACGAGGAGATCGCACAGACGCTGGGCATCTCGATTGGAACCGTCAAGTCGCGCATCGCACGCGGACGCGAAGAACTGAGGCGCCGAGTCAGGGACTTAATATGACAAGTGATGCGTGCAAAGGTCCACGAATCACGGGACAGTTTTTATGGAATGCAAGAAGTTTGAACTGACAGCTTCGGCTTACATAGACCGCCGGCTTCACGAAAGTGAGGCCGACGAATACCGGGAACACCTTGCGACCTGTGCCGGTTGCCGGTTGCATCTTACCCAGATCGAAGAGGTTTCCCTCGCTCTTAGAAGGACCGATCAGCCGGCCGTCCCTCGCGAGCTACGCAGCTACATCATGACTGCGGCAACCAGGCGAGCGAGGAAAGAAGTCAGCCTGACCGAGAGCGTTGTTGTGTGGTTGTTGAAGCTGAACCCAACACCGGTAGCATATGCAACCGGGGTGGTGATTTCGCTGTTGTCATTTGCCTCTTTGTTCTCGAGTTTCAGACCGATCCCGTCGGGTGGGCCTCAGAGCGAGCAGATAGCCATAGCACCGATCATCAGCGGCTCAGATCGCGAGTATCACAGCTACAACAATCTTCCTCAGGGCCAGGCCTCGAGCGGCAGCGAGCACTATTATCAATTGCCGAGAGTGCTCGATAACAGCGCGTTGGTCAGCTTCAGCCACATCGCTTACCAGAAGCCCGGTAGCCAGGGTATGTCGGCGCTGGTCGAGGTCGATTCGGACGGCCGGGGAAGACTTGTCGATGTGCTCAATGCGCCGAAGGATCCCTACTTGATCGAGCAGCTGTGGTGGTCGTTGCGCGATAGGACGTTTCAACCAGCAACGGTTTCCGGCCACCCTGTCCCTACTCGAATAATCCTGCTGGTTGAAAAGGTCGATGTGAGCGGGTAGTCCGTAGTCACTCGTCTGTACCGGTCGAGCTGGTTTGTTCGGTTCACAGTTGTGGACCTCGTTACCTTCCAAGTAGCAAAGACGAACCAGCCGGTTGAGCGCCTTTTAAACCCATCCTCTTTGTGAGCGCCTTTTAACAACCCGACGAGCGCGGCGGCATTGTCAGCCCGACGACAGAATCGTGAGCTAGCGCAATGCCGCAAGGAGAAAACATGTTTGATCAACTAGTAGTGTCTGCACGCCCGCATCACAAGCACCCAACGGCTAAGATTTTTCTTGGGACGTCGGTGCTCTACATATTGTGCGTCTCGCTGGCATTCGCTGTTTCGGTGCTTGTGTCTGATCCGAAGCTTGCTGACACCGGCGGCGTTATATGTCATGTAGCAGGATTGCCTCCGGCCACAGGCATTCAACCGCCCAAACACGATGGGCCTCGGGGGCAGCCTGCGGCTCGCCCCGATCCCAATAATGTCCTGACGCTTGATAAGCTTATGGGGCCCAGGGTGACTCCGCCTCTAACTCCAATTGACGATCGGTGGAATACCGGACCTGGCTCGGGTTTTTCGGACAGCCCCACCCAGCCCGGTCCCACTATCGGGTCAATAGACGGAAACCGAACAATCGAGGCTCCACCAAAGCCAGATCCACCCAAGCCGAAATCGACGCCGCCACCGACAAACGTCGATAACAAGCCTGTACGTCTCTCATCGACGGTGCTGCAAGGTAAAGCAATTGAGCGCCGGACTCCGCCATATCCCGAACTGCCGCGGCAGATCAAACTGGGCGGCGAGGTCTCAGTCGAAGTGATCATTTCGCCGGAGGGCAGAGTGGAGTCGGCGCGAGCAGTGAGCGGGCATCCGATGCTGGTTAAGGCTGCGGTTGATGCGGCCCGTGGTTGGCGATTCGAGCCCACACTTCTGAACGGCCTTCCGGTGCGAGTGACCGGAGTCATCACGTTCGTTTTCAAGCTAGGCGAGTAGAAATAGCTCGCAGCGGCTGCGATTCATCCGTGATTCTTGGAGGCAGTCATGATTAGAACGGTAAGAACACTACATTGGAGGGCTGATGATGCTGATCTCAGGGTCCCTTGTTAATTTCAGCTTCCTTTAACGGTTTTGCGCCGGTTGGCGTCGGACGAGTGTGTGACAGCGGCGGCGCACTCCCAAACTTGCCTGGTGGATCGCGCAACATCAATCATCTACTTTCAAGACCGCAAGAAACGCTTCCTGAGGAATCTCTACTTTGCCTACTCGTTTCATTCGTTTCTTGCCCTCTTTCTGTTTTTCAAGCAGCTTGCGTTTTCGCGTGATGTCGCCGCCGTAGCACTTGGCGATGACGTTTTTCCCAAGCGCCTTCACCGTTTCGCGTGCGATTACTTTGTTGCCGACTGCGGCTTGTATCGGAACCTCGAAGAGCTGGCGCGGGATCAACTTGCGCATCTTTTCCACCAGCGAACGTCCTCGGGTGTAAGCGAACTCGCGGTGTATGATCAGCGACAGCGCATCGACCGGCTCGCTTGCGACCAGCATGTCCAGCTTGACCAGATCGCCTTCCCGATAGCCGGTCAACTCATAGTCGAACGACGCATATCCACGAGAGAGCGATTTTAGGCGATCGTAAAAATCGAGCATTATCTCGGCCAGCGGAAGCTCGTAGGTAAGCAGCACTCGCTTCGGAGTCAGATATTCGAATCCAAGCTGAGTCCCGCGCTTCTCCTCAAGCAGCGCGAACAGGGGCCCGACGTACTCATCGTTGCTCATTATCATCGCGCGGATGATCGGCTCTTCGATGCTTGCTATCCTGCCGGGGTCTGGAAGCTTGGCAGGACTGTCGATCTCGGTGACTTCGCCGGCGGTTGTCGTCACTCGATAGCGCACGGTTGGTGCGGTGGTGATCAGCTCGAGATCAAACTCGCGCTCCAGTCGTTCCTGTACGATTTCCATGTGCAACAGACCGAGAAACCCGCAGCGATAACCGAACCCCAGGGCTGCTGAGGCCTCAGGCTCGTAGAAGAACGATGAATCGTTTAAACGCAGCTTGTCCAACGCGTCGCGCAGCTCTTCGTACTTGTTTGCCTCTATGGGATATAGACCTGCGAACACCATCGGCTTGATGCGCTTGAAACCCGGAAACGGCGTGAGCGTTGGGCGCGCCGCTTCGGTTACGGTGTCGCCAATTTCGACGTCGCTCACCGTCTTGATTTGAGCGGTGAAGAATCCTACTTCCCCGGCGCCCAGCTCGTCGATAACCGCCGGCTTCGGCGTGAGCACGCCGAGCGCGTCCACTTCGTATTCCTTCTCCGCGTCCATCAGCCGAACGCGCATTCCGGGCCGGATAACGCCGTCGATCACTCGCATCAAAACGACCACGCCGCGATAACTGTCAAACCACGAATCGAAGATCAACGCTTTGAGTGGCTCGGATCTGGCTCCGGCGGGAGGAGGGACCTCGCGCACCACGGCTTCGAGGACTTCGTCGATTCCCGTCCCCATCTTGGCTGAGATCATCAACGCATTTGCGGTATCGAGCCCAATTGTCTGCTCGATCTCTTCGCGCACGCGTTCGGGTTCGGCGCCCGGCAGGTCGATCTTGTTTATTACCGGGATCAGATGCAGATTGTGATCGAGCGCCAGATAGGTATTCGCCAGCGTTTGAGCTTCGACCCCCTGGGACGCGTCCACGACCAGCAAGGCGCCTTCACAGGCCGAGAGAGAGCGCGATACTTCGTAAGAAAAATCGACGTGTCCAGGCGTGTCGATCAGGTTGAGCACGTACGACTGACCGTCGCGCGCTTTGTAGTCGAGCCTGACCGCGTGTGCCTTGATGGTAATGCCACGCTCGCGTTCGAGGTCCATCGCATCGAGCACTTGTTCGGACATCTCGCGCTGCGTGAGCGCACCGGTGACTTCGAGCAGGCGATCGGCGAGCGTGCTCTTGCCGTGATCGATGTGGGCGATTATGGAGAAGTTTCGGATGTGTTGACGGTCTACCATCAGTTCTATTTCAGCTTTAAATCGGGCGTCTCACACTTTGGATTTGAGATATCGTGAGAAGTTAAAACCTTAAGCGGTAAGTATAGCAGCAGACGCGCAGCCGGAGCCAAATCGAGACGCGTGGGGCTCCGTGGGGTGTGATGTTTATAGAAACGGATCGCTAGGCAGCCGCGCACCCCAGCGGGGTGCTATGTCGGTTGTACCATCTCATATTACGAAGGCGCGCCGATTGCCATGGTTTTTGCAGAATAGAGATGGCCTGACCGGTTCATACCCTTACTTTGCTTGATCGCGCGCAAGCAGCGCTGCTCCGATCATCCCAGCGGTGGCGCCGAGCTTGGCGATTACGATCTCGCAGCTATTAAACGAAGGCGGGAACGCGCGTCGTCGGGTCTCTTTTATCGTGGGCTTGAGTATCAAGTCCCCAGCTTCCATAACTCCTCCGCCCATGACAACCATCTCGACGTTGAGCAGGTTGATCACCGCGGCGAGAGCGATGCCAAAGAACATCCCGGTTCGCTCCATCATCACCTGCGCCATCTCGTCGCCTTCGCGCGCGGCGTGTGCGATGTCTTCCGCGGTGAACTCGCGGTCCCGCGGAATCGCAAGCCTTGAAAGCGATGACGTACGGTCGCGATAGAGCCTCTCGCGCGTCCGGCGCACGATGTTAGGCCCAGATGCAATCGTTTCGAGGCAACCGATGTTGCCGCAAACGCACTCGATCCCCTCGGGGTCAATGGTCATGTGTCCGAACTCGCCCGCGAACCCCGCTGCGCCGCGATAAATTTGCCCGTTGATGATCAAGCCCGCCCCGATTCCGGTCCCGAGGGTCACGAAAAACACCTCTCGCCGGCCGCGCGCGGCTCCGACCTGGAGTTCGCCGTAAGCAGCGGCGTTGGCATCGTTATCCAGTATCACCGGGAGGCCAGTCTCGCGCGAGAGCTCAGTGGTTATGTCGATCTGAGAAAGCGCCGGCTGGTTGGGCATCACCTCGATGCGGTTTGTGTTTCGATTCACAAGGCCTGGTATCCCGACGCCAATTCCCCCAACTCCCCCACCCGCATTATTGTTGTCACGTAGGCTGAGCGCTGCCTGGACTACCTGACCGAACAATGCATCGGGGCCGTTTTGTTCAGCCTCAAATCGGGTTTCCTGGATAATCTCTCCCGCTCGGGTGATGAGCGCTCCCTTGAGGGCGGTCCCGCCGAGGTCGAGGCCGATAAAGACTGATTCGCTAGTCGTCATAGAGGGGTCACCCACGCCGCTGTGGACCGTTATCAAGCTTAGTTACTGAGGATAGCAAAGGCGTGAACGGGATGTCAATTTTAGGAAAGTGCGCTAGAATCCTCCGACCTAAGTTGACCCGTAGTTTCTAGTTTCTGGCTCAGGTTGTGGTTCTTGTCGCCACCAGAAACGGGCAAACCGGCAACTACAAACCAGGAACCAGAATGTACGAGCTGCTGCAAAGATACGGGTTGTGGGCGGTGTTTTTTGGGACAATGATCGAAGGCGATCTGACGCTGCTGTTTTCGGGGGTGCTGGCGCGAGCCGGGCTTTTTACGTTCGAGGAGGCCTTCCTCGTTGGCACCGCAGGCGGCTTCGTCGGCGACA
>CAZOOE010000214.1:0-624 GCA_964581275.1 uncultured Clostridia bacterium
GCACCCGGCGATGGGTTATCGGTGGCCTACCGTGCGGGTGCGGAGCTGGCTGATATCGAGTTCTATCAATTTCATCCTACAGCGTTGGCCCTGCCGGGTTTTCCCGCCTTCCTGATCTCCGAAGCGGTGCGGGGCGAGGGCGCTTATCTCCGAAACGCCGACGGCGAGAGGTTCATGCTCCGCGTTCACTCGCAAGCCGAGCTCGCGCCGCGAGATGTTGTGTCCCGTGCCATATGTGCCCAAATGCTGACCGGCGGCACGACCCACGTCTTCCTCGATCTGAACCATCTATCTAGCGAGTTGGTCAGAAGGCGTTTCCCAACCATAGACGCTTTCTGCAACAAAGCCGGGCTAGATATGACCATTGATCCGATTCCGGTTGCGCCGGCTGCCCACTACTTGATGGGCGGTGTGCGAACCAATCTCTGGGGCGAAACAAATGTGCCCGGTCTGTATGCGTGCGGCGAAGTTGCGTGTACTGGAGTCCATGGAGCGAACCGGTTGGCAAGCAATTCGCTGCTGGAAGGTCTGGTGTTTGGCGCCCGCATTCTCGAGCGAACGATCCGCGCCGCAGCGCCCGAGGATGTGCAAATTGATGCGAATGCGGTTCGCCTCACCGAGGCC
>CAZOOE010000214.1:634-4461 GCA_964581275.1 uncultured Clostridia bacterium
GCCGGCACTGCCAGTGGGAATAAAGACGGGGCTGGGGAACCATCTCGGGCACTGCTGCAGACGCTGATGTGGGATCAAGTCGGCCTGGTGCGTAACGAAACGGGTCTGAATACCGCGCGAAATCAACTGGCGGCCTGGCAATCCGCACTGCCCGAACCGCGCACTCCCGCTGAGCATGAGTTGAAGAACATGTTATTGATCGGCAGGTTGATGGCGACCGCCGCACTCGCGCGACGTGAGAGTCGTGGGGGACAGTGTCGCAGTGACTTTCCTGAGGCCGATCCGCAATGGCGACGACACGTTGTGCTCTCAAAAGCTGCGGCCGCGCGGTACGCCAAGGAGGTCGGGTGAGCAAGGCTCCTCTTAGAGTCTCGGACTATATTAGCGAAAGCGGTCTGCGCCGACTGGTCGAACTGGCTCTGGAAGAAGACCTGGGCCGAGGCGATATCACCAGCGACCTGTTTATTCCATCTGACGCTGTCGCGCGGGCGGTTTTCCGAACCCGTACCCAAGGCGTGATCGCCGGATTGGATGTTGCGGCGATAGTGTTTGAGGCGGCGGACTCGCAAGCACAATTCTCTGCTCTGATCGCAGACGGGGCCGCGGTTGTTCGCGGCGAGGAGATCGCAATGGCTGCCGGTCCGGCTCGCAGTCTGCTGCGCTGCGAACGTGTTGCGCTCAACTTCCTCCAGCGGTTGAGCGGCATCGCGACGCTGACATCTCAGTACGTCGAGGCGGTGCGAGGTACTCGTGCTCGCATTGTCGACACACGTAAGACGACTCCCGGGTTGCGTTCATTGGAAAAGTATGCGGTCCGCGCCGGCGGTGGCTTCAATCACCGCCGCGATTTGAGCGATGCAATGTTGATAAAAGACAACCACCTCGCTGTGATTGAGGGGCTGGGGCTATCAGTCACCGAGGCGACCGAAAAAGCAAGACAGTCGCTTCCTCACACGCTGAAGGTTGAGATCGAAGTAGACCGGCTTGATCAGATTCCGCAGGCTCTCGAAGCTGGCGCGGACATCATCTTGTTGGACAACATGTCGACCGACGACCTGAAGAGAGCGGTGGTAATTATCGATGGCCGAGCTATCATCGAGGCTTCAGGCGGGGTGACTTTGGGGACGATCTCGGAAATTGCGGCGACCGGAGTCGATGTGATCTCGGTTGGGGCGCTTACTCATTCGGCGCCGGCTCTGGACATAGGATTGGATTTCGATCGAAGGGGGCCATGTACCTAATTCTCACCATCGCCGCGTGTGATAATTATCTGGGCTCCCGCTTCACCGCCCATTATCACGACGCCGATGTCACCGGCCTTTAAAATGGTCTGGCCGACTATAGAGATCGTCTTTGTGACTTTTAGTCTTGCCCGATACCACTCGGCGACTGTCCGGACCGGAGCGTCGCACTCCAACTGCAGCACGCTCTTACCTTCCTTATTGATCGACAGTGTCTGGCGTGCCCCGGGGTAAATCAGCGTAGGGTCTATTGTCGACTGGGTCTCAATCGCCGGGGGCGCGGGCGGGACGAGCGGTGGCGGGGGCGGCGGCGGCGGTGTGATTCCTCCCGTGTCCTGAGGCACCCCTGCAGGTGTGCCAACGCCGAAATTCAAGAAGACCAACAAGCCTCCAAGCGCCAGTATCATCATCGCCAGCATGGCGGCGAGGATAATCAAGTTGCGCCTCTGTGTCTTTTGTCTGAGGTCGTTAGTTTGAGGTGCCGGGGCCAGTTCGAACGGAGCCATGTAAGCCGGAGTCGTCGGAGAGGGTCCAACGGGACGGGTCGGGTTCACGGTTTCAGGCTGTTCATCAAACCTTTTTGTAGCCGCTTCCGAAAGAGGGGTCGCCCTTCCGCAGGCCCGGCAAAACTTGGCGTTCTCGTCAACGTCTGTGCCGCAGTTGTCGCAAAACACCGTTCCCATAACACCAAAGAGCTTAATCTTGGTGGCGACGCAGAGCAAGGGGGTCGATCGCGCTAACGAATAAGTTGGTGAGGGGCCTAGGTGCTGAGTGCTGAGTGCTGAGTGCTGAGTGCTGAGTGCTGAGAAGCTGAGTGCTGAGTGCTGAGTGCTGAGTGCTGAGTGCTGGAGTGCTGAGTGCTGAGAAGCTGAGCGCTGAGTGCTCGTTTGCCTTCTTTGTGAAACCGTGACCCTCATCGTCGAAGACCACATATTCCACCACACCGCCCTTTTTCTTAACCGCGTCGACCACCTCATCAGACTCGGGTTTGATCACGCGAGGATCGTTCTTACCCTGGAGCACCATCAACGGCTTGGTGATCTTGTCCGCGTGGAATAGCGGTGAGATCGCCTTCAGATTCTCACGGTCCGCGAGCGCCGCAAGCACCATTTACCCGCCGTAGCTCCCCCAAGAATCCCGATCTTCGACTGTCCACGTAGTCGAGCGTCGCAAGGTACTTCTTTTCTTCTACGCAATCCCACAGCGGTTCGCGCCCATGCTTCTGATCATCGGCGGTGAAGAACGTCTTGCCGTAGCCCGAGCTTACGCGGTTGCACCCAACTGGTTGAACTATCCCAATCGACGTAATAACCTACCTCTCTTGGATCGGACGAATCACGCAGTCCTCACTAATTGATACGGAGGCAATTCCTAATGACAATTGATAGAGTCGCGGTGCTGGGATGCGGGTTGATGGGAGCAGGCATCGCTCAGGTGTGCGCTCAGGCAAGGCGCGAGGTCACGGTCATCGAAGTCTCAGAACAATTCTTGAACAAAGGACTCGGCAGCATAGCGGCGCAACTCGGCAAGATGGTCGAGAAAGGAACGATAAGCGCCGAGGGTCGCGACGCGACAATTGCGCGGCTGCACGGAGCGACCCGGTTAGAAGAGGCAGCCGGCGCACAGATCGTCATCGAAGCAATCATAGAAAACATCGATGAGAAGAACAGGACTTACTCACACCTCGACAAGATCTGCGCGGCTGAAACGATCTTTGCCTCGAACACGTCAAGTCTGTCGATAACGCAGATGATGACCGCGACCAGTGCCGAGCGGCAACGCCGCTTCATCGGGATGCATTTTTTCAATCCGGTTCCGGTCATGAAGCTGGTTGAAGTCGTCCGCACCATCTTGACCGACCCCGAAGTCTTCGGCGCCGCAACCGAATTCGGTCGGGAGATCGGCAAGGTCCCGGTACAGACTTCTGATCGGACGGGGTTTATCGTAAACCGCCTGCTTGTGCCTTACATGCTCGATTCGATTCGCGCGCTCGAGGAGGGCGTCGCGTCGATAGTGGATATCGACAACGCAATGAAGCTTGGATGCGGCTATCCGATGGGACCGTTGACGCTTGGCGATTTCGTGGGACTCGACACGACGTTTTACATCGCCAATATTATGTTCGACGAGTTCAAGGAGAAGCGGTTCGCTCCGCCACCGTTGCTGAAGCGGATGGTGATGGCCGGCCTGTATGGAAGAAAGAGCGGCCGCGGCTTCTACGACTACAGCGATCCGAATAGTCCGAAGCCGATGAGCCTGTTGTAGCAGAGACGTTTGGATAAGAACGGAGGAATAGCCGAAGGTTACGCGGCGCGGAGAAGGATCTCAGCAGAATTCCACTCCGGAGCCGGGTCCTCGCCGGTTAGTTCGGCGGAGTACAGCAATGACACAACCAAAGGCGAGCCGGCCGCACATGCCGGGCTACGGAATCGCTGATGCGAACGAAGGCAAAGGTCTGCCCCCCTGGAGCTGGGCAACAGGAACACCGACCCAAGGGCCCCCCTGCTGGGTTTCAAAAAACGCGGCGGAAGGGCCCGACCCAGTGACACCCTGGTTGGGGCGGTTGGCCACGAAAAGGGTTTTTTT
>CAZOOE010000214.1:4471-10399 GCA_964581275.1 uncultured Clostridia bacterium
ACCGCCCAGGGCATATTTGTGAATTTCCTGAATGTGCAAAAAACCGGACGGATGGAGAGCCGAACGGTATGCCTGTGTGGGGAGTGTGGCTCGACGATACGTTCTGCTTCAGCACGGGAAACCAATCGCGAAAAGCGCGCAATCTTGCCGAAGACCCAAGATGCGTGATCTCTTGCGAATTGGACCAGGATCAAATCATCGTAGAAGGCGTCGCCGAGGTGGTCGTCGGTTCGGAGTTGAACCGACGCTTCGCCGCGGCTTACGGTCCCAAGTACGACTGGAATATGGAGGGATTCGACGAGCCGGTATACGCGATTCGTCCCACCGTGGCGTTCGGATTTACAACCGCTGTCGGAGAGTTCACCAGGACCGCAACCCGCTGGACGTTCACGGTTGGGGAGGCGACGTGTTGCGCTAAGCGGGGAATTGAAAATTGAAGATTGCAGATTGAAAATTGCAAATTTGAAATTGCAGATTGAATTTATTGAAATTGCAAATGGCAGATTGAAAATTGTAGACTGAAAATTGAAAATTGCGAACTGAAAATTGAAAAATTTGAAATTTGAAATTGCCGATTGAATTTACTGAAAATTGCAAATGGCAGTTGAAATTTGCAGATTGAAGATTGAAAATTTGAAATTTGAAATTTGAAATTGCCGATTGAATTTACTGAAAATTGCAAATGGCAGATTGAAATTTGCAGATTGAAAATTGAAAATTTGAAATTTGAAATTTGCCGATTGAAGAACGCGCAACGTCGTTGCTTCTGGGCTACCTAGTCTCCACTTGCGCCGGGCGACCTAACTCTTCAATTTTCAATTTCAAATTCAAATCTCTCTTTTCAATAATCCATCCCCGATCCTCCATCCTCGATCCTCGATCCTCCATCCTCGATCCTCGATCCTCCATCCTCGATCCTCAGTTCCCCTTACACCGCTCCAGCGTGCTGTTGCCCGAGACCCTTGTGATAGATCTCGCTTATCAGATCCCTCATGGCGCGGCCGTCGATCGGCTTCGAAAGTAAGTAGCCCTGGACGTATTCGCAATTCAACCCGGTCAACTGAAGCACTTGCTCACGAGTTTCCACACCCTCCGCCACCACGTCCATTCCCAGGTTCCCAGCGAGGGTCAAAATCGTCTTTACTATCTCAACGTTCTTTGGAAGGTTGATCCTCGATACAAACGAGCGATCGATCTTCAATGTATCGATTGGGAAGCGGTGCAGGTAACTCAGCGAGGAATAGCCCGTACCAAAGTCGTCCAGACACACTCGAATGCCCAGCGCCTTGATCCGTTTCAGCATCAGGGCCGCCGCGTCGATGTTTTCAATGATCGCGCTCTCAGTGATTTCGATCTTCAGGCTGCTCGCAGCGAGACCGGTCTCTCTCAAAATCTGTGAGATACAGTCGATCAAGTCGGGCTGCGAGAACTGTTTGCCCGAAAGATTGACGCTGACGCTCAGCGGCGGATCTGACGGGAATTGCTCTTGCCATATGCGCAGTTGCTGACAGGCTTCTCGAAGCACCCATTGTCCAATTTGGATGATGAGCCCCGATTCTTCGGCGACTGGAATGAACTTCAACGGCGAGATGTATCCGTGCTCGGGATGGTCCCATCTCAGCAGCGCTTCGAAGCCGCTGATCCGCCACGTCTCCAAAGATATTATCGGCTGATAGTGTACACGGAACTCGTCGTGCGCCAGCGCGCCACGTAGGCCGGTCTCTAGCTGTGAGAGCGCCGCATTGCGGGCGTGCATGCTCTTATTGAACAGCTCGAAGGAGCCGCGGCCCTGGTCCTTTGCGCGATACATGGCCGTGTCGGCGTTGCGCATAATCTCGTCGGGTTCGTCTGATCCTGTCTGGTTGAGCGCGATTCCGATGCTTGCCGAAATGAATACTTCGTGATCGCTAAGGTTGAACGGCGCGGATAGACGCTCGCGTATTCGTTCGGCCGCCTGGATCGCGTCGTTCACGTGTCTGACGTGGTCGAGAATAATCGCAAACTCGTCGCCTCCCAGTCGCGCAACGATGTCACCGGGCCGGAGACAGCCCTCGAGCCTGCGTGCGGTCGCGACCAACAATTGATCTCCAATCTGATGCCCCAGGCTATCGTTAACGACCTTGAAGCGGTCAAGATCCAGAAACAACACGCCAAACGAATATCCCTCGCCTTTCTTCACTTCGGAGAGCGCGTGCTTCAGTCGATCCATAAACAACGCGCGATTGGGCAAGCCGGTCAACGCATCGTGAAACGCATTATGCAACAACTGCTTCTCAGCTTGCTTCTGGTCGGTCACATCCGTTAGCGAACCAGTCATGCGGTAGACGTATCTATTGGAATCCAGAACGGCGAGGCCGCGGCTCAGCATCCAGCGGTAACTCCCGTCCTCTCGTCGCACTCGATGCTCGCTCTGAAACTGATTCGATACGCCGAGCAGATGCGACATAATCTCAGACTGCACTCGTTCAATGTCTTCAGGGTGAACCCGGTTGAACCATTCATCGGGGTGACTGTTCAACTCGCTCTCCTTGTAGCCGAGCATCGCCTTCCAACGGGCGCAGAAGTGCATCTGGTTAGTTTCAAGGTCCCAATCCCATAGACCGTCACTGGCCCCTCGCAGAAGCATCGCACAGCGCTCCTCGCTTGCCGTAAGCGACTCAAACGCCTTCTGCCGTTCGACTCTGGCCTGATCAAGTTCGACGCTCTTACGCCTTAGCTCGTAGCTGGTCACCACCGCGTTGGCCACCGATTTGAGCGCGCGCTTTTGCGATTCGCTCATTTGCCGGGGCCTATCATCAATCACCGACAAAACACCGATCTTGTATCCCTCCGGTGTCCACAACGGTGCTCCGGCATAAAAGCGAGCCGATCCGCGATCGCTGGGCCGGATCTCTTCTCTGAATCTGCGATCTTGAAGCGTATCCGGCACTACATACAATTCCCCTTCGAGGATCGCTCGCGCGATGAGAGCGTCTTCGCCGGCAATCTCGCCCGACGACAACGCAACCCGGGAAATCTGCTGAACCCTATCGGAGCGGACGACGCTCAAAACCGCGACCGGCGCCGAACAGACCTCAGCCGCCAGTAGTATTAGATCATCCAGGAGTCGATCCTCTTCGCCGTCATCCAGTTGATAGGGGACGAGCGCTTCGATTAGCGCTGCGCTTTCCCCTCGCAGCGGCAATCGCGTCGACGACTCCGGTTTTTGAAACTCTGAGCTCAATAAGCGTCTCGTTAGAAAAATGTGAGAAGGTGGCCCGAAATGTGATGTCCGAGCACGCTTGGGGGTCCTTCGCAAACAACAACCGCAAGATTAGTGCCACGAGCGCAGCAGGTTACAAGATTGGCAAATTGAGTAGTCCGGGCTCGGCTAGCGGCGGGCGGGCAGTAGGAATGACTGATCGAACTGACAGAGACATATCATTTTGAATGATAAAGGTCTCTGATATGGTTTGTTAGGACGCAACTGTCTTTTGCCGTTCTGGCTTTATCCGGTCACACCCTCGAGCTTATCCTCAAGAGTGGCAAACACGTCTCTTAGCTGCGCGAGCACTGACAGCTCGGCTGACCAGAATCCCCGACCGGAAGCCTCGAGCAACCGCCCAACAAGCGTCCGCGCTGAGTGGGGGTTCAGAGAGCACAGGCGTTCGAGCATACCCTCATCGAGCACAAATGTCGCCGCCACTTCGTCGTAGACCCAATCGTCCACTGCGTCAGCGGTAGCTGACCAACCGAACGTGTTTGTCACATGATGTTCGATCTCAGCCACTCCGCTGAAACCGTGACGAAGCATTCCCTCGAACCATTTTGGGTTGAGCGTCTTGGTTCGCGTCTCGAGCCGAACGGTTTCCTCGAGCGTTCTGACCTTCGCGCCGGGTAACAGCGTGTCGGAAAGATAAATCCGGGGCTGCGCACCGGTTTGCTTCTCTACCGCCTTTGATACGCCTCCGAGATATTCGAAATAATGATCCACGTCCGTTATGCCTACTTCGGTTGTATCAATGTTCTGATAGGTCACCTCAACTCGAGAGAGCGCATGTTCCAAGAGTTTTCTCGCCTCGCGTCCATCGAAGCTTCTGCCCTGTGAGTCCCGCCCGTAGGCAAAACACTTTCTCGTGACGAACAGATCGCCGAGCTCGCGACCGTCCTCCCATTGACTCTCAAGCACCATAAAATTCACGTTCGTCCCGTAGTTTCCTGCCGCGTTGGAAAACACCCGCACTACAGCTTCGTCGAATGAGCAGCCGGTTTCAGTCATCTGTTGGTCAACATGCCGCTTCACGAAGTTCATATCGGTAGGTTCATCCAGGGCGGCGACTTTGCGCACGGCGGTATCGAGCAGAGTCATCGTTGCTCCAAACAGATCGCGGAAGATTCCCGAAACGGTCATAACGATATCAACCCGCGGACGACCCAGGCGATCGAGCGGTATGACATCAACCTCGGTGGTTCGATTCATTGCGTCGCGCCTGGGCGTTACACCAAGCAACGAGAGCACTTGCGCCACCGCCTCGCCTTCGGTCTTGATGTTATCGATTCCCCACAAGACCATCGCAATGGTTTCCGGATAACCGCCTGCTTCCTCGCGATGGCGCTCGAGCAGCGCGGACGAAACTGCCTCGGACCGGCGAACCGCGGTTGTCGAAGGTACCGAGTATGGATTGACCGCGTGGGTATTGCGGCCAGTTGGGAGGATGTTCGGATTCTGAATGATGTCGGCGCCGGGTCCGGGCTCTACGTACTCGCCTCTCAGAGCGCGCGATAGGCCTTCTAGTTCGTGATTGGTGACAAGCTGATCCCGGATGCTGGAGAGCAGCGCCCACAAGTTTACCGACTGCTCTCTGTTAATCGAAGCAGACCGTGACAAGAAGTCGAGTGCCGCTTCCCTTCCCGCAGCGCCTTTGTCATCCACAAACAGCGCGATGGCTTTTTGTACGATGAGTTCAACCTGTTCGCGTTCACCCAGCCTTTGCTCAGAGCTCGAGCACTCTTTAAGTAATATCGCGTACGGGGGAAGGCCGAGGCCTGCGGCCACTAGATCGGGCAGCGCGCGAATCCCAAGCTCCGGCCTATCGAACGACGCTACCATCCTCAACAAGTCAGCGATCTCCGCCTGATCCGACGCGCGCCCAAAGACGTGCAAGCCCGTGGGTATCAACCGCTGTTCGATCTCGAGAACCTTCTCGTAGAGCTCAAGCACGCGCCGGTCGCATTCTTGGTTGTTCAGCTTCTCAGTCATCAGTTTGTAGCCGTCGTTCTGCGGCAGATGCGATCGCATCATAGACGCCTCTCGCTCCCGAGCCCGGAAGGTAGAAGTAACGCGCCCCAAGGATCCGCGCCAGCGCTTCGGCCTCGCCGCTCGAGACGAACCTTGATTTCGTATCCACTACAACCGATCTGATCTCTTCCGTTTCCAGCAGTGCGCCGAGTCGCCTCAGCTCGTCACCGATCGACGCGGCCGGCGGGCTCATGCGCCGCTCGCCGAGACCGACATTTGCTCTCCCGTCCGTAAACAACACAAGCATAGCTTGCGACATTCCTCGAAGACGGGCGAGTCGCGCGACTTCGATCGCCCTCACGATTCCGGCGGCGACTGGCGTTCCTCCGCCAACCGGCATCCCGTCGGCCAGTCGCTTTGCAAGCTCAACGCTACGAGTCGGGGCGAGCAGCGCGTCGGCATCTTCTCCCCGAAAGCTAATCAGCGCGACCTTATCGCGATGAAGATACGCTTGGTGGAGCAATCGATTGAGAGCCCCCTTCGCCTGCGCCATTCGGTTGAGCGCCATGCTTCCGCTTGCATCGACTACAAAAATGAACAGGATGCCAGATCGATGCTTGAACTCCTTAAACCTGAGATCGCCGGGTTCGATTCTCACTCGAAGCGTTGAAGACTTCGCAGCTAAGTTGATTGGTGTGCGGCTGCCCTCA
>CAZOOE010000215.1:0-10380 GCA_964581275.1 uncultured Clostridia bacterium
TCGAAGCGAGCCTTGCAAAATCCGATTCGGCAATTTCGCGCCCCCGGAACCGAATGCGCTCTTGAATGCGAACCAGGTGAGGTGATGTGAACAACGACGATGAAACACCGGCGGCTCGGGCGACCGAATCGATCATCGCTGCCACTGATCCCTTGCCGTTGGTCCCGGCGACGATGACCGACTTGTATGAGCGGTCCGGGTGCCCGAGTTTTTCGAGCAAAAGGCTTATGCTCTCGAGCCCGAATTTCGCTGCAAGCACCTCGTGCCCCAGCGAGTACAAGTACCTCAGTGACGCTGCGAAATCCATCTCGATAGCTCGGGGCCAGTGCTGCCGGCTCACCTACAAGGTTACGGGCGTCCCTCTGTTGACGCACCTCTCGCCAGCAACAACATTCCGGGAGCGAAGAGAGTCGTGAACCAGGAACGCCCGAATAGTTCTATGATCAGTCCCGCGGTTTCGGCTTGCCATTTTGACTCATGAACTCGAGAGAATGCAGAATGAAATCCCTCAAGTCCTTTCTCTCTACGACGGCATCGAGCATACCGTGTTCGAGTAAGAACTCTGCGCGCTGAAACCCTTCCGGTAGTTTTTGCCTTATGGTCTGCTCGATCACTCGCGGCCCGGCGAAACCGATCTGCGCTCCCGGCTCCGCGATGTTCAGGTCACCCAGCATCGCGAAACTCGCAGTAACTCCGCCAGTTGTCGGATCGGTGAGCACGGAAATAAATGGAAGTCCTGACGCATCCAGTCGCGCGAGCGCTGACGAAATCTTAGCCATTTGCATCAGCGAGATCGCGCCTTCCTGCATGCGCGCGCCGCCGGAGGCCGAGAACACAACCAGCGCCGAGCCGGTCTCGATTGCGAGCTCAATCGCGCGTGTGATCTTTTCACCAACCACCGTGCCCATTGATCCGCCGATAAACGCCAGCTCCATCGCGCAAACGATCGCAGGGCGGCCGCCGACTTTCCCCTGCCCGGTTATTAGCGCATCGAACAGACTGGTGTTCTTTTGCATATCTCGAAGCCGCAGTCGGTAGCCCTTGGTGTCGACGAAATTCAACGGGTCGGTCGAGGCCAACCCGGCGTCCAGCTCATCCCACTGGCCGTCGTCCAGAGTCATAGCCAATCGCTCAGCGGCGCTGATTCTGCGGTGATGACCGCAACGCGGGCAGACATTTAGATTCTCCTCGAACTCGCGTTTGAGGAGCATTTCCTCGCAGCCCGGACATTTCACGAAAAGCCCTTCTGTTCGAACTGTTCGTTCCTCGTTCTCGTCAGGCCGCTTTGGCCTGTCTTTTTTCTTGAACCAGGTCATAACTCAGGAGATCGGGGATCGGCCGGGGGCGTCGAGGCTTGACCAACCCCTGATCCAACCACTATTTTCCCCTCGTGCTGAAATCGGTCATCTTCTCCCGAACACCCGCACGATGATTTACCAGCCGCGCGAGGATGAACAAGAGATCGGAAAGTCGGTTCAGGTAAACCACAGCTTCAGGATTCAATTGCTCGGTCTCGGATAGCGCGACCGCGCGCCGCTCGGCGCGCCTGGCTACCGTGCGAGCGAGGTGCAGAACCGCACCCGCCTCGGAACCTCCAGGCAGAATGAACTCCTTGAGCGGCTCTAATTCCTCGAGAACGCGGTCGGCCAATTCTTCGAGTCACTTGGTGAAATACTCGGCGATTTCAGGGACCTCAAGGTCCGAAGGACTGGCCAGGTCGCCACCCAGTGTGAACAGATCGTTCTGAATCAAACCGAGCGCTTCGTCGATCCCATCGGCCTGCATCCGAGCTCGCGCCAACCCAATCACACAGTTCAACTCATCGACGTCTCCATAGGCATCGACTCTCAAGCTGGCCTTGCTCACACGCGCCCCGCCTACAAGAGACGTCTGCCCTTGATCGCCAGTCTTTGTGTACACCCTGCTGATTCGCATTGTTTGTCCGGTCGGCGCGAAAACTCATTCTAGGCGCGCCCTGTAGCGAAGTCAAAAGGGCCGGTTGCGTGCCCGCGTCGTGATGTCGGATACTCTGGCATCGCGGAGCCAAAAACCAAATGGCCAGGATAACCATAGGAATACTCGGGTTAGGAACAGTAGGAACGGGGGTTGTTAAGCTCCTCTCAAGTGACCCTCGGTTTAGAGTCAAATGGGTGGCAGTGCGCGACAAAACAAAGCAACGCGACGTCGATCTGTCGTCGATAAGGATCACCGAGCAGCCGAACGAAGTGGTCAACGATCCCGAAGTAGAGATAGTTGTAGAAGTAGCTGGCGGCATCGAGCACATTTTCGATTCGATCAAGAGCGCCATCAACAACGGCAAGCACATAGTCACCGCCAATAAGGAAATGATCGCCAGGCACGGATCGGAGATATTCCAGCTCGCTCACCGGAACAACGTGACCGTGTTGTTTGAAGCCGCAGTCGGTGGGGGCATCCCCCTAATTTCGACAATACAGCGCGGCCTGCAAGCGAATGAGATATCGAGCGTCGCAGGGATCCTGAACGGGACCACCAACTACATCCTCACCGCAATGGAAGACCGAGGCCAAAGCTTCGATGAGGCGCTTGCGGGCGCACAACAACTTGGATTCGCCGAGGCCGATCCAACAAATGATGTCGATGGATTCGACGTAGCCTTCAAGATCACCATCCTGGCGTCGCTCGCATTCGGCCGGTTCGTGGACGCGAGTCTGGTTCATCGTCAGGGTATCACTCGAATCAGCGATCTCGATATAGCGATGGCCGGGGAGTTCGGTTATCGCATCAAGATGATCGGCCTCGCGCGCCGCGGCGACGGTTGTCTCGATGTCCGCGCACATCCGATGCTGGTTCCGCTTCATCATCTACTAGCCTCGGTTGAAGGGGCCAGTAACGCGATCTTCATAGGTGGGAGCGCGGTCGGTGAAGTTATGCTGGTTGGACCGGGCGCAGGTCAGATGCCGACGGCAAGCGCGGTTGTCGGAGACCTGATCAACCTGGCGAGCGCGCTGAGACTTCCGGATTTCGCGCCATACTTTCAACCGGCCATCGATCCGGAAGAGGTTCCGCTGTGCTCGATTGAGGACAGCGAGAGCGCGTTTTATATTCGGCTGGAAACGGATGACACACCCGGAGTAATCGGCAATATTGGACACGCGCTAGGCGGGCATCAAGTCAGCCTGCACAGCTTGTTACAACGGGGAGTGCCAAAGGAAGGCCCGGCAACGATCATATTGCTTACGCATCGAGCGAGCGAGCGCAACGTTGCCCGAGCGATCGAGGAAATCGAAGCGCAGCCCTCGACTAAACAAGTGGGAGTGGTCTTGCGAGTGTTTGGAAGTTAGTTTCTGGGTGCGTGGTTTCTGTTTCTTGTCTCTGGTTTCTGGTTTCTGATCTCTGGTTCGAGGTTCGGAACCAGAAACCACAAACCCGGACCCTAACCAGAAACCCGGACCTTTTTTTATGATCGTTCAAAAGTTCGGCGGAACGTCAGTCAAGTCTCTTGCACGCATAAAGAACGTTGCGAGCATCATAGCAAGCGCGGCCTCAACCGACTCAGTTGTCGCCGTCGTCTCAGCGATGGGGGACACAACTGATTACTTGGTCAAGCTCGCTCATCAGGCGGGCAAGGCACCCAATCGTCGCGAGCTGGATGCGCTCCTCTCAACTGGAGAACAGATATCTGCCGCGTTGGTCGCGATGGCGCTCAATGATGTGGGTGCGCGAGCTGTGTCGCTGACCGGAGCCCAGCTGGGCATCACAACCGAGAGTATTCACGCGGCCGCGAGAATTGTGGACATCAACACCGAGCGAGTACGCCGTCATCTCGACGATGGATTGATCGTTGTGGCGGCCGGGTTTCAGGGCAAGACTCGCGAAGGCGATACCACGACGCTCGGGCGCGGGGGTTCCGACACTACTGCGGTTGCGCTTGCGGCCGCGCTTCACGCATCGGCCTGCGACATCTTCACCGACGTGAGCGGGGTATACACCGCTGACCCGAACATCGTGCCAACCGCGCAACTGCTAAAGGAAATCTCGTATGAGGAGATGCTCGAGATGGCTCGAGTCGGCGCGCAAGTGCTTCACCCTCGCGCGGTCGAGCTCGCCCGAAAACACGGGATTCCGGTGAGAGTGAGAAACACCTTCGATCCGACGCACGAAGGAACGATTCTCAAAGGAGCTGACGAGATGGAAATCTACCGGCCAGTGAGCGGGGTGACGGTCGATCGAGACCAGGCGCGGCTGGCGATCCTGAAGGTCCCTGACCGGCCCGGAGTGGCCGGCGAAATCTTCGGGGCGCTAGCCGAGCGCCGCGTAAGCGTGGATATGATCATCCAGGCGTTTCACGAAGGCGGCTCGGTCAACGATATCACTTTTACCGTCAAGCGCGGCGACCTCGTCACTGCCCACCAGGCGCTCAAAGAGGCCGCGTCGCGAACCGGAGCCGAGGGCGTGCTTGCGGATGAAGACGTCGCGAAGGTGAGCATAGTCGGCGCCGGGCTTATGGACCAACCGGACGTAGCAGCGCGAATGTTTTCGGCGCTGGGCCAGGCCGACATCAATATCAAAATGATCTCGACATCCGAGATTAGAATAAGTTGCGCAATCAGCGACCGAGATGCCGAGCGAGCGGTCAGGATCGTGCACGATCTCTTTCACCTCGACGAACCAGAGTCCAATTGACCTTTGTGGTTTGTGCTAAGAGCTCCGCCGGATTGACGCCCGAATCCCTAAACCTGAGCATTCCCGACGCAGGCAATAAAACCAACCCAAAAAGAACTGGCCCGCTTCGTGCGACGTCGCAAGCAAACTGGCCCTGGCGGCGGCGCATTTAGGATTAGAAGGCACAGCCCTCGACGCCCGCGATAAATAAATGAACGTGCGACCCGCGCTCACTCCTTTCGGTTCGGCTGGTGGGCACGCCACGCCTCGGGAGCAGTCGTCGATGGACTGAGAAAACGTCCATCGACGAGTTTGACATCACCTTTCCCCTGCGATAAAACAGTCATATTCGATTCATAGTTGTCGATTCAGCAACACCCCAGGAGCAACATGATTAGGCTCTATTCGCAACGCGGTTGGTTTGTTCTGCTGATTCTAGTCGCCGCCAGCAACCCCTATGTCGCTCGCGGTCAGCAAGGAATGGCCCAGAATCCCGCCGACCTCACACGGGTCGGCGACAAGGTGATCAAGGTCAACGAAGCCATCAATCTGGTCCAGGGCTTTGGCAACACTTTCATGGTCACAACAAACGAAGGCGGAGTGATCATCGATACCTCAAGCGCGATTCACGCCCGAAGGCACCACGAATTATTGACCGCCGAGAACAAGAGCCCAATAAAATACATCATCCTCACCCATGGTCACGGCGACCATACCGGCGGCCTACAATTGTGGAAAGAACCCGGCACGCAGATTATCGCTCAGAAAAATCACGTCGAGTTCCTGCACTATCAGACCCGTCTCGGAGGGTTTTACGCGACGCGCAATGCAGCCCAGTTCGCGCTGAATACAAACCCAGCGGCCCGTGGGGCGTGGGCGGGCAACTACGGGGCCAAGATCGAACCAACGATTCTGTTCGACGACAGGTATGAGTTCGCGCTTGGCGGCGTGAAGTTCGAAATATACCGCGCGCCAAGCGAAACTTACGACCATCTTTTTGTTTGGGTACCAAAGTACAAGACGGTCTTCACCGGCGATGTTTACTACGAGTCTTTCCCGAACATTTATACCCTGCGTGGGACCGAGCCGCGCTGGGCGCTCGACTACATCAACTCGCTCAATGCGATCCTGGCGCTGAAGCCTGAGGTCGTGCTCCCGAGTCACGGGCTTCCGATCCGTGGGAGCGAAGAGATCACCCGGCGGCTTACAAGATGTCGCGATGCGATCCAGTACGTTCACGACGAAGTGGTCAAAGGAATGAACGCCGGCAAAGATGTTTACGCGCTGATGAAAGAAATAAAGTTGCCGCCGTCGCTCGACGTCGGCGAGAGCTACGGCAAACTGACCTGGTCTATACGAGGCATCTACGAAGGCTATGTTGGTTGGTTCGACCTCAATCCGGTGACTATGTACGAGACGCCGGTCTCATCCGTGTACCCCGATGTTGTCAAGCTTGCAGGCGGACCGGACGCGGTCGCGGCCCTCGCAAGTGCGCGAGCACAGGCCGGCGACGCGATCGCCGCGTTGCACCTCACCGATATTTCGCTTGCATCGGACCCCGGCCACCGGAAGTCGCTTGAAGCCCGGCTAAAGGCGCTTGAGATACTTCGCAGCCGCTGCAAGAATACCAATGAGAGAGGTTGGCTGGACTACAGCATCAGAGCGGTTAATGCAAAGCTTGCGGAAAAATAAGATGGAGCTCAGACCAACTCGGTAGCACTCACAGTCCGATTGGCTCAATCAATCAACAGACTAAACACCATATGAAGCTAGCGGCTATAGACATCGGCTCAAACTCAATCCATTTAGTAATAGTGCGCGCCGTTAGGGGCCAGCACCCTGAAATCATTGATCGTGAAAAGGAGATGGTCCGGCTTGGAGCTGGTACTCTCCGTGAGCATCGGCTTTCCAAAAAGACTATAGAACGGGCATTAACCACGCTTCGGCGATTCAAGAAGATGGCGGAGCACAACGGCGCCGACCCAATAATAACTACCGCAACCTCGGCGGTTCGCGAATCGCGCAATTCTGATGAGTTCACTGAGCGGGTCCGCGATGAAGTCGGCCTGGACGTTCAAGTTTTGCCCGGAATCGAAGAAGCGCGGTTGATTGCGATGGCCGTCTCTGAAGTCACCGACTTCAATGACCGGCGGGCGCTTATTATCGACATAGGCGGGGGCTCCACGGAATTCATCATAACCGCCGGGGGTGAGCCGGAGTTGATGTTGTCTTTGCGCCTCGGCGCGGTAAGGCTTACGGAGAAATTCGTCACCACCGATCCCCTCTCTATGGCGCAACGAAATCGCCTGGTGGCGAACATACGATCCGACTTCACACGGACGGCCTCGCAGATCAAGACCGCGGGCTATGACTTCGTGATCGGGTCGTCGGGCACCGTGCTCAATATGGTGAACGCGGCGGTTCGGGCGGATGAGCCCTACGGAAGTGACGACATCTCCGACTATGAGGCATTCAGCCAGACAGTGTCGCTCGATCAGATCGAATGGTTGAATCGCAAGCTGGGCCGTATGACTCTTCGGGAACGACGTCGCATTCCCGGAATCGAGAAGGGCCGCGCCGATATCATAGTCGCAGGCGGGCTGCTGCTGCAGTTCATTCTTTCCGACCTGGGCGCGACCGAGATAACCAGTTGCGACTGGTCGCTGAGAGAGGGAGTAATCTTGAACTATCTGCGTCGGAGGAGTGAGGCGCACATTGTCCCAAAGACTCCGCGCTCGCCGACCCTCACGATTTCGCGCGAGCAAGATGTTTTGTCGGGTACGGTAACTGATGATTCTACGCTCGATGTCCGCGCCCGATCAGTGTTGTCAGTCGCGCGGCGCTATGACTACGACGTAGCTCACTCGCATCACGTCGTACGGCTGGCGACCCGTATATTCGATGACACCATAGAACTCCACCAGATGAACGGACAATACCGAAAGCTGCTGCAGTACGCGGCGATTCTTCACGACATCGGATATCACATTGCTCATAACAACCATCACCGCCACGGTTTGTACCTGATAAAGAACTCCGAGATGCCCGGCTTCACCGGCGACGAAATCGCGATAATGGCGACGATGGTGCGATATCACCGAGGCTCGCTGCCAAGGAAATCCTCCGATGCCCGGTCCAGACATGAACACGAAGACTACTACGCGCTCGACCGGGGGCAGCGTATGCAGATGCTGCGTCTGGCTTCGATACTCCAGATCGCGGACGGGCTCGACCGGTCGCATCGGCAATTGATAAGCGATGTACGATGCGAGGTTGCCGATGGCACTGTGACGTTCGTCGCTTCAAGCCCAGGCGAATGCGAGTTGGAGATGTGGTCGGCCGAGCGTAAGTCTACCTGGTTCAGCGACCTCTTCAATATCGAGGTCCGATTCGAACGACGGCTCAGCGTTCCGGCGCAGACCGAAGCCGCAGTCGTATAGTATCCCGAGTTCAAGCTTTAGATTATGTGTCCGTTCTCGGATTCAATCTCCGAGGAGCTAAACTTTAAGATGAACTCCGTCCGACTTTGAGCATTGCTTTCACATTCCCCGGCTAAACCGCTGTCAGAGCTAAGGGTTTAAGCCGCTCCGACATTGACACTGATCGCCTGTTTGCATAACATGCGGTCGGTTTGAGAATCGAAGCGGCTTGGCACTCTTAGGCGCAGACATAGAGAGCATGGAATCCGTATCAAGAATCCCCGAGAAGCTGTTCTTCAGAATCGGAGAGGTGTGCGATCTGATCAAGGTCCAACCCCACGTGCTCCGATACTGGGAGACAGAGTTCCCAATGCTCGCGCCCCAGAAGAATCGCGCCGGCCAGCGGGTCTATCGACGCAAGGACGTCGAGATGGTTTTGCGTATTCGGCATCTGCTCTACGAAGAAAAATTCACAATCGCCGGTGCAAAAAAAAGGCTCCTGGATGAGATGCGGGGCGGTTCGGCGCGGGCACGACTGGCCGAGGAGGCCGCGTCAGAGGAAAAGACCGATCCCCAATCCGTGAGCGCGCCGGCTGCATCCGCCCGAGACCAATCAGGTTCGACCCAAACTCGCCGCGTGCTACGTCTGATTAAGAGCGATCTTGAGGATTTATTGACACGCCTAAACACGGATGCTAGCATCAAACGTTGAACGCGCGGATGCAAAAAGCTTCTTTGTGGACGGGACGTGGCGCAGCCTGGTAGCGCGCTTCCTTGGGGTGGAAGAGGTCGCTGGTTCAAATCCAGTCGTCCCGACTAGAATCCAGACCCAGGACGAACGGCCTAAGACAGAGACCCTACAAAGACGATCCCGCCGACGCGGTGTCGAGATGAGGGTCCCGGTCCCGACGGTTCGTCCTGGGCCTTCTCGTTTCAGCAACACGATCATCAAATGCCGAAGATACTGGTTACCAACGACGACGGAATCCACTCAGCCGGCATCATAGCCCTGGCCCGGTCACTAAAGTCTCTGGGCGAAGTTCTGGTTGTCGCGCCAGCTCACGAGATGAGCGCCGCTTCACACTCGCTAACGTTGACCCGCCCTCTTCGAATTGAACGAATTGACGATCATCACTTTTCTGTGGATGGAACGCCGACGGATTGCGTTACGCTTGCGATGAATTACTTGCTGAAGAGTGAACCGCCGGACATTGTGATCTCGGGCATCAACAAAGGCGGGAACCTGGGAGAGGACGTCACTTATTCGGGTACAGTTGCGGGTGCCCTTGAGGCTTCAATTTACGGTCTTCCGGGAATCGCTGTCAGCCTGGTTCAAAGGACAAATTTTGATTTTGGTCCGGCCGCGGAGTTCGCGGTCGACATCGCGCGGCGAGTGCTCGGTAACGGCTTGCCGCGTGGGACGGTACTAAACGTTAACGTTCCAGCCGGTCCCATTCGGGGAGTGCGAATCACCCGGCAGGGAACAAAAAACATCAGACCGAACATTATCGAAGGCACCGATCCGCGCCAGCGGAAATACTACTGGATCGGTGAAGAATCACTCGCCTGGAACGAAGACGCGGGGACCGACTACGCGGCGCTCGGTCACGGGTTTGTGTCGATCACCCCGCTGCGTACCGACATGACAGACTACGGCGCGCTCGAAGACTTCAGACTTCGCGATTGGGGTCCGGTTCTGCAAACACAATCGAAATGACAAACCAAACGGTGGAACAAGCTCGAAGCGCAGGACTCTATCAATCTCATCGCGCGCGCATGGTTGATTTGCTGCGAAGCCGTGGGATTCGAGACCCGCGGGTATTGCAAGTGATGTCCGAGATTCCTCGTCACTTGTTTGTCCCCGATGCGCTTGCCGCCAAGGCTTATGGCGATCACGCGCTGCCGATTGGCGATATGCAGACCATTTCTCAGCCGTACATGGTCGCCCGGATGACCGAGCTGCTGGAGGTGGACAAAGACTCCACTGTGCTGGAAATCGGTGCGGGCTCGGGGTATCAAACTGCGGTGCTGTCGGAAGTGGCTGGCCGAGTGTTCGCTATTGAACGAATCAGCGAGCTTGCTCGAAACGCTCAGCGAAATATCAGGAAGCTCGGCTGCTATAACGCTACCGTAAAGTGGTTCGACGGCACGATCGGCTGGAGTGACCACGCTCCGTATGACGCAATCGTCGTAGCTGCCGGTAGTCCCGAAATGCCGGAGCCGTTGGTGGCTCAGCTCGCGACTGGAGGGCGATTGGTTATTCCGATTGGCGATGTTGAGCACCAGATCCTGGTGCGCGTGAAAAGGACAGAAAGCG
>CAZOOE010000216.1:0-10376 GCA_964581275.1 uncultured Clostridia bacterium
ACCAACGACCGCCGGCTCGAACCTGCTCGAGGACAACATTGCCACCGCCGACGCGACTCGTGACTTGATCTCCGCCGGTGTTGATGCAGTAAAAGCTGGGATGGGGCCCGGTTCGATTTGCACTACCCGCGTGGTGAGCGGGGCCGGCGTGCCGCAAATAACCGCAATATTGGAATGCGCGCGAGCCGCTCGCGGGTCCGGCGTGCCGGTCATCGCCGACGGCGGCATCAAGTACTCAGGCGATATCAGCAAGGCGATCGCGGCGGGTGCGGACTCGGTAATGATCGGATCGCTGTTCGCGGGTACCGATGAGAGCCCCGGCGAGATCATTCTGTTTCAGGGCCGCTCGTTCAAGAGCTATCGCGGCATGGGTTCGATCTCGGCGATGAAGGAGGGCAGCCGCGACCGCTACGGCCAAGCGAGCGAGTCCCAGATGTCCAAGCTTGTACCCGAAGGCATCGAAGGAAGAGTTCCACATAAAGGCCCGCTCGCCTCGCTGGTACATCAACTGGTAGGAGGTCTGCGCGCAGGAATGGGCTACAGCGGGTGCGCGACGATTGCCGAGCTGCATGAGAACGCGCGCTTTATTCGGGTCACATCGGCGGGGTTGCGCGAGAGCCACGTTCACGACGTGATCATAACCAAGGAAGCGCCGAACTATCGGATCGAATAAATGCACCTCGATGTAAAGAAAATCTGGAACGCTTGCGCAGAAGCGTTCGACCGATTCACCACCGCGGCGGATTCGTTCTCTGACAACATCGAGCGACCTGCCATTGAACGGCTGATCGGAGACGTCGCCGGTGCGCGAGTCCTCGACCTGGGCTGCGGTTCGGGACCATATTCGGTGTGGTTCGCGGAACGCGGCGCACAAGTGGTCGGGCTCGACCTCTCGCAGACCATGATCTCGCTCGCTCGCCAAAGAGCACGCGAGCGAGGCGTGAACGCAGACTTCCGAGTCGGCGACGTGCGCGATCCACTGCCCTTCGGCGATGCTGAGTTCGATTTGGTCTTCTCCACGACCTCGCTTCATTACGTTGAAGACCTCGAGGCGACGATGAGAGAGGTTGCGCGCATTGTTAAGCCCGCAGCGCTTCTGGTCGCAAGCGTATTGCACCCTATGTCAACGGCGCGCTTTCCATTAGCCGACTCACAAGAGGTGGAAGGCCCGGATCCGTGGGAGGGCTGGTATTTCGGGTCGCCGATCCGATGTATCGAAACTCCGTGGCTGGGTTTCGGGGACGTGTCCAGCGAAGGCCGCCACATCTTTTGTCATCATCACACCGTCTCGGAATATTTCAGCGCAGTCTCATCCGCCGGCTTTGTGATCACAGAAGTGTTAGAGCCTTCACCTTCTCCCGAGTTCGCCGCAAAGAATGCGGCGCGCTACGACGAGGCGATGCGCATTCCAATCTATCTGATTCTCGCCGCAGTCCGAACAAAGTCCGGTAACTGATCCAAACAGCACAACATCTTCACATCAATTGTCGGGATAATGCTGCGCGGGCTGCCGGCTTGATGTGGCGAGAAGCTAACTCCTAGAATACTTGCAGGTAGGCTCCGTAGTGGTATTGGAGTTGCAGAAGTGACGACGGCGTGATGACCGATAGGCAAGCCACAATCGTCTACAATCCCATGTCGGGACGTCCCGCGCGCCGCGCTCTAGACGTCCGCCGAATGATCGAGCTGCTGGCGACTCGCGGAATCAATGCCAAGGCTTGCGCAACCGCAGGGCCGAATGACGCCACCCACCTAACCAAAGCCGCGTTAGCCTCAGGCGCCGACATCATCATCAGCTACGGTGGAGACGGGACACTGAATGAAGTGATCCAGGTCATGGCAAGAAGTCGCACGGCCCTTGTCGTGTGGCCTGGCGGCACTTCGAACGTCGTAGCGCGGGATCTTGGTGTTCCATTCGGGATCGCAGAGCTCGCGGACATGATCGCCGCCGGCCGGACCCGTCGTATCGCGCTGGGCCTCGCCAACAGCAGCGACCGGGCGACGGGCCGACGGGGAGAAATGGCGGCACTCGCCCCCTCGCCCGGTCTCCCCGTCTCCCCGTCCCGTTACTTCCTCATGATGGCCGGCATCGGACTCGACGCGTCAATCGCTCGGAGCGTGAACCAGAAACTCAAGCGGAGGACAGGCGAGCTAGCGTACTGGCTCTCCGGGATCAAGCATCTGTTCTTTTGGCGCGCCGAACCATTCACCATCGAAGTGGATGGCCGGAGTTATGAAGGCGCGTTCGCGCTGGTCGGCAACGGCAAAGGATATGGAGGAGGCATGATGATGACTCCAGGCGCCAGGCTTGAAGAGCCCGCGTTCGAAGTCTACATACTGCCGCCGCTGACGAATAACTTTGCGTACTTGCGGGCTCTCGGCGCCTGCATGCGGGGGAGGCCAGAGGTCACGGGGGTCTCGCTCACCAAAGGCAAGCACGTCAAGGCGAACTCGGCGCACGAACCCTGGGTTGAGGCAGATGGTGAGATCATCGGTCCGCTGCCTATGACTTTTGATATCGTGCCTGACGCGCTCTCGGTCATCGTTCCTTAGTAGCATCGACGTAGTCTGCCCAGGGTTGGGTTAGAAGGAGGCTCGCCGCCTTCCTGTCATTTGACAGGATGTCAGATCCCCAACTGTCCGTTGGGAGTATTCGAGGAGTTCTTAAAATGGCTGCAGTACTTATCTATCTCTTAACTGCGCTGTTGATGCCGGATTTCATCGCCGTCCCGAGTGCAACCGCAACACTGACGCTGGAGGCTTCTGAGCAAGAGTCAACAGCTCGATCATCTCGGACGGATCGTTCAAGCGACCTGTCGGAGTTCGAGCGCTTGAGGACCGACGGCTTCGATGCTCTGTATAACATCGACTATAAGACTGCGCGCGAGCGGTTCTTGCAAATGACAAAGCTGGCGCCAGACCATCCGGCCGGCTACGTCTATCTTGCGAACAACATCTGGCTCGAGACCCTCTATCAGGGACGCAGGCTGACAACCTCTGTTTACACCGGCGGATCGTTCTACGCCCAGGAGAAGGAGGGCGAGGATAAATTCGATCAGAAGCGCGATCGCGAGTTCAACGATTTGATAAGACAGGCTCTCGCCGCAACAAAGGCGCGGCTGTTAAAGAACCCCAAAGACGTCGAGGCGCTTTACTACAGCGGCTCTGCGCTCGGAATAAGGGCAGCGTACGCGACGTCGGTCAAGCGCAGTTTCACCCGCTCAATTGGAGATGCTAACGACTCGATCCAGATTCAGCGGCAGGTGGTCAAGCTCGATCCCGAGTATATCGACGCATACCTGAGCATCGGGCTCTATGAGTACGTGATCGACAGTTTGCCGTTCGGTTGGCGGCTACTCGCGCGCTTCGCCGGCTTGAAGGGTTCAAAAAGCAAAGGCATCGAGCACCTCGAGATGGTCACCAAACAGGGAAAGTACACCGCCGACGATGCGCGGGTTGTGCTGCTGGGGATCTACAGCAAAGAGAATCAACTCGATCGAGCACTCGAGACAATCAGCCACCTGGTGAAGCAGTATCCGCGGAATTACCTGTTTGGAGTTGAGCGCGCATCGATGTTGTATCGGACCGGTCAGGGCGAACAAGCGGCTCGCGCATTTGCCGAATTGTTAAAGGACGATCGGGTCGCGGGGCAAGCCGTCGATCTTGTGAACTATCAATGGGGTGAGGCGTTGTTGGCGCGGCAAGATTATGCAGGTGCTATCCCTCGCTACCGGGAAGTGCAGCGCTGGCCGAGGTCGGACCCCGGCCTAGTTTCATTGGCGCACCTTCATGTGGGTGAGGCGCTTGACGCGCTTGGAAAACGCGAGGAAGCGATGGCGGAGTACCAAGTGGTGCTGAAGCGCGAAAACGTTTTCGATTCGCACAAGCTTGCGACGCAGTATGTCAAGAAGCCTTACGTGACGGGAAAGAGTTGAGGCCTTCTGGGGACACTGAAAACCCTTTCCACTAGCCTAAGCGTTTACGCCTGGGTATCGTGCGGCGCGCTTTCCCAAGCCCAGTTAACGGGGCCTCCCATTAGTTCGCGAGAATGCCCCAAAACTCTAACGATTGATAAGGCTATCGAGTCGGTCGCGGATTGCCGGCAGCCGGTCAGGCCGCGCTTTACACCCTCGGGAAGCGGTACCTATAATCGTCATCAAGCATAATGGCTTCAGATCACGAAACTGTCCTAATTCTCGATTTCGGCGGACAGTACACCCAACTGATCGCGCGTAGAGTTCGCGAGCTTGGCGTGTACTCGGAGATTGTCCCGTTCAACGCAACTGCAGAAGCAATCCGTCACCGGAATCCGCGAGCCATCATTCTCTCCGGAGGCCCATCCTCGGTGTACGAAGCAGGCGCGCCGCATCCTGATCCGGCAGTGATCCAATTAGGCGTGCCCG
Source organism: uncultured Clostridia bacterium (assembly GCA_964581275.1). GTDB lineage: Bacteria > Acidobacteriota > Blastocatellia > UBA7656 > UBA7656 > Onstottus_A. Next base: position 4,404 of record CAZOOE010000216.1, read on the forward strand.
TACTCGGCATATGTTACGGCGTGCAACTGATGGCTCACTTCCTGGGCGGTGAGGTTAAGCCCTCAAACAGGCGCGAGTACGGGCACGCCGAGATCATCGCCCAGTCTGAGAGTCAATTGCTTGCCGGGTTGGCTTCGCCGCTGAAGGTGTGGATGAGCCATGGCGACTATGTGAGCCGCCCGCCTGAAGGCTTTGTTGTAACAGCCGCGACTGACGCGGCGATTGGGGCTGTTGAGGACCCCTCGCGAAGGCTCTACGGGGTGCAGTTCCACCCGGAGGTCGCTCACACTCCACAAGGCAAAGAGATACTGCGCAACTTTCTGGTCAATGTTTGCCATTTGAGTTGCGACTGGACGATGTCGTCTTTCATCGATACCACCGTAGGAGACATCACCAGCCGAGTTGGCGACGGCCGAGCCGTCTGCGGGCTATCCGGCGGAGTCGACTCATCAGTCGCGGCTGCGCTCGTCGCGCGCGCGATCGGTAATCGACAGACTTGCATCTTCGTGGACACCGGCCTGCTTCGCAAAAACGAGTTTGAAGAAGTGCTCGAAGCGTACCACGAGATGGACCTCAATGTGATCGGGGTGGCGGCGGGCGAGCGGTTCTTGACGAAGCTCGCCGGGGTGATTGACCCCGAGCGCAAACGCAAGATTATCGGAAACGAATTCATCGAGATATTTCAGGAAGAGGCGCGCAAGCTCGGCCACGAAGACTTTCTGGTTCAGGGCACCCTTTATCCCGACGTGATCGAATCGGTTTCGGTTAAGGGACCATCGGCAGTAATCAAATCGCATCACAACGTCGGCGGCTTGCCCGAAAAGATGAACCTTAAGTTGATCGAGCCTCTGCGCGAGTTGTTCAAAGACGAGGTGAGAAGAGTCGGCCGCGAGCTGGGCCTGCCGGAGGAGATCATCAGCCGCCAACCGTTCCCCGGACCGGGGCTGGCGGTTCGTATACTCGGAGGGGTGACTGGCGATCGAGTGGCGTTGTTGCAGGAAGCCGATGCGATCGTCATCGAAGAGATTCGTCGAGCGGACCATTACGACAAGGTCTGGCAGTCATTTGCAGTCTTGTTGCCGGTATCGTCAGTCGGAGTGATGGGGGACATGCGCACCTACGACAACGCAATCGCGCTTCGGGTGGTCGAGTCGCTCGATGGGATGACTGCAGATTGGGCGCGGCTTCCCTATGACGTGCTCCAGCGAATCTCGTCTCGAATCGTGAGTGAGGTTCGCGGTGTCAATCGAGTAGTTTACGATATCAGTTCTAAACCACCTTCGACTATTGAATGGGAATAGAACAATAACCTCTTTACTCTTTGGCCAGCTCCCCGGCTGCGAAACGATCCCAACCGAGCCCTTCGCGAGCGCGACCGCTTGCTAGACCGATCCGAGCCATAACCTCGCCAGCCCGCGATAGCCATGCGAGCCCATGTGGTGACCTCAGGCAAGTTCTTGCCTTCAGGCTGGAACGCTTTACTTTTCCACCCTCCGCGAATATGCTTTCGCCGTAAACGAGCGTGCCTCCACGATGCAGGACGGCGGAACACGTTGCAGCAATGTGGTTCCCGACTCGGGCTGGCGGCCTGGTCCCTTAGCAACCTCACAATAAGGTCTTTATCTCATTTATGCCGAGCGATCGGTATGCCTCATCAGCGTAGCTTCAACGCTCCTAGGTTAGGTACGGCTCTTCGCGTGATGACCGTCCCGTCGCCGGAATCTTGACTCTTTGCGGGGAGAAGGAAATGAGACGTCACTTGGCACTTGCTTGGCTATCGTTAGGATCGTCGCTCTTGATTCTCATCCCCTTCACCGTTCTTTCTAAGGACGGGGTAAAAGACTCCAGATCGAATCGCAGAGTCCCGGTAATGGCAAATCTCGGCGTAGCGGTGCTGCCGCTGGCGTTGAATCTCTATGCCATTAATCACCTCCTGATCGCGCCGTACTGGCAAAACGTACCAACGGCGACAACGACGGCACCGTCCTCGACCTTCACCGTGATTAACACAAACGATTCTGGATTGGGTTCGCTCAGAGACGCAATCGACCAGGCAAACGTGACTCCAGGAATCGACTTGATCAACTTCACCGCCGGTTTGGGCACAATCAACGTCGGCAGCACAACCGGGGTGGGATTACCAGACATCACCGAAGCGGTCACCATCGATGGTGGGTCACCTAGGGTCGAGTTGAATGGCGCGGCTGCCGGAGGGGCGACCGGGTTACATATCCTGGCGGCAGGCGTCACCGTCAGAAGCCTGGTGATTAATCGCTTTAGCCTTAGCGGCATCTCGTTACAAGCTGACAACTGCATCGTTCAAGACAACTTCATAGGCACGGACGCGACCGGGACTTCCGCCCTTCCCAATGCCGGAGGCCTGCTGCTCGACGGCGCGAACAATCTGATCGGCGGGTCTGCGTCCACGGCGCGTAACATCATTTCCGGTAACAGCGGCTTTGGTATCCAACTGAACAGCGCCGCTGCGACCAACAACACAATACAGGGGAACTTCATAGGTACGGATGTGACCGGCGTCGCTCCGCTGGGCAACGGTGGATCGGGCGTTCGTTGCCTCGGCGGCGCCAGCAACAACACGTTTGGCGGAACGGTTTTCGGAGCCGGCAACACCGTAGCGTTTAACGGCGCTGCTGGAATCAATCTGTTTGCTGGCAGCAACAATGGCGTCCTCGGCAATTCTATTTTTTCCAATGCAGGCATCGGCATCGATCTCAGCGATGATGGGGGCGTTACACCCAATGACCCGTGCGACCCTGATGTCGGCGCGAACAATCTGCAAAATTTCCCGGCGCTGACCTCGGCTTCTTCCGGCGGCAGCACAAACATCATCGGGTCGCTCGACAGCACGCTGGCTACCACGTTCAGAATCGAATTCTTCTCCAGCCCCACCTGCGATGGTTCGGGCTTTGGAGAAGGTCAAACCTTCATCGGAGCGACTGCGGTAAACGTTTCGGGCAACGCTTGTGTAGTCCCCTTCAATGCGACGTTCCCAGTCGCGGTACCGGTCGGCAGCGTGATAACCGCTACTGCTACTGATCCTTCGAACAACACATCGGAGTTCTCGCAATGCGTCAGCGTAGTAGCCGCCCCGCCTTGCACGGTTACGTGTCCCCCTGATCTGTTCGCAACCACCTCACCAATCGCCAAATCGTGCGCGGCTACTGTCACCTACTCACCAGACGCATCCGCCGGTTGCGGTTCGGTCATCTGTTCTCCGCCTTCAGGCTCTCTTTTTGCCGTCGGTACGACTACAGTCGTTTGCGCTGCAAGTGGTGGCCCGACATGCTCGTTCGGGATCACAGTTGTCGACGCAACTCCGCCCATCTTATCGTGCCCGATCAACTTCTCAGCCCCCTTGCCGATAGGACAGCTGTCCGCAGTGGTGAATTATCCGACACCAAGCACATCCGACAACTGCTCGGGAGTCAGCGTGGTCTGTGTTCCACCGCCGGGATCGACATTCCCTGCCGGCGACACGCTTGTCACCTGTTCCGCCATTGATTTCGCTGAGAACTCCAGCCGCTGCTTCTTCTTCGTGTCGGTGCTCGACAGTGAAACCCCGGTCATCAGGTGCCCGACGAACGTCGGCGCTGTTCCTGCCGCCGGACAAACTTCGGCGGTGGTGAACTATCCTCCTCCGACGGTGATTGACAACCTTCCCGGGGTGAACGTGTTGTGCTCGCCGCCCTCCGGTTCGAGCTTTCCTACGGGAGTCACAACCGTCACCTGCACGGCTACTGACGCGGCAGGCAACCGGTCGAGCTGCGTCTTCAGCGTCAACGTCGGCGGCCCTCAGATAAAGGTCACCATTCCCGGCAACAAGCCGGCGGTTGACTTCGCCGCATCCCCAGTGCGAAAGCCGCCGAAGCCAAAGAACAGTCCGTGCTCCTTGTTCGCGATCGAGAATGTCGGATTCGCCCCGTTGGTTTTGACGCTCGACTCAATCGCTCGCACCGGCAGCGATGTCGACAGCGGTCGAATCACCGAGCCGAATGACCCTCGGTTTTTTAGCATCAGCCTTGTCAATCCAGACCAGTCTTTGACTTCGCTCGATATCGGTGGGGTCCTGACTCTACAGCCCGGACAGGTCCAAAATCTCTGCGCCAAGTTCTTCGCGTTGATTCCGGCGCTCGCCGGCAAGACCAGCGGGCTGTCAGCAGCCAATGTGTTACCCGACACGCTAACGTCGAAAATAGTGTTTAGACCGAACGCCGGTAACAATCTCTCCGTTCCTCTCTTGAGCCGGGTATCTACAGCGCTTGTGCTTGTCAATCTCGCCGATCCACGGACGCCCCCGGAGGTCAGCTTTACTCGAAGCGGTAACGAGATCACCGTTTCCTATGCCGTGTTTGACTCGAACCTCGACGTAAGCCGAGCAAAGTATGAGCTGGTCGACGACAGCGGGCAGGTCGTCGCAGGACCGTTCGAGATCGATCTTGGCGCACCAATTCGGTCTGCCAATCTCGTTAAAGGACAGAGCTTCAGCGTCGAGCAGAGATTTATCGGCGCAAGTAGCAATCCTCAAGTCACCGTCGTGCGCCTGACTGTGTTTGATGGAAAACCGAGTGTGAGCGCTTCTTCGTCTGGCTCGAAGTCATCAATCAGCGCCGCAAGTATAGAATTGATGAACCGGGCGAGGCGCGCTACATTGTATCTGCCGGACGTAACGCTCGACCGGCAGCGTCCGTGACCAGACCGCGTGGCTCACGCAAAGTATCTACGACAGGGGAGAATCGATGAAGATCAGATATATCGCAACCGGGCTCTTCTTGATAGTAGCTCTGACAAACGGTCTGCTGCCCGCTCCGGCCCGCGCCAGCGATCATTTCACATCTGTGCAGGGGGCCATTCGCCTTTATGCCTCCGCGCGCTTCGGCCCAATAGGCACGATTAATCTCAACTCCGTGAACGGCGCCGTCGCCATTGACGGCCGCTTAGCCCAGGGCGAAGCGCCGATCTGGGGCGGTGAGTTGATCAAGGTGGCCGCTGACCGCACCGTCAGAGTGGCCCTCGACTCACTCGGTCAAGTCACCCTGGCGCGAGGAGCATTGATTAGATTTGCAAGCGCGCGCGCTTCGTCCGAGGACACCTCTTACGACGTTCTGGTAGCCTCGCTGGTTGCTGGAAGCGCTGACGTGAAGCTCAACCCCGGCGCCGGCGCCTATGTTGAGGCTGGCAGATCGGCGCTCACCGCATCGCGCGGAGCCAGCTTTAGCGTGAGCATGGAAGAGGGCGCCGCATCGCTTACCACCGTTGCGGGCGTCGTTAGCGTTCAGGATCAACCTCCGCCACAAGACGTCAACATTCGCCTTGTCGATGACCTGGGACGCCCAGTCTCATCCGGTTCGCAGTTCAGCGTCCGGGCGCGCAGCACGCGACAGATTCAAGTTCAGGTTACCGATAAGAATGACAAGCCGCTGCCCGATCTACCGGTGCTGTTCACGCTCGGCAACCCCTGCCTGGGCTCACTCGGTTTAGGTGCGATCGCCGGGTTAACAATGGTCCAGAAGACCGACAAGCGCGGAATCGCTGCAGTGCCGTTGGTTGCGGGGGCGGCAAAGTGTGCGGCTTCGATCGTCGCCAAGGTGGAAGGTACTAACGCGTCGGTCACAATTCAGACCAACGTGCAATCAAGCGCTCGATTCTGGAATACGCAGAATACGGCACTGGTGGCGGCCGGGGCGGCAGCCGCTGGAGTCGGAATCGGCCTGGCGGTCGCAAACTCAGGGTCGGGACAGAAAATAACGCCGGTCACTCCGCCGGGCGTCAGACCGTAGAGCCGATGTGATTTGCCCAGAACAATCAGGCACCCCGTGCACGCTGGCAGCGTGCGCGGCATCTGCCCACTGAGGCTGATCTTCACAGGAACCTTTCGAACAATAACGGAGATGTAGTATGTCGAGATTCACCAATTTGTATCGCGCAGCAGTCGTTTCCATCTTGTCAACATTG
>CAZOOE010000217.1:0-7201 GCA_964581275.1 uncultured Clostridia bacterium
CTCTCCAGCGGTGAAGGCAGCTATCGCTGCGCGTGGTCCTGGACCAGAACCGAGCTCTGGCTGCTCTCGCTGGTCATATTCGACAAGGCGTACGCGCAGGAAACAGCCGGCTCGACGGACGAACACACGAGCGTCGCTCCTGATCTCTTCACTGCCGAGACTCCGCTGGGCACCTATCAAGGCTTGACCGACCAGATAGTTTTATCCCGGACTCCGGGCTCCTTCCGGACCGTGCTTGTCCCGCGGGGCTCGTCAAAACCGGCGTGGCTGGAAGCGGGATGAATGCCGGGCACACGAAGAACTCCCGGTTGGATAAGCTGACTCGTTAGGAGAACCTGACGGGAATTACATAGGCAGAAATAACTTCAAAGGAGAACTGATTATGTCTTTCGACAAACCTATCAAACGAATCGCCATCGTTGGCACCGGAGTTATCGGCGCGAGCTGGGCCGCGCAGTATCTGGCTCGCGGGCTCGACGTGATCGCAACCGATCCCGGCCCAAACGCCGAAGAGAACTTGCGCAAGTACGTTGACGAGGCATGGGAGCAACTCACGGCCATCGGCCTTTCACCCGGCGCCTCGCGCGACCGCCTGAAGTTTACCACCAATATGAAGGATGCGTTGGCAAATGCAGACCTGGTCCAGGAAAACGCTCCCGAACGGCCGGACTTCAAGATCAAGCTTTTCGCCGACATGGACGACGCCACTCCCGTCGATTCGATCATCGCGTCGAGTTCATCGGGAATAACGCCGAGCGTCATGCAGTCGAAGTGCAAGCACCCCGAGCGTGTCCTGGTCGGACATCCGTTCAATCCCCCGCACATCATCCCGTTGGTTGAAGTCGTGGGCGGGACCCAGACATCGTCCGATGCAGTCCAGCAGGCGATCGCGTTTTATGCGTCAATCGGCAAGAAGCCCATCCTTCTGCACAAGGAGCTTCCGGGCCATGTCGGGAACCGGCTTCAAGCGGCGCTCTACCGAGAAGTCATGTACCTGATCCAGCAGGGTGTGCTGAGCGTCGTCGATGCAGACGATGCGGTGAGCTATGGGCCTGGACTTCGCTGGGGAGTGATGGGGCCCAGTTTGCAGTGGCACCTGGGCGGCGGCTCGGTCGGGATCAAACATTTCATGGAGCACCTCATGGATCCCTTGGCCGGCATGATCAAGAGCCTTGGAACTCCGGATGTCACCCCGGAACTGAAGCAAACGATCATCGAGGGTGTTTTGCAGGAAGCCGGAAATCATTCGGTAGAACAGCTCGCGCAGGCAGAGAACGAAGTACTGATAGGGCTTCTGCGGCTGCGCGCTCAGCAGGCTAAGCCCTCAGAGGCAAAGACGCACGCCTGAGGACTGAAGACCTTGACAACTAATCAATCGCCACAGGCTGTGATCGTGGGCGGCGGTTTTGAAGGACTGGCCGCCGCTCGCTCATTACGAAAGACGCCAGTTAGAGTCACCTTAATTGACCGCTCTAATCACCATAAAGGATAGATAAGAATCCAGGCACCGATGTGGAGAAATTGAGATGATCTATAAGCATTCCGTGGGAAGAGCGGTCAAGTACTTTCCGGAGCGAACAGCGCTGACATCAGCGTCCGCTTTGAAACGCTCTACCTTTCGTGAGCTTCACCAGCATGTTTCGAGCATAGCCGCAAGGTTGAGAAGCCAAGGCTTTAGATCCGGAGACCGGCTGGCAATTCTTCTCCCGAATGAGCCCGAGTACATTGAGCTGGTGTACGCGTGTGCGATGCTGGGGGTAATCGCGGTTCCACTGAACACACGACTCACGACCGCCGAAATCGATCACGTGCTCGCTGACGCAAGTCCCCTGGGCTTGATTCGGCACTCGTCAATGCCGATTCCGACGGCACGGCTGTCGTGGCAGTTGGTGCTCGATGAGGAACCCTTAGGTGTTGGGCAGGATTCCCCTCCCGATCCGATTTACGATCCGGAAGCCATCCTGGCCCTGATCTACACCAGCGGAACAACTGGGAAGCCGAAGGGCGTTGCGGTGACTCACGCAAACATCATGGCGAATGTGGATCACGTTAACTACTGGATGCCTTACAAAGACGGCGGTGTGTATCTACACGCGGCGCCGGTTTTTCATATCGCTGACTTTCCGTTCATGTTCGCCGCGCCTGCGTTCGGCGCTTGCCAGGTTACGATTCCGAAGTTCAGCGCGCTCAACTTCTGCGAGACGGTGGAACGCGAGCGCATTACTAACACGGTACTGGTACCGACGATGATCAACCTATTGACTCAATTTCCGGAACTAGGAAAGTATGATCTGAGTAGCCTGGAGGAATTGGGCTATGGCGGATCGCCAATTGCGCGTGAGCTCATCCACCGAATCAGAGAGGTGCTGCCAAACGTCAAATTAGTTCAGGTGTACGGATTAAGTGAAACCGGTTTTCTCACTGGTCTCAAGGATCACGAGCACACAGAGGACAAGCTCACGTCCTGCGGACGGCCCTGTCCTGGGATCGACCTTCAGATCGTGGATGAGTCAGGAAAGGAAGTCGAGGTTGGTAAGCCTGGCGAATTGGTAGCGCGCGCTGCGAATGTTATGCGCCACTACTGGAAGAATCCGGAAGAGACGAGCCGTGCGTTCCGAGGGGAAATGTTCCGCACCGGTGACATTGTCTATCAGGACACAAATGGCTTCTACTACATCCTCGATCGTCTGAAAGATATGATTGTTACCGGCGGCGAGACTGTGTATTCCGCGGAAGTCGAAGCCGTTATTTCCGATCATCCGGCCGTACGTGAAGCAGCGGTCTTTGGAATACCCGATCCGAAGTGGGGCGAATTGGTGATGGCTTGCGTGTTGGTAAAACCGGGACAGACACTCAGTGCCGATGAGTTGATTGCCCACTGCCGGCGATTTCTTGCCGGTTACAAGATCCCGCGCCGGATCGACTTTTCAGAGACCGAGCTACCCAAGGGAGGCTCTGGGAAGATACTCAAGCGAGTTTTGCGTGAGCGTTTTTGGACTCACGAGGAACGAGCCGTTAGTTGACTCGGTTAGTCGTGGATTTTGACCTTCATCTCGAGGGCGTATCGTTGCCGATCAAGGCAAATGGTCGGCCGGCCAGCCAACCTCACTCAGAAATCTCACCGAGAGTCCGATTCGAATTCGATAAGAATCGAGACTACGCAATCGGAAGCGAGAGTAGCATGCGCAGCGCCGTGCGAGCAAAAACGACGGGCTCAGTGACAACTTTAACTCGCAATGTTCTCGCGGCTCTTCGTGAGGAATTCACGATCACCCACCGACTCTAAATAGAATCAACAACTTAGGTTTGGCCCTCGGTTTGCCCTCTCCTTGTTGCCCGCGTGGAGATGATGAAACGCGAGGGCAATGGTTCGAGGGACACGATTGTTCAGTCAAAGTTTCGATTCGATGACACGAATCGGATAAGCGAGCGGGCATCCTTCAAATGATGACAAAGAACGCTGAAGGGAAACTCGTTGAGACACTTGCCGCACCGGGCATGGAAGGCGTTGATGGAGTCGTTGGTGACCCCCTCAGCCGCCCGACAGATGCGCTAAAGAGAATCGTTTGGATTTTCGCCTTGGTCTTTTCCTTGGTTTTGCCCGCTTACGCCCAGCAAACGGATGAATTTCAGAAGCAATTAGAACAGCTGAAGCAGCAGTACGAGAAGACAACTCGAGAATTGCAGGAGCGGATCGCTGCCCTTGAACTGCAGATCAAAAAAGAAAACGAAGACAAGAAGAACCCACCAAGAAAGGAAGGGGTCGTTTCGGCAACAGAGCTTGCGATGCAAGAGGCTAAGAAGGCCGCCCTCGGAGGCCAGAACAAGCAAACACTCCAGGGACAGCTTCCTTCGGCTCCGACCTACGACTTGTTAAGGGATGCCGAGTCCAAGATCGCGAAGCTGGAAGAACAGATAAAGACCTTTGAATTCCACGGGTATTTTCGTTCCGGTTACGGTCACAACAGCAGGGGTGGGCAGCAAGTCGCCTTTCAAGCCCCCGGAGCTGATGCGAAATACCGACTCGGAAATGAGGCTGAAACATATTCCGAGCTCATCTTTGTCAACAACTGGGTGAACCCGGAACACGACACCGATAAAGCCTGGATGAAGACAGAGTTTATGATTGAGGCCAATACCTCGAACTCCGCCAACTATGCAAATTTCCCGGGGGGCATCGGTAACGATCAATTCCGGCTGCGTGAAGCCTTCGTTCAGGTTGGCAATGTATTGGAGAGCCAGCCGGGCGCCAAGTTCTGGGCCGGTCAACGATATTACCGGCGTTATCAATCTCACATCAACGATTTCTACATTTCCGACATGAGTGGTTACGGCGGGGGGGTTGAGGATTGGAATGTTGGGATTGGCAAAGTGTCTCTGGCATATCTCGCCGGCGCCCGACCCGACCTCATTACCGACGCTGGCAATTACGCGAAGAGCAACATTGATGTACGTCTCTATGACGTGACGGCGCCGGGCGGGAAAATCGGCGCGTGGTTCAATTTTGCGAGAGCGAAGGGCGGTACGACACAAGCGGGCACGGTCATTCCCACCACAAACGGATACGCATTCGGTGTCGGCCACCAGCGTTTGGAATGGCACGGCGGCTACAACTGGTTTTCGATCCAATATGGTAAGGGAGCAGCCAGCAACTTCAGTACATCGATTGATGACCCAACCCCGTTTCTCAAAGATTCGAAGAGATTCCGGATCGTAGAACACCTGTTGCTTCAGCCAAATGATAAGTTCGCCATCCAGCCGGTCTTCATCTACCAGCGGGCACAGAGTGGCAATCCGCAAGAAGGGTGGAACCGGTGGATCTCGATCGGCGCCCGGCCACAAGTCTTCTTCACCGATCATCTCTCCATCGCGTTCGAGGGCGGCTTCGACCACACGCGCAGCGGGAATGGTCAATACGACGGCTGGCTCCGCAAATTCACGATCGCACCACAAATCGGGGCAGGTCGCCTGTTCTTCAGCCGGCCTGTACTCCGCGTGTTTGCAACCTACGGGAACTGGTCAAACGGGTTTCGAGGCTTTGTTGGCGGAGTTCCGTTTCAGAATAGAACGAATGGATTTACTTACGGCGTGCAAGCCGAAACGTGGTGGTAGCACATCCAGCATAAGGGATGAAATCGCTATCCGAGACACAAGTCGTGCTCTGATGGGTTGAGGTGAAAAATGGTAGCTAAAGAAATCGCAAGTAGCTCCGAACCGGCACAGAACGCCCTGGCTTCATCCGAGAAATACACGCGTCCTCTGGCCATTGTCACCACGCTCTTTTTCATGTGGGGCTTCCTCACCAGTTTGAATGACATTCTGGTCCCACACTTGAAGGCGATTTTTGAGCTGAGTTACACGCAAGTTATGCTGGTTCAGTTTGCGTTCTTCTCGGCCTACTTCCTCTTCTCAGTACCGTGGTCGAAAGTCGTCAACCGAATCGGGTATCAGAAGACCATGGTTGTCGGCTTACTAACTATGGGGATTGCAGCGTTGCTATTCGTCCCCGCCGCATCTGTCCCTTCGTTCCCGCTGTTCCTGACGGCTCTCCTGATTCTTGCTACCGGCATTACCGGTCTACAGGTGGCGGCGAATCCTTACGTGATCATACTAGGCAAACCCGAAACGGCATCGAGCCGTTTGGATCTTACACAAGCTTTCAACTCCCTCGGCACTACCCTCGCGCCAATTCTCGGGGGATTGCTCATCTTGAGCGCGGCGCCATTAGCCATCGAACCGTTGCAGCAACTCTCGCCACACGCTTTGCACGCGTATCGTGTACAACAGGCCGCCTCAGTCAAGCTGCCGTACATCGTTATCAGCATTGCGCTGATCCTGCTGGCCGTAGCAATTGCGAGCTTCAAGCTGCCAAGAATCGAGCAAGCAGAGAGCAATCAAGGAGAGAAGAGCAACGATCTGGAAGCATCCCAACCTGCTCTTTGGCGCCCTTGGAATTTTCGCTTATGTAGGCGCGGAAGTTTCAATCGGAAGCTTTCTGGTGAGCTATTTTGGCCAGCCCGAGATCGCGGGCTTCTCCCCGCAGACGGCCGCAGGTTATGTATCGTTCTACTGGGGTGGCGCGATGGTGGGGCGCTTTATCGGCGCGGCGATTCTACAGCGGATTAAGACCGGATACCTGCTTGGGACATGCGCAGTCTGCAGCGCGACGCTGGTCGCAGTTTCAATGCTCACGAGTGGCCACCTCGCAATGTGGAGCATGCTCGCAGTCGGGTTGTTCAACTCCATCATGTTCCCAAGCATCTTCGCGCTGGGTGTCGCTGAGCTTGGGCCGTTAACCGGAAGCGGCTCAGGCCTGATGAATATGGCGATTGTGGGCGGAGCGATCATTCCGGTGATCCAAGGTGCGCTGGCTGATAGCGTCGGGATTCACCATGCGTTCTTCTTGCCAGTGATTTGCTACTTGTACATCTTGTTCTTCGCGCTCAGAGGCTCAACGCCTAATAGTGAAAGATACGCACACTGCTTGGAAACAGTAAAAAGGAGTATGAGCCATGCTACTTGCAGGTGACATTGGTGGTACTAAAACAGACTTGGCGATCTTTTCGGTTGAGGGTGGGCCTCACGAGCCACTCACCCAAACCGAGGTGCATAGCGCAGACTACCCGAGCCTGCAGGCGCTGGTGAGTGAATTCCTCACGAAGGTGAAAACGCCTGTCGACCGAGCTTGTTTTGATGTTGCAGGGCCAGTCATCGATGGACGCGTCCAGATAACCAACCTGCCCTGGGCGATGAATGAAGCTTCGCTTGCCAAGGATCTGAATTTGAAGTCCGTCCGGCTGATGAACGACCTGGAGGCTGTCGCTCGAGCGATCCCCATTCTACGACCCGGCGATGTGCGCACCTTAAATGCTGGGCAACTGGTTTCGCATGGCGCCATTGGCGTAGTCGCGCCGGGCACCGGTCTGGGCGAATCATTCCTTACTTGGGATGGATCGAAATATATTTCTCACGGGTCCGAAGGCGGGCATTCGGATTTTGCTCCGACCGATGAACGACAGATCGGTCTGCTCCGATACGTGCTTGAACGCTTCGGTCACGCAGGTGTCGAACGTGTCTGTTCGGGCATCGGGATTCCAAATATCTATGAATACCTTCGTGATGTCGAACGGATACCGGATAACGCAGAAGTCGCCCAGATGATCGCATCGACCGGATACGCCGTTCCGTCTGTATCGACGAT
>CAZOOE010000217.1:7211-10374 GCA_964581275.1 uncultured Clostridia bacterium
GACACAAACCGAGCAAAGTGTGTGCGACCACTATAGAAACGTTTGTTTCGATCTTGGCGAGTGAGGCCGCGAATCTGTCGTTGAAGGTCATGGCTACCGGCGGCATCTATTTGGGCGGGGGCGTTCCGCTGCACGTTCTGAGTGCGCTCGAAAAGCCGGGATTTATGGAATCGTTTAAGCGCAAGGGACGATTTGCCGAGCTCATGGGGCGTATCCCGGTTCACGTCATTCTCGTTCGCGCTGCATTGGTAGGCGCAGCCGCTTATGGGCTGGAGGGTTTCAAGAACGGAGATTAAGAATGGCTGAAAAACTTCCAATCATCTACCTGGCCAGGCACGGCGAAACAGAGTGGAGTCTCACCGGTCGGCACACGGGACTCACCGACTTACCGCTGAACGAGGCCGGCGAGCGCAATGGCCTAAGACTTCGAGAAAGGCTTAGTGGGCTGAAGTTCAATACCGTATTTACCAGTCCGTTGCAGCGTGCGAAACGAACTTGTGAGTTGGCAGGCTTCGGACCTGTGGCTGCAATTGTTCCCGACTTAGTCGAGTGGGATTACGGCGACTATGAAGGTCGGACAAGTGTCCAGATCCACGGGGAATGGCTGGGCTGGCAATTATTCCGCGACGGTTGCCCGAGCGGGGAATCACCAAAGCAGGTCGCCGCGCGCGCAGACCGTGTAGTGGAACTCGTGCGAGCAGTTTCTGGGAACGTTCTGCTCTTCTCAAGCGGACATTTCCTCCGCATGTTGGCAGCGCGGTGGTGTCAGGTCGAGCCGATAGCCAATGCCCGACCTTTTATGTTGGACACGGCGAGCGTGAGCGCGCTCGGATATGAACACAATCTCTCGCAGCCGGTGATCCGGTTGTGGAACGATACGCAGCATTTGCTCAGTGCAAAAGAGCTGACAACTAACCCTAACAATTTGCAATTAGCTGAGGTAACAAGATGAAAGCGACGCAACTACTTCATGACCTGGGACAGAGTCTCTGGCTGGACAACATCACGCGTGATCTGCTGGATAGCGGTACACTCAAACAGTACATCGATGATTTGTCGGTGACGGGACTCACTTCGAATCCGACGATCTTCGATCATGCAATCAAGAACAGCACGTCGTATGACGCGGCAATCTCGAAGAAGTTAGCGAAGGGCGAGTCAAGTGAGCCGCTCTTCTTCGAACTGGCGTTAGAAGACTTGACGCGGGCGGCTGATCTCTTTCGACCCGTTTACGAAAAAACAAACGGCATTGACGGATGGGTGTCGTTGGAGGTGTCGCCGCTCTTGGCGCACGATACAGCCAGTACGCTTGCCGCAGCGAAGGATTTGTTTGCGCGCGCGGCTCGTCCCAATCTGTTAATCAAGATTCCCGGAACAAAAGAAGGCCTTCCAGCAATCGAGGAGGCGATCTTTTCCGGAATCCCCGTCAATGTCACCCTCTTGTTCTCCCGCGAGCAGTATCTGGCAGCGGCCGAAGCGTTCCTGCGGGGCATCGAACGGCGGATTGATGGCGATCTGGATCCCAATATCGGTTCCGTAGCGTCGGTCTTCATTAGTCGATGGGACGGTGCCGTCGCGAACAAGACGCCTGACGAATTACACAATCAACTCGGCATCGCCGTCGCGAAGCATACTTATAAGGCAGCCCGCGCCCTGCTTGGGTCGCCGCGCTGGACGCGCGTCTACAACCTCGGCGCACGTCCGCAACGTCTTTTGTGGGCGAGCACGGGAACCAAGGATCCCAAGGCCTCCGACATCCTTTATATCAAGAGTCTCGCGGCGCCTTTCACCGTGAACACCATGCCCGAAGGGACATTGAAAGCCCTCGCCGCCCACACCGAATTAGGCGAGTTGCTGCCAGCAGACGGCGGTAACTGTGAAGAAGTGATTACGCAGTTCACCAAAGCAGGGATTGATGTAGATGCCCTTGCTGCGCAACTTCAAGATGAAGGAGCGGATTCCTTCGTGAAGTCATGGAACGAACTGATGGCGGTGATCTCATCCAAGAGCGCAAGGCTGGCTGCGTCCAGTATTGCCTAAGAGGCATCAACTGAAGACAAGGGGAAGACAAGCATGACCACAGCAATCCACAACCAATCTGCGATCAAGCACCCATCGTGGGAAGTGCTCGAGTCGCATCACAAATACATATCAAAGCTGCATCTGCGAGAGCTTTTCTCAGAGGATCCGAAGCGTGGCGAGCGGATGTCGGTCGAGGCCGTTGGCCTTTACCTCGACTACTCCAAAAATCGCATCACTGAAGAGACAGTATATCTTCTACTTCAGCTGGCAAAGGAAGCTGGCTTGCGAGCCAGAATCGACGCGATGTTTCGCGGGGAGAAGATCAATCTCACAGAAAATCGAGCGGTACTGCACACTGCGCTTCGTGCACCGAAAGGAACATCCATCCTTGTAGACGGAGAAGACGTTGTGCCGAAAGTCCACGCTGTGCTCAGCAAGATGGCCGATTTCTCAGATCGCGTGCGAAACGGCGCGTGGAAAGGTCACACCGGAAAACGGATTCGCAACATCGTGAACATCGGGATCGGTGGTTCCGATCTCGGTCCGGTTATGGCGTACGAGGCGCTCAGGCACTACACCAACCGGGACCTGACATTCCGCTTTGTTTCCAACATTGATGACACCGACTTCGCTGAAGCTGTCCGCGATCTCGATCCAGCGGAGACGCTCTTCATCGTCTCATCAAAAACCTTTACGACGCTGGAGACGATGACCAACGCCCGCACGGCTCGCGCCTGGTCGTTGGCGGGGCTGGGAGGCGAGGAGACGTCGGTCGCGAAGCATTTTGTGGCCGTTTCCACAAATGCTGCGGAAGTCGCCAAGTTCGGAATTGATACCACGAACATGTTCGAATTCTGGGATTGGGTTGGCGGACGCTACTCGATGGACTCGGCGATCGGCCTTTCGACGATGGTCGCCATCGGCTCGGAACACTTCCGCGCGATGCTGGACGGCTTCCACCAGATGGACGAGCATTTCCGCACCACACCCTTCGAGCGCAATCTGCCGGTGCTAATGGGGTTACTGGCGGTCTGGTATAACGAATTCTTCGGCGCACAAACTGTCGCTGTCCTCCCTTACGAACAATACCTGAAGCGGTTCCCGGCATATCTGCAGCAGTTGACGATGGAGAGCAACGGCA
>CAZOOE010000218.1:0-10349 GCA_964581275.1 uncultured Clostridia bacterium
ACCTAGTAGCGAATGGGTTCCATTATAATTCCTGAGTTGCTCTTCTAGCGATTTGTAGAATTCTTGAGCGCGAACACCGCTTCGATCTTTGGCTCTGGCGATGCAACGACCCGCGTGTTGTAGCGCTCAATGTACTCCATCCGGCTGCGAGGCGCAGGATAAATCGAGCCGGGATAACTCTTCATTGCGTGAAACGGCAGCGGCTCCACTTGATCCGGACTCGCCGAGTTGATATCCATCTCCTTGCTGAAGCCGTCTGCGTAAAGCAAAAACGTGCGCTTCCATCCTCCGGGCAAGGCCGGCAGTGTTTTCGCGTCGAAGGATAGAGTGATCTCATCGCCGGGCTTACATATCACGAACATATCATCGCTCCGCATGAGCAATTCACGCACATCACCCTGTCTTGTGTACCGGCCGGGCATCGTCTTCCAGGGCGAATTGGCGGAGACGCGATTGTAGTCATAGCCGAACGGCTCGCGACCATCGGGCGAGACTTCAGCGGAGAAGCCCCGCCAGTGAAGCTCGGCCTTCACCGGATCGAGCCGCGTCATCCGAATCGGCGCATCCCCGCTCGACGTATCGACAAGGATTTGATCCCAGTAGATCCGCATGTTCGTCACTATACGAACCTCGCGATTTCTTGTCGGAAATATCCCTGTCAAATCGATCGCTATGGTCTGAGGTCGGCCAACAGGAACACCTAGGTCGGCGATAGCAGTCCGCCAATGCCCCTCTGCGTCTTTCACCTCGAGCCGAGGAGGCATCATGCTTAGCCCACTTTGATGAGCGGCGACGTTGTCACTCGAAAACGCATAATCGGTCCAGCCAGTCAGGAGCAGCAGTGTCCGGCCTTTTGCAGGGGCACCAAGATCAAGAGTCAACGTATGCGGCTCTGCATACCCCCTGATCTTGTGCAAAGCAAAGTCGCCCGGATACTGGCGATCAAGCTTCGATATGCGAGACAGCACGTCGTGACCGTGATCATCGGTGGCAGCAATTGGCGGACTAGCGTGGCGCGTAGAAAACAGCTTGAACGGGCGTGGCGGGTCAGTCATTCCCTCATTCGGATAGACCTCAGTGTCCGCCGGGTGCCCGAGAGCTATCAATTGAATCCGATCGACGTAGAGAACCTCTTCAAGCTCATTCGTCATTCGGAGTTCGAACCGTCCGTCTCGCTCCATGAGTTGATCACCGCGAATGCGAACGTACTCGTCAGGGTCTGGATGATTGCGCACGCCGGGCGCTTCCCAATAGCCCATTTCTCCGCCACCCATGAAATCAGTCACAAACTCGAATCGCTCGCCATTCCAGGCGTAGAGAAAAGGACACGACGAAGGTTTGCGATCAATCTCAGTGATCTTTATCAGAGGGGCGATTGTTCCGCTTGACTTGGCTGCTGCCAGTTCGGTCTCAGCTTGAACAATCCCTGCCGGCCACAACAAACGAATCGCGTCAACATCGCCGCGCTTATCCAGTCCAAAGATGACGTCGGCCGGCGCCGGAGCAGGAGTAGCCGCATAGGTCTCGAGTTTCTGTTTGAGGCTTCCGGCTCGCGCTTCGATCTTGGTTCCGACCGCACTTCGATTGCTGACTTTGCTCGTAAGTTGCACTTTCAACGAGCGGTTCCGGTTTCCCCCGTCGTTTCGCGCGACCTTTAAGTCTCCCGTTGCCAGCAGGACAATCAAGTCGGTATCGCCATCTCCATCAATATCTGCAGAGGCAAATCCGTGCACCGGAGGAATGCCGCTCGTAGCAGACACTTTCAAAAGATCAGGCGAGACTGCTCTATCGGTGACATCATCCCATCTTGTCGCGAGGTTCCGGAAAACGCGAGGGCCTTGATTTCGGAACACGACAAGGTCGATCAGACCGTCGTTGTCATAGTCGAGAAACTGAGACGAGATCGCTCCCTCCGATCCGGGCGGGCCGGGGGTTGTAACAAAGTGACCTTTGCCGTCGCTTATCGCGAATATGCCTGGTCCATCGGCTCTGCCAAAAAAGAAATCGGTGAAGTCATCTTTGTTCAAGTCGCCGGCGGCCACGCAGGTGAATTCGCCCTTGGCATTCAAACCGACTTCGCCTGCGACATCGCGAAAAGTGCCATCGCGTTGATTGCTGAACAGTGTCGGAGCGCCGCCGTAGTTCACTACAAGCAGATCGATATCGCGATGGTTGTCGTAGTCAGTCGGCACTAACGCAATCGCGTGACCACCTGATCCTGAAAGTTTCGCAGCCGCGGTAATATCGGTGAATTTTCCGTTGCCATCGTTTCTGAGAAGCAGATTGGGCGCGCCCGGGAAATCATCAGGGAAGGCAAGCGTTCGGCTCGCGTCTCCTGTTGGCGTCTTCGCCAGGTCAACGAAGCCCGCCACGAAAATATCCAGATCTCCGTCGTGATCAACATCAACGAAAGCGGCGGACAACGCAACGTAAGGATACGCCGGAATGCCGGCAGCAACGCTCACATCAGAGAACTTTCCATTGCCGTCGTTGTGAAAAAGCATCAAACGTCCGGAGCCAAGCACAAAAATGTCGGGTCGGCCATCGTTGTCGTAGTCGCCGGCCACCGCCGTGATCGGCGCCGCAGCGGTTGATCGGGGCAAGCCGGACTGCTCGGTCACGTCGACGAACTTGCCGGCATCGTTTCTCAACAGCTCAAGTCCTCGAGGCCCCACGTCGAGAAGGTCCAGATCGCCATCGCCGTCGAAGTCAAACAGCACGACGGCGCCGGTGAGCGCGTCGACAATTTGGCGCTTTCTTGACTCATTGATCTCAGCCGCTCGAAGGCCTTGTCCGATTGCGCTTCGGTTGAACTTTCTTGGCTGAATGTCGGCAGGTCGTGGCAACGCATTCGATGTCTGGTCAGTGAAAGTCACATCGGGCGTAGCAGGATCGACGAGTTCGGCCTCTGCACCAGTTGAGGATATCGCGATCGCGTAATGACCCTGTTCCAGGTAATCCTTTCCTAATGTTGTGCTGTAGGGCTTTTCTCGAAGCGCCTGAAATTTCTTCATCATCACCGGGCCTTCTTGAGAATCGCCTGAACGAGTCAGCGCGATCGCCAGGCTGTAGCTTGCGGTCACGCTATACGGCTCGCTGGCAAGCGCGGAGCGCAATGCGGCTATCGCTTCCGGATATTTCCGTTGCTGCATAAACAGCTGGCCAAGATTGATGTTTGTTCCTGGATCCCGAGGATCGATCTGAAGCACCTTCTGAAATTCGGCGAGGGCGTCGGGTGTTCGGTTCTGCGCTCTGGCGATCAATCCGAGAATGTAGTGAATTTGTGGTGATTGCGGCATGGTGTCGGGTGCGGCTTTGATTTCGCGAAGAGCACCGTCGGCGTCAGGCTGGTTGTAGAGTGCAATGGCAAGGTTGACCCTCGCCAGCGCAAGCGAAGGCTGGAGTTTCAAAGCCTGTCGGAATTCTGCCGCGGCCTCTTTGAAGTTGAATTGTTCGAGTAGAGCGACACCGATGTTATTCGCGCGATAGGCGTCCTCGCGTGAGGATTGGATTGTAGAATTTTGATGGGCTGCCGGATGGCCGACAAACAAGCCGCCACTGATAATGAGCGCGCTCATTAAGAAACAGAGACGAGGACTCATATCACCCTTAATCGCGTCCGACTCCGAGAGCATCGGCGACCCGATTGATATAATTAAACCAGGACGCGATGAGCGTTATCTGCAGGATCGCCTTATCATCGAAGCCCACGGCGCGCAGCTTCTCATGATCCCGGCTTGAAATCTTAGTAGCGTCCTTTGTCAACTGTACAACGAAGTCGAGCATCGCCCGATCCGGCTCGCCGATGGGAGCGCCCCGGTAATCTTCGCGCAGCGCCTTTACCAAATCGTCATCCAGCGTAACTCGACGCAGAAACTCTGCGTGCGACTCGATTCAGTAGTGGCATCGGTTGGTGACCGAAACCATCGTGGTTATCATTTCGTGCTGGCGACGCGTGAGCGGGAGGTCGGGTGACATCAATGCGCCGAAGGTTCCGAATGCGTGAAACAGGGCCTCGGGAATCAAGCTGTGCGAAGCCACTATCTCAGAGGTCCCATCGCCGGTTGGATGAACCGGCTGGGCGTATTCAATTGGGTATAACGCCCGCTGACCCTCGATCGCTCGGCGCAGCGCGCCGTCACCTTCCTCCAATGGAACTGTTTCAATCCATGTCATGACTGTCTCCTCTCAGACTCTCCCAGCGCTGAATTCGTTTATAGACGAACCGGTTTGAGTTTTTCAAACGAAACGGCTCACGCCGAACTCAAATGAGTCAGCGCTCAGAACCGGCCCCGCCTGAGTGAGCCAGTATTTCGCGGTGATCACAAGGGGTTTGAGACGCTGTTGAATTGGTCGCATCTGATAGCGCGCTTACGAGTCGTGTCAGGTTGAATATCTCATCGCAAACGGGGTATCTTCAAGCCGTTTCAGATATCCCGATCAGGAGGTTTTCCGGTGCAGAGAGGGCTGTCAAGAACTTTGCTCGATCGGCGTTTGATGTGGGTTCTTTTGTTAATAGTTACGCTGCTTGCTCTCGGGTCGGTGCTCGTGCCTGCTTGGCTCATCCAACCATTCAAGCTTCAGACGTCGCGAGGCCTTAGAATCTCGTATGCCCTAC
Organism: uncultured Clostridia bacterium; assembly: GCA_964581275.1. GTDB lineage: Bacteria > Acidobacteriota > Blastocatellia > UBA7656 > UBA7656 > Onstottus_A. Next base: position 4,619 of record CAZOOE010000218.1, read on the forward strand.
ACTACTGGTCACCGGTCATAACAGTTCTGGCATTCGCCTGCGCATTGTTGATGGCGGTATTTCTGTGGAATCAAACTCGAGGATGGTTGCGGAGATCGGGTCTCATTGGTCTTTTTCTGCCGCTGTTCGTGGCAACCTGGTTTGCGAGGCAGAACCATTTCGAATGGATGTTTAAGCCTCTCCCAAGTACCGCCTTTGCCGCGTTCAATGACGCTGGGTTTATTTCTGACGGCGATATGGTGTTAGGCGTTGAGTTGAACGGTGATGTGGCTGCCTACCCGGTTCGCCAGGTAGCGTATCACCATGTTGTGCAAGACACTATCGGAGGAATTCCTGTCCTTGTGACTTACTGAACGCTGTGTCACACCGGTCTGGTGTGGGAGTCAGCGGTTGCAGGTCGTGACTTGAAGTTCCATCTCGCGGGGATTAACAACCAGAACTTCATTATGCAGGACGAAGAGACCGGTTCGTGGTGGCAGCAGATCACCGGCGAAGCGATCTTCGGGTCGCTCAGCGGTCAACGTCTGACTGCCGTGCTGCACGATGAAGTCTCTTTCTTGGTTTGGAAGCGAGAACATCCTGATGGACGAGTCTTGCGGCCCGATGACAGCAAACCCTGGAAGCAGTTCTCCGAAGACTGGGAGGAGCACACAGCGAAGCTTCCGGTCGATGTGGCATTGAACTCGGATGCTCGCTTGAGTCCTCGAGCTCAAATTCTGGGGATCAAGATTGGTGGTGTCGCAAAGGCCTACCCTCTTTCCGAAATTCAAAAAACCAGCATTATCCTGGACTACATCGCCGACACGCCGCTGATGATTCTTATGGCCGAAGACAAGCAATCGATACGAACATTCGACAGAAGAATCGACGGCCGCGAATTAGAGTTTTTTGCGAAATCGGATTCTGGACCTCTGAGACTAATCGATGCCGAAACAGGCAGCGAGTGGGACTTCACCGGGCAATGCGTGAGCGGAGAATACAGCGGCCGGTCGTTGAAGAAGATCTATTCGCTGCGAGACTACTGGTTTGATTGGAAGGCTTACAATCCCGACTGTGGCATTTATCTGAATGAATGAGAATGACCTTGTCGGACTCTTAATCACTGAGGTCCATAATATCTTATGGAGTATCCAGCCACGGGACAGAATCATCACGATAGTCCAATGATACAGGAGCGCGCGATATGACGATCAAGCAATTCGAGCCTCAGTTCATGAGAATCAGCATTTTGACGGCGGCGTTGCAGGAACTCACGCCGCGTGAAGTGCGCGATTCGGATCCGGATCGCGCAATCGAAGAGTGGATAGAGTTTGCGCGCGATCTGGGTGTAGACAATATACAGCTTTCAGCGGCGCTGCATCCTACCGAATCAGATGTTCCGGCAGAAGCCATGCTCGATCCCGTCGCCAACACGCTGGACCTGCGCGAGCCTTTTAACAAATCCCGCGCTACCCGGGTCCTTGCGGCTTTAAAGGACTACGGTCTGGGGCTGTCCGACCTTGCCTACTTCGACAATATGCTGCATGAGAATCCCGAGGTGAGAAACAAGAAGCACGATTTTATGATGAGAGTATTCGACGCTGCCGCGATGCTTGGCGTAGATGCGGTCTGTGGGTTCGTAGGCAGGAATCAATCCCTCAGCATGGATCAAAATCTTGAAGACTTCGCAGAGAACTTCATCCCACTTTTGAAGGAGGCAAAAACGCGCGGATTGACGTATCGAGTAGAGCAGTGTCCCATGCCGGGCTGGACCACTGGCGACAGTTTTCACAACAACATTGCCTACGCGCCCGGCACCTGGATAGCTCTCCATCAGATCTGTGAGCGCGCAGGAGTGGGCGATCAGTTCCGCATTCACTACGATCCTTCACACGCCATCTTGATGGGGCAGGACACGCGCTCGATCTTTCAATACCTCAAAGACACCGGTTATCACTTCTTGATCGGCGGCTTCCACGTGAAAGGCCAGGTCATCGACGCGAAAGGGGTCTCGGCCTGGGGGTATGGCGGGCAGACCGTTCAGCGCGGCGACTGGAAGGACGGCGAGCCTTCGAGCAATCCATCAGACCATGCAAGGGCTTGGTTGAAACAGACAGTACTCTGCGAGCATGAGCTTCCAGGCACGGCTTGTCACGACCCGCTGGCGTACTTGCAGAACCGGACCGTAGACTGGTTCGATCATCAACTTGCGTCGCGAGAGCTGCTCGCCCTGGACGTAGCAAACACGCACCTGGTAGTCGAGCACGAATACCCTGCGGCGAGGATTCAAGACAAAGAACGCCTCAAGCCGATTCTTCAAGGCTCGATAGCTTTCACGCGCAAGATAGATGAAGCAGCCGCTTGCATGTACGCGTTGCAACACGAAGTCCTCGCCGCTCAGGATATTCCCGTTCAAGGCATCGGCAGACAGGCTTACCGCTCATAGAGATCGCGGAACATGGATTCAGGATTATTGCCGATCAAGACTCACCGAAGAATGCTTCAAGCCGCTTTCGCAACCGTCACACGCTTACCCACTTGCCTGATATGGCCGATCGTTCTACACCAGCGAGCACTCGCTGATTTCTAACGCCGTCCTCGAAATTTGGTTTGGGTGTTCTTTGGTCGGCAATGGCTTTCATTAGATCGAGGACGGTATGCGTGAACGTATGCTCGTATCCGATGATGTGTCCTGGCGGCCACCAGGCATTGATGTATGGATGCTTTGGATCAGTGGCGAGGATGGTCTTGCAGCCACTGTTCGGACCTTCTTCGATGTAAAGCTCGAGCTCGTTCATCCGCTCAAGATCAAAAGCGACGCTTCCCTTGCTGCCGTTGATCTCAAATCGCAGATGATTCTTATGACCTAGGGCAAAGCGAGACGCTTCGATACTCCCGATAGCGCCGTTCGCAAACTTCATTAGACAGATTGCTGCATCGTCCACATCAACCGGAGCTTTGGTGGCGGTACCCGGTAACGGCCGTTCGAGAACGAACGTCTTCAGCAATCCTGAGACCTCCGAAATCTCGCCGACGAGAAACCGCGATAGGTCTGCGGTGTGAGAAACCAGGTCTCCGAGCGCCCCTGAACCTGTTCTCGCTTTTTCGAGCCGCCACACTCTTGGGAACTGGGGATCAACTATCCAGTCCTGCAGGTACGTGCCGCGATAATGATAGATTTCGCCGATGTCTCCGTCGTCTATGAGTTGCTTGGCGATAAGGACAGCGGGAGCGCGGCGATAGTTGTGACAGAGCATGTGTATGCAGGAATTACTCTGGACGGCGGCGAGCATCCGTTCCGCTTCGTCGAGCGAGTTTGCCAGCGGCTTTTCACAAAAGACCACCTTCTTTGCCTCTGCCGCTGCGATAGCTATAGGCATGTGCGAGTCCCCAGGTGTGCAGATGTCAACTACGTCGATATCACTGCGGCTGACGATCTCTTCCCAGTTGGTTGCGTGCTCCTCCCATCCATATTTTTCGGCTGCCTCTTTGAGTGCCCTCTCGTCCCGGCCGCAGATAACCTTCATCACCGGCTGGTACGGAGTGTCAAAGAATCTGCTCGCTTGCATCCATGCGTTGCTGTGAGCCTTACCCATGAATTTGTAACCGATCATCGCAATGTTTAATTTCGTTTTCATAGCTTGCGAAACTTACTTTCGGTCTTGTGTGATGTCAAGAGCCTGCGCCGTTGCGACGCGCGCGAAGTTTCCACCGCTGTCGGAGGTGCGCTTGACTTTTGTCCCGGCTTAAATAGATTTAAGGCTGCATAGACCGTTGAACGCTTAGGTTATCCCGCAGACGAAGAGTCGTGACGAAACAGATCCTATTTATCGTGCTGAGCACGGCGTTGATTGCCTTACTGCTGGCGTCCGAGAGAGGACAGGCTGACCGGAAGAGTCCTGTCGGCTCGATTGAGAGCGCTCGAGTCAGTCGCGCTAAACCGAAAGTGCTTTATCTTACTCATTCGGCTGGATGGAAACATGAAGTGCTTCCGTTATCGCAGCAGATACTAAAACAGATTGGCGAGCGATCGGGCGCGTTTGAAATTACTGCTACCGAGGACTGCTCGCTGTTGAGCCGCGAGAGACTGAAAGAGTATGACGCCGTAGTCTTCTACACCACTGGAGAGTTGCCGATTTCCGATGAGCAAAAGGACGCGTTCCTGGATTTCATCAAATCAGGCAAGGGATTCGTCGGCATACACAGCGCTACCGATACCTTTTATAAATGGCCTGAGTACGGAGAATTGATTGGGGGTTATTTCAACGGCCATCCGTGGCACCAGGATGTCACGATCAAAGTCGAAGACCAGCATCATCCGGCGACCAGCCATCTTGAAAAATCGTTTACGATAAAAGATGAGATTTACCAGATGAAAAACTTCTCGCGTGATCGCGTGCATGTGCTGATGAGCCTCGATACGAATTCAGTTAATCTAACACTGCCTGATGTGCATCGCACAGACAAAGACTTCGCTCTCGCCTGGTGGCGCGAATATGGGAAAGGGCGTGTGTTTTACACCGCGCTGGGGCATCGACCAGAAGTCTGGCAGGATGAGAGATTCCAGCAGCACTTGCTCGGTGCGCTTCGCTGGGTGATGGTCCAGTAAAGGACCGGTCCGTTCTTGTATGGGGTGATCCATGGCAAAACATGAAGTCTTTGATGCAATCGTAGTCGGGTCGGGAGCTACAGGCGGGTGGGCTGCGAAGGAGCTTGCCGAGAAGGGGCTACGCGTTGCGGTTGTCGAAGCCGGGCGCAAGCTGGATCCGCTCAAAGATTTCAAGGAGCACACCTGGCCCTACGACCTTAAGTATCGCGGCTTCGGCGACAATCGAGAGATGGCGCGGACACAGCCCATACAGAGCAAGTGCTACGCTTGTAACGAGTATGGCCGCCAGTTCTTCGTCAACGACCTGGAGAACCCTTATACAACTCCCATAGACAAACCATTTCACTGGATACGATCGCGCCAGGTGGGAGGGCGCTCCATTCCGTGGGGCCGCCAGACCTACAGGCTTTCTAATTATGATTTCAAGGCGAAAAGCCATGATGGCTACGGCGACGACTGGCCGATCAGTTACGAAGATATAGCTCCGTATTATGACAAGGTGGAAGAATTCATCGGCATCAGCGGTTCGTACGAAAACCTTCCTCAGTTGCCCGATAGCCGTTTTCTGCCTCCGATGAATTTCACTTGCGGTGAAGTCGTTTTGAAGAAGGCGGTCGATAAAATGAATGACCCGCTGCGGCGCGTGATCATAGGGCGCTGCGCGATCTTGACCAAACCCATTCATCAGGGCACCCCCGACGCTCGGTCGGCGTGTCACTGGTGTGGCCATTGTGATAGAGGGTGCACTACCAAGTCTTACTACAGCAGCCCCGCGTCTACGCTTCCGGCTGCTGCGCGCACTGGACGAATGTCGCTGATAACGAATGCGGTCGTGAGCCACATAACGGTTGATCGGAACACGGGCAAAGCAAAGGGTGTCGGTTATGTCGATTCGGTCACGCGCAATCATCGTGAGGTCCTGGGCCGGGTTGTAGTGCTTTGCGCCGGAACGCTCGAATCGACGCGCATCATGCTCAACTCGACTTCATCCCTTTACCCAAATGGAATAGCGAATCGCTCGGGAGTGCTGGGCCATCATTTGATGGACCACGTCGGCGGAGGTGGAGCGAGCGGAAGCCTACCGATGCTCGACAAGAGCATTTTTGCGCAAGACGGTCGAGCCAACGGCATCTATATCCCTCG
>CAZOOE010000219.1:0-10325 GCA_964581275.1 uncultured Clostridia bacterium
CTCGCGAGTGTGGATGGGGCTTGCGGGAATCCTCGGCACTCACTGCGTGTTGGCTGATGTGCTTGCGCGGTTTGGCACCGAGGACCAAAAGCGCCGGTTCCTTCCAATCATGACCACCGGTGGAAAGCGCGGCGCCATCTGCTTGTCCGAGCCGCACGCCGGAACTGACCTGCAATCGATCCGAACAACGGCCGAGCGTCGAGGCGATCACTACTACATCAACGGGTCGAAGATGTGGATCACCAACGGCCGTCGCGCCGAGATAATGCTGCTGCTCACCAAGACCGATAAGAACGCAAAGCCGGTGTACGCCGGAATGAGCGCATTTATTGCCGAGAAGGGCGAGCCGGGGCTGACGGTGAGCCGCGATATTGACAAGCTCGGGTACAAGAGCCTCGAGACGTGCGAGTTGTTGTTCGAAGACTTCCGCGTGCCGGCGGAGAACCTGATCGGCGGCCACGAAGGCGAGGGCTTCAAGCACGTGATGACCGGCCTCGAGAGCGAGCGCATCAACGTCGCCGCGCGAGGGCTCGGGGTCGCTCGAGCTTCGTTCGAAGAAGCGATCAAGTATTCACAGGAGCGATACACCTTTGGCAAACCCATCTGCGAGCACCAGGCTATTCAACTAAAGCTCGCCGACATGGCCACAAAGATTGAAGCTTCGCGATTGCTGGTCTACGCGGCGGCCGAGAAGAAAGATCGGGGCGAACGTTGTGATCTTGAAGCCGGAATGGCCAAGCTGTTTGCAACGGAGGCCGCACAGGAGTGCTCCCTCGAGGCCATGCGAATCTTCGGCGGCAACGGCTACGCAAAAGACTTCCCAGTTGAGCGTTACTATCGCGACGCGCCGCTTTTGATCATCGGTGGCGGAACCAATGAGCTTCAGCGGCTGGTGATCGCGCGAAACCTGTTAAAGAAGTATTCAATCAACGACTCGTAGACGATGTCGCATACCGCACTCGACCAGATACCACGACGAGATCTTTGTGAGAGCGGCGTAGCTTGAGGCGCTCAGATCCGGAACCCAGCCGGAGACCGCTGGACAACTTCCGGGTCAAAGCATCACCGGAAGCCCCCTAAACAGATAATGAGGAAGAATCGCAAGAAGCCTGCTGCCGCCAGAACCGAAGGTGGCGACGTATTCGACAGGCTGGTCTTCTATCTTTCACTGGCGCTCCTGGTTCTCGTCCCTGTCTCGTTCAGCCCCTGGGTTTATTACAAATACTCGCTTCCCAAGTTTGTTGTCCTGCTTGTCGGCTCATCCTTGCTCGTCCTTTTACTGACGATCAAGACAACAAGATCTCCGCTAAAGCCGGCGGCACGCTTTCCACTGGTCAAATCGAGACTTGTCTGGATGACCGGGACAGGAGGTCTGGTGTCGGCCTACGCGGTCGCTCAATCACTTGTGGTCGAACCCTTTGTGTCTCGAAGCTTATATATTCGCTTCGCCTGATGGTCCGGTGGTTCGAGTAGGAGCCACGCTCGGCCATTCCAACTACCTCGGCAACTTCTTGCTATACACGACGCCAATAACCGCGGGGCTTGCATTCGGGGTACGCGGCTGGTTACGGGTCGTCGCGATCTTAGCCGGCGTGCTTTCGACGATCGCGATCGTGTTCAGCGGAACTCGCGGGGCATGGTTGGGAATCGTCGCGGGTTTTGTGGTGTTCGCTATAATCGAGCTGAAACGCGTTGGGGCCGGTCGAGTATTCGCAGCAATCGAGCGCTCTTATCCGCGGCAATTATCTTGTCGGCGATACTCCTTGTCTTAGTCGTCGTCCTAAGCCCGGCTTCTCGCAGCGTCGCGAATCGCGTGCGGGCGTTGATGACGGAAGGAACAGCCTCGTCGGGGCGCGCCCTGTTGTGGCGCGATTCGCTAAGAATGGTGCCGGCGCTTCCACTGATAGGTTGCGGCCCTGAAGGATTTCGAAAAGCGTTTCTGACGTTTAAGTCCGACGAGCTGGCTCGGCTAAATCCGCGAGGGAACAACGAGAGCCCCCACAATGCTTACCTCGATGCCGCCACGTCTTACGGTCTGGCCGGGGCGGCGCTTTACTGCGCGGTTATTTTATCGGCCCAGAGTGGCAGACCTGCATCGAACAGAGCCCCGAGGGCGCCTCTGCCGAAGAGATCAAGGCGCATGTACGAGCGCTCAAGACCGCTTGAAGACTGGGTCGCCGCCGAGTATACGCTGCGCAGAAATCCCGTCTTCGCTTATTACATCAGGAAGGACCGACCGGGATGATTGAGATCATCAAATGAAGGTTTCCCGCTAGCCTCACGCTCCGAACCTGACAGGTCGGCAGACGTTTTTCGTCAACTTTGCACTCGCTTGACAGCGGCTCGCGACAAAGCTTATAAGGCTAGCCATCTGCAAAGGACTACCACCACTCGCAACTCTGATCGGAGGTCTTATGAACGGTTACCAACGACTTAAAGTTGTTCTACGATCTCTCTCGCTCGTGTTGCTCGCAACCTCACTTGCTTTGGGCAACGGCTTCTCGCTTGAGCAAGTCATGAGCTCGCCGTTTCCGTCGGACCTCATTGCCTCTCCGCAAGGCGACAAGATCGCGTGGGTGTTCGACGTCGAGGGGAAGCGCAACATCTGGGTCGCCGAATCGCCGGCGTTCAAAGGCCGGCAGCTGACTCGTTACGAAAAGGATGATGGGCAGGAAATCACCGAGCCCGAGTTCTCTCCGGATGGAAATTGGATTGCATTCGTCTACGGCGGACCTCCCAACGGCGACAAGGATATTCCTAACCCTACGAGCGATCCCGCCGGAGCAAAACAAGAAGTGCGCGTCGCCAATCTGCGCAGCGGGTTCGTCATGAAGGCGGGAGAAGGGACACATCCATTCTTTTCGCCTCGCAGTGATCGCGTGATCTTCAGCCATGACGATCACTTGTGGTGGTCGGCGTTGCAGCCGGCGCCGTCAGCCAAGGGCGCAACGGTCAGGCCGGGCGGTGCAAAGAAGATGTTCGAAATTCGCGGGTCGGTCTCTTCACCTGCATGGTCTCCCGATGGCTCGCAGCTCGCGTTCGTTTCTGCAAGAGGCGATCACAGCTTTATCGCGATCTACGAACCAAAGGCCGGGGCCATTCGCTTTATCGAGCCCAGCGTCGATCGCGACATCGAGCCTCGCTGGTCACCCGACGGCAAGCGACTCGCGTTCATTCGTCTGTCAAACATCACCGATATTCCGTCCGCTGATAAAGAGCGGATTGTCCCGTGGGGGATCCGGGTCATCGAAGTCAATGGGGCTCAGAGCAAGGAGGTTTGGAGGTCAGGGAATACATGGATGGATTCGTTTTCGCGGTTGCCCCTGGGAGACAGCGCTCTTCAATGGGCTGCCGGAGATCGTCTCGTTTTCGCGTCGGAGAAGGACGGATGGGCACATCTCTATTCAGTGGCCGCGACCGGGGGGCCGGAAACTGCGCTCACCCCCGGTAACTACGAAGTTGAGAACGTCGCCTGGTCTCCCGATCGCTCTTATGTCGTAGTGGCTTGCAACAATGGAGACATAGACCACCGCCATCTGTGGAAGGTGGACGTCGCTGGCGGCGCGCCGGCTAATCTCACGAGTGGCGAAAGCATTGAGATGTCCCCGGTGATCTTGAGCGGGGGAAAACAGATCGCCTTCTTGCGTTCGACGGCTTCGCATCCGCTTCTTCCTCACATCGCTTCATCCGAATTGAAGGCGCCAAGACCGTTGGCGCCTCAAGCTCTTCCCGCCGAGTTCCCTGCCGGTCAGTTGACGGCGCCCGAGCAAGTGATTTTCAAGGCCGCGGATGGGATGGAGATTCATGGTCAGTTCTTCAAGCCGAAAGTAACGACCGGCAAGGCGCCGGCAGTGGTTTTCATGCACGGCGGACCCGTGCGCCAGATGTTGCTGGGCTGGCATTACAACTACTACTACCATAACGCCTACGCGATGAATCAATACCTGGCGAGCAGGGGCTACGCGGTGTTGTCGGTTAACTACCGAGCAGGCATTGGATATGGCCGCGCGTTTCGTGAAGCCAAGCATCGTGGCGCGCGCGGCGCATCGGAATATCAAGACATTGTCGCGGGAGCAAAGTACCTCAAGTCCAGAACCGACATCGATGCCAAACGCATTGGATTGTGGGGCGGCTCGTACGGGGGGTTCTTGACGGCGATGGGACTGGCTCGCGATTCGGACCTGTTCGCGGCAGGCGTTGACCTGCACGGCGTTCACGATTGGAGCGCACGGGTCGGACGCGGTCCGGGCGGCGGCGCGCCGGAACTGATCAAATTAGCGCGGGAGTCCTCACCGATCGCGTCGGTCGACAAATGGAAATCGCCGGTGCTGTTGATACACGGGGATGACGACCGCAACGTCGCCTTCAGTCAGACGGTCGACCTGGTTCGCAAGCTCCGCGAACATGGCGTGCAGTTTGAAGAGCTGATTTTCCCGGACGAGGTGCACGACTTCCTGCGGCACGCGACCTGGCTGCGAGCCTATCGTGCGGGTGTCGACTTCTTCGACAGACGGCTGAAGTGAGACGAGGCGGTAGTCTTGTCTTCAGTGCAAGGAGTGGATCCGAATAAGCCGCGAGCTGGGAGTCGACGAGCGGTCGTTTCAACTCGCGACACTAGCTTTGTCTGGAAGGGTGCCCAAAGACTTATCCGGGCCGGTGGGTTTCAGTGTAGTTGCGCGAAGATCGAACGGCGCACGAATTGAGTCAGCGCCCAGGCCAGATCCGGCAATCGAGGTCAGGCGGCAGTAGCCCAGGTCGACCACTACAACTGTTGATTTGATTGGTGTCAGCGCAGGCTGCTCTCATAGCGAGCGCAGCTTGTCTCGCCGCCTCAGTTTGCTTCCAACCTAAATCTTTCAATTTTTTTTGCAGCAACCGAAGAAACCTGGTTCGCTTGTGTCTAATGTTCATGGAGCACTATTCTGATACAAGCCATGAAAGTTCGAGGATCGCGGCCCAACGTTGAAGAGCGGGCCACAATAATCGCCGCCCAGAAGGGCGATCGCGATGCGTTCAAGGTGCTCTACGATCGCTACCGGGATCGCGTTTATAACGTCATCTTCTATTCGATTGGTGATGAGTGGAGGGCGGAGGACGTGCTGCAGATCGTCTTTGTGAAAATCTATCGGGGATTGCCCGGCTTTCGATTCGAGGCAAATCTTGCGACCTGGATCTACCGGATCGCGCTCAACGAGTGCCTCAACCAGCAGAGAGGACGCGGTGTTCAGCACATTCCACTTGAGGCCTTGCTCGGGAGCGATGAAGAGCTCGACTCAACGATGGCCACCGACCTGCAGCATGCCGAAGGTGAGCGGCGCGAGATCATCCACCGTGCGGTGATGGAGTTGTCCCCAAAGCTCAGAACGGTTGTCGCTCTGAAATATCTCGATGGGCTCTCATATGAGGAGATCGCTTCGGCGCTGGAGTGCTCTCCGGGAACGGTTGCCTCGAGATTGAATCGCGCGCTTAGTGAACTCGAGGCGCGTCTCAGGCCGCTGAGACGGCTCTTGTGACGAATGGTGGAGTACAAACTATGAAGTGTTGGCGAATCGATCTACGACGCACGTTCGCCCTTTATCTGAACGGCGAGCTTGAGACGGAGGCAGTGAAGCGAGTCGAGGATCATCTCCTGGATTGTGGTTCCTGCCGAACACGGCTTGCTCGGATGCGAAACGGCCATCGGTTGGCCCGGGAGATGCCGCGTTTCACTCCGCAGCGCGACCCGTGGAGTGCGATAGAAGCGGCGATCGAAGCCCGACCGTCAATGCCGCCGGAACCCGTTCGACGCACGCCAAATTGGCGTGAGCTGGTTCTCGAGCCCCGCTTCGCATTTGCGGTGATCGGCGTCGTAACGCTCATTGCCGCCGCCCTGGTCGCATCCGGCAGGCGCGCTCCAACATTGGGGGAGCGCTCCGGAGCTCTCATCGCCGCCGCGTTGGACCTCAGCGAGTTTCAAACCGTGAACATCAAAGATATCGAGCAAAACCAAAAGCCTCACGTGATGGCGGAGGGCTACGTCTCCGAGGTCCGGGTGAACGACGAAGACGGCGATTTGAGTTTCAAGCTAGTCGATGACCTGGGCCGCCCGGGCCCGTTCCTCATTTGTGAGATCATTGATCCGATCAAGCTGTCGCCGCCGTCAGTTGGAAGCCGGGTGCGGGTCTACGGGGTCAGTCGCTATGACGGCCAGGCCGATCACAACTGGTATGAAGTTCATCCGGTGCTCAACATCGAAGTAGTGCGCCGGTGAATCTGTGGCGCACCAAGAATCGGCAGGGAACAAAAGCGCAGACTCCTGGTTTTCCATGGTCTCTGACCTGGCAGCAGCGCCGTTCTCTCATGCGTCATTGAGACGGCGCTGCATTTTCAGTCTATATCGTCGAGTGTTTTAAGCGTTTGCCCTCGGAAAGGGTGGCTGACAATAGCCAGCGCGTCAGAGTCATCTGGCTCGCAGCGAATCGGTAACAAACTCTTTCCCGGGCTGATCCTATGTCTATTTGGGCGTTTGTCTATTTGGCGTTTCAAGGCGCAAGGGAGGGTTCAATTGGTGGAGACCAAAAAGATCACAGTCACGTTAGTGTTTTTGCTTACGCTGGTTTCGAGTAGCTACGCTCAATCAAACACCGCAATCATTCGCGGGATTGTCACCGATAAGGCGGGCGCGGTCGTGACCGGCGCGAAAGTGAGACTGACGAACGCAATCACCAGCTACGCGCAACAGACCGAGACTGACGGTCAGGGCACGTATCGGCTTATTGATGTGCCTTACAACGACTACAAGCTTGTGGTCGAGACTACCGGATTTGAGCTGTCGTCGCGAGAGATTATCGTGAGATCAAATCTCGCCCAGCAAATCGATCTTCAGCTCGGCGTCGCGGGTGTGCGTCAGGAAGTAAGTGTCTCGGCAACCGAGCTGATCGAGCCGGAGAAGACGGCGCCGTCCACGGTTATCGATCGAAACTGGATTCTCCGTTTCCCGAGTCCGGAGCCCAGTCGTAGCGCCGAAAAAATAGTAGCTACCGCGCCTGGCTGGACCCAGGATGCTAACGGACGCCTGCACGCACGCGGGATTGAATACCAGGTGCAGTACTCCATTGATGGGATCCCGGTAACCGACACGATTGCAGATACTTTCGCAAGCGCACCCGACCCGCGTAATTTCCGCTCGGTTGAAGTATCAACCGCGAATATTCCCGCTGAGTACGGAAACAAGCTTGCGGGGATCGTCGAGGTGACCTCGCGGTCGGGACTGGAGATTCCGAAGGCAGGGAGCGTGACTCTTTCGGGCGGGAGCTTCAACACGTTCGAGACATCTTTCGATGTTGGCGGACACACGAGGAAGTTTGGGTATTTCATAAGCGCCGCCGGTTCAACATCGGATCGCTTTCTCGACCCGCCGGCGATTGAGAACTTCCACAACAATGGCCGAGCGATCAAGGGCTTCTTCAAATTCGACTACACGCCCAGCGAGAGGAATCTCTTTCGCCTGAATCTGTTCGCGGGCGATCAGCGATTCGATGTACCCAACCTTCCCGATCAGCAGGATGAAGGACAGGACCAGCGCAGGCGAACCAACGACAATATGGCGTCGCTTTCGTGGGAGCACATCTTCTCTCCCAACCTCGTGAGCTACCTCGCGGGGTATGAGCGATACAACGCGGCGAAGCTCCTTAGCAACGCGGCAGCCGCTCCGGTCTTCGCAGAGCAATCGCGACATCATTCAAACTATGGCCTGCTCGGTTCGCTGACGTGGCACAAGAGCCGCCACACGATCAAAGGCGGCGTCGAGTTCACGCGCTTCCCGGTCACCGAATCGTTTACTTTGTCAATAACCAATCTGACCGATTTGCTCGATAAACAACCCGATCTGCCCGAAGAAGCTCAGCAGTTTATCTTTCCCACGGCCTTCTTTTTCAACGATCATCGAACGGGTTGGGAAGCATCGGCTTACGTCCAGGACCACGTCACAGCGACGCATAATTTGACCTTCGATCTCGGTGTGCGCTTTGACAGTTATCACTTCCTGATCGAGAAGAACTTTGCCAGCCCGCGCCTGGGAGTCGCTTATCGGATAGAAAAAACGAAGACAGTTTTGCATGCAGGCTACAATCGCTTCCTGCAAACACCGGCGCTTGAAGATCTGTTGCTCTCTTCTTCGGCGGACGCGCAAATCTTCAGCCCCGGCGGAGAAGGAGAGATGAATGCTCGCGGAAGACTGAAGGACTCGAGAGAGGGGTTAGTCAGGGTCACACAAGATTCGGGAGACCCCGAGAAAGGGGCGCCCGTAGGCCCAAGCCGCGAGTGGCAAGTCAATGGCGGATTTCAACAACAGATGGGGCGATACTTAAGACTAGACACCGACTTCTACTATCGCCGGTTCAAGGATTCGCCTGACATTGCTAACTTTCTCGAAACCGGAATCGTCTTCCCAGTCTCACTCGCTCGCAATCGCTCAAAAGGGATTGAAACTCGCTTAGACCTTGTGCGGGTCGGCGGTCTGTCAGGCTTTGTGAGTTACACGAATTTGCATCTCTACGGATTTGCGCCGATCACCGGAGGGTTGTTCCTGGGCGAAGCGATTGACTTGAGCATGCGCGCGGGCCAGCGAGTTCACAACGAAGAAGACCAGCGCAATACCGCGGTGTTCCAATTTATGTACGACCGGCTGCCTGGAAAACTCTGGCTGGCATTTGGCGGTCGTCACGATAGCGGCTATTCGGTCGAGTTGGAACCAGGCGCGAGCGCGGAAGCGTTTGCGGACGAGTTTTCAGAGAAGATTCTGGATCGCGTGGACTTCAACCAGGGATTTATAAAGCCGCACACGGTTTTGGACTTTTCAATCGGCCGGGACTTTCGCCTCAACGAACACGTCTCACTTTCAGGACAATTCAACATTCAAAACCTCGCAGATACGTTTTACGTGATAACCTTTGAGAGCGTGTTCTCAGGCACGACGGTTGGGCGGCCGCGAAACTACAGTGGGCGGCTTAGCCTGAACTTCAAATAGGGCTGTTCGGATTGTAGACGCGGCTCGAATCATACGAGTCGACGTAGCGGCAAGACCCCGATGAATAATCAATGGAGGAACGCGTTGCGTTCTACGCGATGCAGCTACAGGAATATGGGAATATTGGGCACTCAAAATAAACGGGTTGACTGCAAGAGGTTCGCCTTCTGAGCTAAAGGAGAAGTGCTAATCCTGTAAGGGCGGTCCTCCGTTGCTGCCCATGTCACCCGAAGGGACCGCCGCGCGAGGAGGGGCGGCCTCGGAGGACCGCCCTTACGCTCCAGCGAAAACTATATTACTTGGCACACCAGTCCGTGCTGAGCAGCGGGTTGAGTTTGCTATTAAGCGTCGAAGGTTTTTCCAAGCGTTTTGGATCGAGCTCGGTTCTGAGAAACGTGAGCTTCTCAGTGCTGGAGGGTGAAGTGTTGGGTCTGATCGGTCCAAACGGCGCCGGTAAGACCACGCTCTTTGAATGCCTGGCGGGGCTGACACACGCAGACGCCGGCGATGTAAGATTTCGTGATCGGTCTGTTGCGACCGCGCGTCGCAAGGAGGCGCTCTTCTATTTACCGGACGCGATCAGACCATGGGCCGATCAGCGGGTAAATTGGGCGCTCAATTTCTTCGGCGGCCTCTACGCTCGCTCAAGAGAAGAGATCGCCGAGACGGCGGACGCGCTTAGGCTTGAAGCGCTGATGATCTCGCGAATCGGTTCGCTGTCAAAGGGCGAACTCAAGCGCACGCTTCTGGCGATCGGGCTTCTGACTCGACATCCGTTGTTGCTGCTTGACGAGCCGTTCGATGGGTTGGATCTGAGGCAGGCGCGCGATGTGATGACCTTCCTCAAGACTCACGCGTCGCAAGGCCGCACGTTGTTTGTTTCAATTCACCAACTCACAGATGCTTCGCTAGTGTGCGATCGACTGGTGCTGTTGAGCGCCGGAAACGTTGTAGGGGAAGGCACGCTGGCTGAGCTAAAGGTGAAAGCGGGACTGACCGAGGGTGGGCTCGAGGAGGTATTCCTTGCGCTCACCTAGGTCCACTTTGTTTTTTCGGCCGCGGGCCAGGTTGTTGATGCTCGCGGCAAAAGAGTTTCGCGAGTTGTTGGCTTCGCGCGCTTACTGGGTTTTGCTGTTGATGATCGGACCGCTGGTGGGACAGGGCTTTATCGCGGCGGTGAATCTCTACGCCGAAGTCAGCGGCGCGGGCGGCGGACCGGCAGCGTTGCCTCAAGGGCTGTCGCCGCTCGACGGAATGCTGGTTCCGACCTTTGGAGCATACGACCTGGCGGTGACTTTTTTGTTCCCGTTTGTAGCCA
>CAZOOE010000220.1:0-10283 GCA_964581275.1 uncultured Clostridia bacterium
CGTTTTGTAGAGGAGCCAATATGAAACAGATGATAGCAACCCTCGTGCTGACCATTGCTGCAGCTACCTCGTTGGCAGCCACGCCATTAGCTCTTCCCCAAGCAGTCACAGCCAACCGAAATACGCCGAACCGTAACGCATCAGTTAAGGGTGAGATGAAGCAGAGCGGTAGTGAAGTCGGCAAAGCCGGGGCGAGTCTCGGGAGCAACGTCAAGCATGGCCGGATTGCACGGGGTGGTAAGCATTTCGGTAAACACATGTACCGCGCCGGGAAACACTTCGGCAAAGGTTCCGGGAGGGCTGCCAAGAAGACCGGCTCCGCCGTGAAGCACGCTGCCAAGCCCTAGGTTCCGATTGCCGGCGAGCAAGGAATACTTACTGGTAGTTTGTCCTACGCGGGCGGGGATCAACGTCCGGCAAGAGCTTTGTTAAGCTCGCCTACAGCAACTTCACCCGCGGTTGCATCGACCTGTTTCCCATAAAGGGCATCCACTATCGAGCTGAAAGCAGCCTGGAGCGCTCGCTCGCTGTCGTTGAGCGGTGCAAGCCGCACGTTCATTTGAAGCTGTTTCATATC
Organism: uncultured Clostridia bacterium; assembly: GCA_964581275.1. GTDB lineage: Bacteria > Acidobacteriota > Blastocatellia > UBA7656 > UBA7656 > Onstottus_A. The sequence goes on from CAZOOE010000220.1 coordinate 578, forward strand.
GGCCGGAACTCCAAGAGCGCGCCCATCCAGCGGCTTGAGTTTGAAATAGAGCACGCCGGAAAATGAAAGCGAACCGGTGCTCTCGACAACCGGCAAGTCGGGTCGCGCGGTCGATGTATCCGCGGGTAGAGTCTTGCGAGGCGGCGCTGTCCCGATGCCACCCTGAGCCGCAATCAGAGTGGCTTCAACGTCACCCAGGGTCCGCGGAGAAACCCGCGCGCTGGGTTGCCCGGTACGCACGCTTAGGCCGCCGGTGAGCTGGAGCTTGTCGAGGGTCATCGCCGCCTTGGCCGGAGAATAGGTAAAACTGTAGCTTACGCCGGCTATGTCGAACTTGCCTTCGAAGGTCCTATCGCGCAGCATCGCTGCGATTGAATGCAACGTGGCTGGTTTTGTCCCCACTTTTGCCGTCGCTGGCTTTTGTGCTGGTTCGAACATCGCTCCCTCAACTCGCAATCAAAACTCTCAGAGGTTTCCTCTCTTGTACTCATCTGCCAGGTGATCACAGGCACGCATCGTCAGCGCCAGCATCGTGAGGGTCGGGTTCTGGTTTGCGCTGGTCACGAACGACGCGCCGTCAATAACAAACAAGTTCTTGATGTCCCAGCTCTGGTTGAACTTGTTCAGCACTGATGTTTTCGGATCGTTTCCCATTCGCGCGGTGCCAAGCTCGTGGATGATGCGCCCGGGCGCGGTCATACGGCCTCCGGTCGAAACAACTTCCGCGCCCGCGGCCCGCAAAATCTCCTCGCTGGTTTGCGCCGCGTCGCGAGCCATCTCGCGCTCGTTGTCCGAATACTGGATGTGGATCTTCAGCACCGGTATGCCCCAGGCGTCGACGACTCCGCTTGGGTCGATCTCAGCATAGTTCTCAAACCGAGCGAGCATCTCGGCACGAGTGGTCAGGCTCACCGGCGTGCTGTAGTAATGCCTTATCCGCTTCTTGTACTCCGATCCAAAGCCCGGTGTCAGCGACGCGCTCTTAGCATAAGCAGGATACATCCGCGATCCCGAGCCGCATTCGAAGCCGTACCCGCGAACAAACCGCTGCTGCTTTGTTTCTTTACTTATGTTGCGGAAGCGAGGTATCAGCAACCCCGAAGTCTTGCCGTCTTCATTGACCGGATCGCGGCTCGCCAGCACGTTGAAGTAGCCGCTGGCGCCGATCCCGCCGAAGTGATCCATCAAGTAACGGCCAAGCTTACCAGAGGAATTGCCCAACCCCGTCGGATGCTGCCGCGACTTCGAATTGAGCAGTATTCGAGTCGATTCGAGAGTCGACGCACCGAGCACTATCATCTTGGCTACGACCTCGTACTCTTGATGAGTGACTCGATCTACGAAGGCGACTCCTTTGGCCTTGCCGGTAGTCGTGTCGACGGTGATATGGCGGACGATCGAATCAGGACGCAACGTCATCCGGCCGGTAGCCTCCGCAACCGGCAAGGTCGAGCTTAGGGAATTGAACATCGCGCCAACATCGCAGCCGTCTCCGCAATTGCCGCAGTAGTGGCATTTTCTGCGTCCCTTCATGTGTGGCTTTGGCGGTCCGGTAAGCATCGCGAGTCGCATCGGGATTCCACGCCTGCCCACTTTCTCAGCGCCTTTGCGCAGGAGGTGCTCGCCACAGTTGAGGTTCATAGGCGGCATGAAGTTTCCGTCGGGCAAATGCGGCAAGCCGTCGCGGTTCCCGCTTACCCCGATGAACTCCTCCGCTTTGGCGTAATACGGTTCCAGATCGGAATAGGAGATGGGCCAGTCATCGCCGAAGCCGTCGTTGCTTGCAGCCTTGAAATCGAGATCCGACAGGCGATAGGACATTCGTCCCCAATGAAGCGTCTTGCCTCCGACGATTCGCGCACGTACCCAGAGGAATGGTTTGCCCGGATCGGTGGTGTAGGGGTGCTCGGTGTCTTTGACATAGAACTGTCGGCTGAACTCACCGGCAGTCGCTTGCATCCATTGATCCTGGTCCTTCCAACCGGGAGCGCCAAAACCGCGATACATCGACTGATAAGGCCAGCGATGCGAGCTGAGGTCACGCTCAGGATTAACCGGCGGGCCGGCTTCGAGCACCAGCACCCGCATACCGCGCTCGGTTAGTTCCTTGGCGGCCATTCCGCCGGTTGCGCCCGAACCGATTATGATTGCGTCGTAGCTCTTTTGCTGTGCCACTGCGGCCTCCGGCGTGAGTGTCAATTGGATGATTGACGGGCGAGAACCTATCACAAAGGAAGAGCAGAGGGCAAAGGGCGCAGCGCAATGAGCCAAGAGCAAAGGGCAACGAGCAAGCAGCAAAGGGCCAAGGCCAAACAGGCAGTGCCTTACGACCTGCATCGCTGCTCATCGCTCCTTGCTCTTCGCCCTTTGCTCTTTACATTGTCTTCAACTATGATGCCACGCATTCGCGCCCGCTTTTGAAGCACTGGAATGGAAAGGGGAAACAGATCGTGGAACAGATTACACGAAGACAATTCGGCGTGGGCCTGGCAGGAGCATTCGCAGGGCTGAGGTTCAGGTCATCGGCCGACAAAGTAAAGCCCTCCGTGTTCGGTGGCATCGAGGTTGGGGTTCAGAGCTACACGTTCCGGACTTTCAACGTTGATAAGATGATCCAGTCGATGGTCGCGATCGGCTTGAGCAGCATCGAGCTTTGGGACGGACATCTAAACCCAGGGAAGGCCTCTGAAGCCGAGTTCAAGGCTATCAAGAAAAAATTCGACGACGCCGGCATCCGCGTCAGCGCTTACTGTGTGAACTTTCCGGTCGATTCGAAGGATGACTACCTTGATCGCGGATTCAACGGGGCTCTTCTGTTGGGGACAAACGTGATGACCGCTTCGGTAAAGAAGCCCATCGTGCCGAAGCTTGACCAGTGGTGTCAGAGGTACAAGATTAAGCTTGGACTCCACAATCACTGGTTTGGTTATGCCAGCTTCAAGGGGGACAGGGCCCAGGAGTTTGAGTCCCCGGAGGATTGGGCGAATGCGTTGAAAGGCGCCTCACAGTACCTGAGCATAAATCTGGACATCGGGCACTTCTTCGCCGCCGGCTACGATCCGGTGTCGTATATCCAGGAGCATCACAGTCGCATCGTGAGCCTTCACATCAAGGATAGAGACAAAGACGCGGACCACACGCAGCGCAGGTTTGGTCAAGCTGCCACGCCTATCGCGGAGACGATGAAGCTGCTGAAAAAGATCAAGTTCAAGTACGCGGCAAACATCGAATACGAACCGGAATCGGCAAACCCGGTTGAGGGAACGCAAACCGCGTTCGAGTACTTGAAGCGGACTCTCTCCTGAGGCGCTTGTTTGCAGTCCGGCCTTTCTTTAGGCGGAAGTTCGTAACGACCGAAGACCAGTGACTGTCGCGCGTGTCAGTCCATTTGATCGTTAGAAGTTTTCGCCTGAGGGCCGAACTACGAACGTTAATTAGAAACAGCAGGCTGGCAGGTTAGTGATAGCGTGAAAATCCATGTTCTCAAACGGAGATATTACAGATCTCGGATTATCTCAGATTTAAAATTTCAGAATTCAGAAGAATTTCAGGACTCAGATTAGCTCAGATTTCAGAGCTGAGATTTCAGAGCTCAGATTTCAGAGCTCAGATTTCAGATTCTCAGATTTCAGATTCTCAGATTTCCGGACTCATTTTTCAGATTGTAAAATCCCGGACATCAGGCAATTTCAGATTCAGATTTTTCAAAAATCTGAGATTCTGGATTGCTGAGATCCGAAATCTGAAATCTGAAATCTGAAATTTGAAATCTGAAATCTGAAATCTGAGATTTCCTGGAGTGGAAATGCCAAGAGAAGAAATCTACGACGCGATCATAGTCGGCTCCGGTGCCACCGGCGGATGGGCGGCAAAGGAACTCTCCGAAAAGGGCATGCGTGTGATCGTGCTCGAAGCCGGACGCAAGCTCGATCCCAACAAGGATTTCACCGAACATCTCTTCCCCTACGAAGCCCGAGATCGCTACCCCGCATCGACCCGGCAGCGTCAGAAAGTCCAATCCAAGTGTTACGCTTGCAACGCCTACGGCAATCAGTTCCTTGTTGACGACGTTGACAATCCGTACACGACTGCGGACAAAAAGCCGTTCGATTGGATTCGCGGGCGGCAAGTCGGCGGCCGCACGATCACCTGGGGACGTCAGAGCTATCGCTTATCGGACTATGAATTCAAAGCAGCTACCCGCGACGGCTATGGTGACGATTGGCCGGTCTCCTACGCAGAGCTCGCTCCATACTACGACCAGGTTGAAGAGTTCGTCGGAGTGAGCGGCTCGTACGAAAACGTCCCGAATCTCCCCGACGGCAAGTTTCTCCCCGCGATGAAGATGACTTGCGGCGAGTGGCTGTTGAAACGAGCGGTCGAGCGCCGCTGGAAGGATCGCAAGGTCACCATCGGCAGAACCGCGATTCTGACTCAAAAACACAACGGCCGCGCTGCGTGTCACTACTGCGGCCACTGCGATCGAGGTTGTTCGACTTATTCCTACTTCAGCAGCCCGGGGTCGACGCTTCCGGCGGCCGCGAAGACCGGACGAATGACGCTCAGACCAAACGCGGTGGCTAGTCACGTCATCGTCGACACAGCAAGCGGAAAGGCTAAGGGCATCGCCTGCGTCGACCAGTTGACCAAGCAAGCCTTCGAAGTCTTCGGCAAAGTTGTGGTGCTGTGCGCGTCGACGATCGAATCGACCAGACTGCTGTTGAACAGCGCGACTCGGCAGCATCCTGCCGGGCTGGGAAATTCGTCCGGCGTGCTGGGCTGCTATTTGATGGATCACGCCTTTCAGGTGGGAGCGAGCGGACTGGTGCCCGCGGTTTCGAACTATCCCTACAACTACGATGACGGGCGCGCCAATGGTATATACATTCCAAAATTTAGAAACATCAACGAGCGGCATCCGAAATTCATTCGCGGCTACGGCATGCAGGGCAGCTCTCAACGCGGGATGCTGCCGACGAATTTGAGGCAGATTCCGGGCTTTGGCGCTGAGTTCAAGAAGCTGGTGCGAGAAGTAAAGGATGCTGCGCCGTTCTCGATCGGTATGTGGGGGGAGATGCTCGCGAGAAAAGACAATCGTGTGTCGATCAGCAAGCAAGTCAAAGACGCCTGGGGAATCCCCGCGGTGCACATCGAATGCTCGCACGGGGACAACGAACGGGCGATGGCGGCCGACGCGCTCGAAAGCATACAGGAGATGGCTCACGAAGCAGGTTTCGAAGTGACTCGTACCAGCGCTGATCTCGCTCCGCCCGGCTTGTGCATTCACGAAATTGGCACGGCGCGTATGGGTACCGACCGGAAGACTTCAGTGCTGAACCGGTTCAATCAGAGCTGGGACGTCAAGAACCTGTTTGTGACCGACGGCGCATGCTTTGTATCGAGCGGTTGTCAGAATCCCACGCTTACGATGATGGCGCTGACGGCTCGTGCTTGTGACTACATTGTCGAGGAGCACAGGAAGGGGAACCTGTGAGTTGTGGTTTTTCGATTTCGGCTTCGAGATTGTCAGACCGGAGGATGCCTTTGAGAATACATTCGTAGTACCGCCTTCAGTCCTTCAGGGGGAAGTTTGTAGCGACGGACGACCGGTCAACGGTCAGAGGTGTTCGGTCGTTACAAACTTCCGCATAAAAGGCCGGACTACGAGCCTGGAGACCTTGAATGAATGCGAAGACCTACTCTCGGCTTAGCTTGATGATGTTTTTGCAGTTTTTCGTTTGGGGAGCTTGGTTTGTAACGTTGGGCACGCACCTGGGCAACATAGGATTTAGCGGAAGTCAGATCGGCTACACATACCTGATGAACAACATCGCTGCAATCATTTCTCCATTCTTCGTGGGGATGATCGCCGACCGCTACTTCGCTTCTCAAAAAGTGATGGGAGTGCTGCACCTGTTGGGCGGTGTTGTTATGCACTTCGCCGCAAACAGCACGGCTACCGGCCCGCTGATTCTGCTTTTGTTGCTATACAATCTCATGTACATGCCCACGCTGGCGCTGGTCAACGCGGTTTCGTTTAAGCAAATGGAGAGTCCCGATAAGGAGTTCCCCAGAGTTCGGGTGTGGGGAACCATCGGTTGGATCATAGCGGGGCTGACGATCAGCTTTGTTCAATTCAAGTTTCTACCCGATGTCGAGAAGAGCGAGCTTCCGATGAAGATGGCAGGCATTGCGTCGGTGTTGCTTGGGTTGTACTCGTTTACTCTGCCCAATACGCCGCCACAAAATGTCGGCAAGGAAATCACCTTCGGCGAAGTTCTCGGAGTGAAGGCCCTGCGATTGATGAAGGAGCGGTCATTCCTGATCTTCGTGCTTTGCTCGTTGCTGATCTCGATCCCGCTCGCGTTTTACTACAGTTTTGCAAACCCATTCTTGAACGATCTTCACATGGAGGGCGCGGCCGGCAAGCAAACGATGGGGCAGATGTCCGAAGTGGCGTTCATGGTTTTGATGCCTTGGTTCCTCGTGCGGCTCGGGGTAAAAAAGACTTTGCTCGTGGGTATGCTTGCCTGGGTAGTTAGGTACGCGCTCTTTGCCAACGGCAATCTTGGGAGCGGAGCGTGGATGCTTTATGCAGGGATCCTCTTGCACGGAATCTGCTATGACTTCTTCTTCGTGACCGGTCAAATCTACACCGACCGGAAGGCGCCGAAGGAGATCAGAGCGAGCGCGCAGGGTTTTATCGCGTTGATCACGTATGGTGTAGGCCTGGGGATCGGGTCCGCCTTTGGAGGGAATATTGTCGACGCCTTCACGGTGAACGGTGTAAAGGATTGGCGGATGATTTGGTATATCCCGGGCGCGTTCGCCGCGCTGGTTGCGCTGTTCTTTACCTTGATGTTCAAGGAATCAAAATCATCGGCCGACGCAAGGCACGCGACAGGGGAGGCATAATGCGAGTCGGATTGAATTTCGGTTATTGGGGTTCCGGACCTTCGGACAACATCGCAATCGCGCGCGAAGCCGAGCGGCTCGGTTATCATTCGTTGTGGACCGCTGAAGCTTACGGCTCGGACTCGGTCGCGCCGCTGGTGTGGCTTGCGGCGCATACTGAGCGAATCAACGTCGGCACCGCGATCATGCAGATGCCGGCGCGCACGCCGGCGATGACCGCGATGACCGCTGCGACCATTGATCTGTTGACCGGTGGTCGCTTCATGCTGGGCATCGGCGCTTCGGGACCCCAGGTGGTTGAAGGCTGGCACGGAGTCGTCTACGGCAAACTGTTAACCAGAACGCGCGAGTACGTCGAGATCGTGCGCACCATCTTGAAGCGCGAGCAGCCGCTCGAGCATCACGGCGAGTACTACGACATACCGGTGCGCGGAGGGACGGGACTGGGAAAGCCTCTCAAGCTGATCGTCCATCCGCTGAGGCCCAACATACCGATTTACGTTGCGGCGATCGGCCCGAAAAACGTCGCGCTTGCTGCGGAAGTCGCGGACGGCTGGCTGCCGGTCTTCTTCTCGCCCAGGCGAATCAGCGTGTTTCAAAAATCACTTGACGAAGGCTTCGCCCGAAGAACCGATGGAAAGACGCTTGCCGAATTCGACATCGCTCCAACCGTCAGCGTGGTGGTGGGGGATGACGTCGATGCCTGCCGCATGCATGTGAAGCCGAACCTCGCGCTTTACATAGGCGGGATGGGCGCGCGAGGTAAGAATTTCTACAACGACCTTGCCTGCCGTTACGGCTACGAGCAGGCAGCGAAGACGATTCAGGACTTCTACCTCGCCGGCAAAAAGAGCGAGGCAATCGCAGCGGTGCCCGATGAGCTGGTCGACGAGACCGCACTGTGCGGGCCTCGCGATCGCATCAAGGATCAACTCGAGCTTTGGAAAGAAGCTGGAGTGAAGACGCTCATCTGCGGCGCCGGCAACATCGAGGCGGTTCGCACGATGGGCGAACTCCTGGGTTGATCCGGCGCACGCGCGTCCACGGAGCCTGCATGAACCAGGCATCGCCGCAGCGATCATCGGTTCCTGAAGGGTCACAAGACCTCGGTTCAGGTACAGAGCACGTGGTTCCGGTGATCGGGCGCAACCCGCAGAAGTTTGTGGAGAATATTTTCAAGGCGAAGGAATCGGACTATCAACCGGCAACGCAACGCATTTTAGATCGAACCGATTGGCGTCGCACGTGGCAATTCCGGTTATGCAACCTGATAAGTAGACGAGGCAGTGCTAAATCGCGAGCACTCGTTTGATCTGATCCTTCTCAGCTGGCGAGCGGACAGGTTTATTCGCGAACGTGCCGTTTATCTGGTTCGAGACACCATCGCTCTGAATGGAAAGCGAATCAGTGTGATACCCGATTGTATAGGTCGAGTCCTTCAGTAGATTTCCCGTCAGGACTGCGATTACATTAGCTGATTCCTCTATGATCCCTGACGCCGCCAGCCGCTTGATGCCGGCGAGCGTTGCTGCGGACGCCGGCTCGCAGCCGATTCCGTCGGCGCCGATGATCGCCTTTGCGTCTGCAATCTCCTGTTCAGTGACTCGCTCTACGACTCCGTCACTGCAGCTCAGAGCGCGAAGGGCCTTCTTCCACGATACCGGATTGCCGATTCTAATAGCCGTCGCCAGCGTTGCGGGGCGCGCAACCGCCCGGAGAGCGGATTTGTCAAGTGTCATGTACAAATCGTAAAACGGCGAAGCGCCTTCTGCCTGAATAACCGCCAGCCTGGGTATTCGATCGATGAATCCGAGCTCTTGCAATTCGTAAAGCGCCTTGCCAAACGCCGAGGTGTTACCGAGATTCCCTCCCGGGAGCACTATCCAGTCGGGAACTTGCCAACCGCACTGCTCGATCATCTCGATGATAATCGTCTTTTGGCCTTCCAGCCTGAACGGATTGATCGAATTCAAAAGGTACAGATCGGTCTCTTCAGCTAATTCGCGTACCAGCCGCATCGCATCGTCGAAGTTGCCCTCGATTTCGACGACCGTCGCGCCATATTCAAGAGACTGCGAGAGTTTGCCGAACGCAATTTGATCGGAAGGTATGAAGACAAACGCGCGCATACCTGCTCGCGCCGCGTAGGCCGCCATCGAAGCAGAGGTGTTCCCGGTAGACGCACACGCGACCCCCGATGCGCCGAGCGCTACCGCCTGAGTGACTCCGCTAGTCATGCCGTTGTCTTTGAACGAACCGGTCGGATTCAGGCCTTGATGCTTGAACCGAAGACGGTCGAGTCCGGCGTATTCGGCGGAGCGCGGCGTTTGATATATCGGGGTGTTGCCTTCGCCGAGTGTGATCACCGTTGAGAGGTCATTGACAAACGGAAGCAGTTCACGGAATCGCCAGACGCCGCTGAGATCAAGTTCGGTGTCGGCAGCGCGCCGCTCTCTGAAGATCGTCTGCATTTCGACCGGAGTGCCAGGCAGATTGAAGTCGTAGTGAACATCCAGCAAGGCACCGCACTGCGGGCAAGTGTAAATTCGCTGATCGATCGAAAAAAGTTGTTGACAGTCGGCTTCGGTGCAGCGAAGGAAAGCCTTAGTCTGGTCTGCTTCCATTGCGGTAGGTTAGTAGAGGTGCGTTCCGAAAGCAATGAGTGCTGGCGCAAGCCCGCGTGCGGGCGACAGCGTGTAACCCAAAGCGAGTCAACGAGCCCTGGGAGGCGGACGGGACGCGATCACGTCAAGCCCGCGAACGCGGGCGACAGCGTATAGCCCAGGGCGAG
>CAZOOE010000221.1:0-8679 GCA_964581275.1 uncultured Clostridia bacterium
TAGGGCTCTACTTCGCAAAGACGCAGCCGCGTAGGTCGCTTCAGGAAATCGTGGTCAGCAACGCCGATGCGATCATACCTGTTGCCACTGAGCCTCAGCCGCTCAAGCTTTCAATCACCACCGAAACCGATACTGAAGCAATAGCGATTCGGCCACGAATGTTCCCCCTGGTGGTTTCGCTTCAAGCGACTGCCTACCGACCGGACGGCTCCGAAGAAGTGTTGATCTGGACTCGCGGTTACCAGTTCGATTGGGAGCCAACCTACTACTTCAGGCGCCGCGTAGCTTTGCCAAAGGGAACTCGAGTGGAAGTGATTGCCTACTTCGACAACTCTGAAGGAAATCAAAAGAACCCCAACGATCCTCCCAAGGCTCTACGCTGGTCTGAGTTGACCACGGATCCGCTATGTTTGATTCTTGCCGCATTCAACCTGACCCCGGCCGGTCCGGCGGCTTCACGCTGAGATGGCGTAAACCGACTCTGGTTTGCGAATTGCCCGACCGTGCGTTCGGAAGCGGGTGTAATCGATGAGCCGCGAGAAAAAACCTCCTAAAGCGGTTGAGAAGATCGCCGGTCTGGAGTTTAATATCCCCACCGCGATTGCGATCGGAACATGGAAGGAGACCACATATGAAGGTCCTACTCGTCTATCCCGAATTCCCGGACACCTATTGGAGCTTCCGCCACGCCTTATCATTCGAGGGCAAGCGATCCGCTTTTCCCCCCCTTGGCTTGCTGACGGTTTCGGCGATGCTGCCCGAGTCGTGGGAACGACGACTTGTAGACATGAACGTGCGCTCGCTTAAGCGCGACGACATCGAGTGGGCCGACGTGGTCTTCGCCAGTGCCATGCTCGTTCAGAAAGAATCGCTGAAGCAGGTGGTAGGTCTATGCAACGCGGCACATAAACGAATCATCGTTGGTGGACCTTACGTTACTACAACGTTGGAAGAGCTGGCCGGTGCGGATCACGTAGTGCTAGGCGAAGCGGAGGAGACGCTGCCGCAACTTGTTCGCGATCTCGAGCGCGGCGAGGCTTTATCGGTTTATCAGGCTTCCGACAGGCCGCAGCTCGCGCTTACACCCATCCCGGACTTCAAGCTCGCGGATATGAAACGCTACAGCGCGATGTCGGTGCAGTATTCGCGCGGGTGCCCGTTTAATTGCGAGTTCTGCGATATCATTGAGATCTACGGACGAGTGCCGCGGACAAAGAGTAACGAGCAAATGCTTGCCGAACTTGATGTGTTGAAGCAATCTGGCTGGCGCGGGACGGTTTTCATCGTCGATGACAATTTCATCGGCAATAAGAAGAACGTCAAGCTGTTGCTTCCGCATCTGGCCGAATGGCAACAGCAAAACGGCCGCCCATTTACCTTTATAACCGAAGCCAGCGTCAACCTCGCCGAGGACGAAAAGCTGCTCGATCTGATGCGCCAGGCCGGATTTAACCGCGCATTTCTTGGGATCGAGACGCCAGTCGAGGAGAGCCTGAAGGAAGCGCAGAAGGCCCAGAACATGCGTCGCGACCTGCTCGAGTCGGTGAAAAAGATCCAGAGCTACGGCATTGAAGTGATGGCGGGTTTCATCGTCGGCTTTGACAACGATCCGGAAGATATTTTCGAACGGATGACTCACTTCATTCGCGAGAGCGCGATTCCGCTTGCTATGGTCGGTCTGCTGACTGCGCTGCCTAACACTCAACTCTGGAGGAGGCTGAGCGGGGAGGGACGGCTGCTGGGAGAGAGCGCCGGGAACAACACCCATTCGGATTTGAACTTCGTTCCACGAATGGACTCAACCAGGCTCGTGGAAGGCTATAAGTCAATCTTGCGGTCGATCTACGACACTCGCGAATACTACGATCGCGCGCTCGAGTGCTTGAAACGCGTGTCGCAGCCGGGACCGAAATCGCAACGCAGCAATACCGTTCTTCGAGACCTGTCTGCGCTGATGCGCATCACGCTGAGGCTGGGTGTGCGCGACCGCGAACGGTGGGAATTCTGGCGCTACATGACTCAGACGCTTGCCCATCATCGCGGCGCCTTTGCGGATTCGATGAGACTGGCGGCGATGGGTTACCACTTTCGCAAGCTAACAGAGGCGTACTGCGAATAGCGTCGTCCTCACGAACTGACTTCGACTATAGAAACAGGTTTTTGAAAGCGGCTTCACAATGTCTGCCGCGCCAGCCTCGAGGTATTGATGAATCTCCGACACGGATAGTGTGGGTCGGTGACTGCAAAAGACTTTGTCGCTCACAATCAAAAAGAGAAATCCTGTTTCGAACATCAGAGCTTTGTTCGCGCCAATACTCTTCTTGCTGCTTTTAGCGCAGTCACCCGGTCACACCCTGCTCGCGAACAAGATCCTATGAATTTATGACCGGCGTTTGGAAGCCAGCCGCGGATGCGTTCAAAGCGGGAGATGACCGCGGGGCTATGAAGATTCTCTCCGATGGGATCCAGGGACCGAACAGATGGAGCAATCTCACGTCAGAACGGGTTGCGCAAGTTATGCAAAACTCCCCCTCGTTCAAGGCGCTCACGCTATCGTCCGACCCTTTCCCAGACATTTCTAAGGATAAGCTCAAACAGATGGCTATCCCGACCCTGATTATCACTGGTGAAGAAACCACCAGGATTCACAGGCTGGTCACAGCGGAGCTCGCTCGCCTTTTACCGAATGCCACGGCGGTGATGATTCCGATGGCCGGGCATGCGAGCAATCGCGATAACCCTGTGGCCTTCAACGCAGCAGTTGCCGGATTCTTGAGAAACCACAAGCATTGAGTTGAGCGGGATATTCGATGCCGGCCGCATTTGCGCTGCAAAAGGAAGTCGATTCATGCGCTTTCGTCTAATCCCGATTCTAATATGTCTTGTACTCGTTTGTGAGGCCTCTTTCGCTTCGCCCGGTTCGCGATCGAAGTTCGACCGGGACGTTTGGGTCAGAGCCAAGATCGATGCTCTAGTTCTAGCCGCCAGTGCCGCTTATGATGACGATGAGGCGCTTCCGGCTTATCGGAGGGTGCTTAAGTCGATCGCCCGAACTATCCGTCGGTTCAAGCTTTCGGAGGACGAGGAGTTTTCGAAGAACTATCGGGAATTTGTCGAGTTCATCCGCGCCGCCTCGCTCGACCAACTCCCCGGGCACGAGCTTGGCTTTCTGGTACCGGATAAACAGTACTTCGCAGAGACACGACCGTATGTTGGAATTCCTGAGTTCCTGACGACGCCAAGCTTCCTCCGCTGGGTAAGCCGCTCCGAGACGTTGGAACGGGCCAAGGCTTTTCTGCGACAGGTCAACGCAACAAGGGAGTCTTCCGAACAGCTCCTCTTTTTTAGCTATAAGTCGCAGCATCTTGGGACTCCTGACAACGACGACAGTTACGTGAGACTCTTGATCGTGGTTCCAGGGAAGCCGAAGGCGGGGGTTCCCGAGAAGTGGGTTCAATTCGGGGTGACCGATCCAAAGACGCGAATTCGTACTCGCAACGTCTCCGTGGTATCGGCTCTGGGCCGCTCAGATGGTACCTTCGATGCCTATTTCAAAGACTACTTCAGGACCTATCGCCCGAACGGGTCGATCAGCATCAAAGGGCGCTGGGAATTGGGATACGGCGATGACAACTGCGCGCTCTGCCATAAGACTGGCGTGCTCCCGATTTTTCCAGCGCCGGGCAGCGTGAGTCCGTCCGAACTGCAAGCGGTTTTGGCAGTCAACGAACGCTTTCGTTCCTATGGCGCGCCCCGGTTTGATCAGTATCTGGATGAGAGCAAGTTTGGCCCAGGGCTGGGTTCGGCGAGGTGGGACGAGCGCACCAAGCGGTTCGGCGAAGACTTCGCCGGCGCAGCGTTGCGGCGAGCAATGAGTTGTTCCGCCTGTCATGAGCCCGAGCATCTGGGGGCCCTGAACTGGCCGATGGATCAGGTTATGATCAGCTCTTACATCAAAGGAGGCCAGATGCCCTTTGGCAATCATCTGCAAGAGTGCGAGCGCGACGAGCTCTATGAGAAGGTGATCCAGGAGTACTTCGCAATTGATGATGCCAATCCGGGCATTTTGAAGGCCTGGCTCTTGGGCAAGCGTCGCAACTATAACGACGAGTAGAGCGCGAGCAAAGGGTGGTCTTTAGTATTCGTTCTCTGTTGCTTCACATCGCCGTTTGCGAAACCCATCGGTGCGCGGCGGGGCGAATCTGGAGGTCAGGCCCGCCTCTTGACCAATGATTTCCTTTCAAAAATAAAGCGGAGATAGCGATGAGAGTTGACGGTCGTATCGAATTTGAGTTAGTTGAGCAGACGCCCGAGCGCTTGGTTTCGGAGATGCCGATTCAACCCGGCATATTGAATCCATTTGGTGTTGTCCACGCGGGTGCAATCCTCTGGCTTGCAGATGTGACCGCTACATATTTAGCGTTGGGATCAACCGAGTCGAGCGACGGTATGGTCGGTTTCCCACTTGCAATAAGTCTAAACGCGAACTTCGCCAGCAATCAAAAAAACGGTAAGCTCAAAGCTATCGCATTTTTTGTAAAGAAGGGAAGAACCGTCAGCATCGTGCGAACAACTGTTCTCGGCGAGAACGACAAACTGATTGCGGATGTAACGACGACTCACATACCTGCGAAGTGAATCAATTACTACTCAACATTTCTTGTCCGGAGGAAGCCGATGAAACGAGTTCTTCTAGCTGCGATAATTATTCTAGGCTTGGCGGCCGGACCGCAGGCGCAGACCGCCCCGGATGCGGGCGAGCTGACCAGGTTGGTGAAAGAGTTTCTGGATGGCGTCTCGCGGAACGACGCAGGGATGCACGACCGCTTTTGGGCTGAGGACCTGATCTATACCGGCTCGTCGGGGCGGCGGATCGGCAAGGCCGACATCATGCGCGACCAGCGCCTGGCGCAGGCACCCAAGCCCGGCGATCGCGCCACGACTTACTCCGCCGAAGACATTCGTATTCAACAGTACGGCAGTACCGCGATCGTGGCTTTCCGACTCGTTGGTGTTAGCAGTAGGCAAGGAAAAGTCGAAACCGCGAACTACTTGAACACGGGCACTTTTCTAAAGCGCAACGGCAAATGGCAGGTCGTAAGCTGGCAAGCAACGAAGATGCCTCGCTCGGAAGAGGACTCAAAGAAAGAGATCGCAACGACCGAGGCCGCGTTTCATCATGCGATGCTTGCTTCGGATGTCAAAACGCTGGCGGCTCTGGTCGATGACAGCTTCATTTGGACGCATCGCGATGGAGAGCAAATGACGCGGCAGCGATTGCTAAACGACCTCGGATCAGGACGGTTGAGATACACAAAGCTGGAGACCAACAGTGTGACAGTCTCAGTATATGGCGACTCGGCAGTTGTTCGCGGGGTTTCTCCGCGGCAACGCAGTTCAATTCCGGGCGAGACCTCGGCGGACCCCAGCCCATTCACCGCCTCCTACACGCTTACCCTTGTTAACATGGGCGGCGGGTGGAAAGCAGTGGCCATGCATTCGAGCCGGCTGTAGCTCGCAGCATTGTATCGGGACTTGTTCCACATAAGTGATTGAGGAATCAAGGAGGTTGATGTGTCTCTAAACGGAAAACACGCATTGATTACGGGCGGCTCCCGAGGCATCGGTCGAGGCGTCGCGTTGAAGCTGGCAGAAAGCGGCGTCAAAGTGGCCATCCACTATTATCAAAACGAGGCCGCTGCAAAAGACACGCTCGCGGAAGTGCGCAAACGCGGATCCGATGGTGTGCTGGTTCAGTCTGATGTGATGCAGCCTGAGCAGATCCGCAGCATGTTTCGCAAGGTGCAGAGTGATTTTGGAACGATTGACATCTTTGTTAGCAACGCCCGCCCTGAGATACCGGCTTTCTTCGAAGGTCCGTTGGACATCACCCTCGCGCAATGGGACGTCGCGTTCGATTCCCAGGCGAAGGCCTTCCTCGTGGGTGTTCGCGAGGCGATTCCACTGCTGAACACCGGCGGAAGAATCTTCGCAATCACCTACGCCGAGGGGAGCCGCACTGGTGGATTGCAACCGTGGGTTGGCATGGGCTCGGCGAAAGCTGCCCTGGAATCACTTGTTCGCTATTTCGCGGTGGCCCTCGCCAAACGCGGTATTACGGTGAATGCAATCAGCCCCGGGTGGACCGAGGACAGCGTATTGAACACGCTGCCCGAGCAGGCGCAGGTTCTCATCAGGAATTGGCACGAGCGGGGCTGGACTCCGATGGGGCGCCTCGGAACGCCGGAAGACGTGGGCAACGCTGTCACGTTGTTTTGTTCAGATCAAGCCAGCTGGATAACCGGACAAGTGATCTACGCGGATGGAGGCGCATCGTTGATGAACCCAGAGGTGCCGACCGAGATTCAGCTCGGATGATTTGATTGTCGCACTCGTCGGCCGCCGTTATCTGTCAAAATGAATCGCAGAACATTAAAGCTAAGTCTTCTAGCCGTCTTGGTGCTGCTCGGCGGCGCAGCGGTCGCGCGCCAGGGCGATTCGCAAAAGACTTCCGCTGGATGGAAGCCCGAGATACCAAAGACATGGGTCGATGAAGACCTCGTCGCGTTTGAAATTCCACTCGCCGATCCAGCGAGCTCGCCCAAACATATGCCCGCCGATTACTACTACAGTATGCCAGTCCGTCCGATCTACAAAAGCTATCCGATCTACGCTCCGGGGAAGGAGCCGCCGAGATACCTAGAGAGGCTCAGCGGGCTGGAACCGCAAGTCATCTTCGATGCCGGCAAACTCAGAACGGAGCAAGACTGGATTGCTGCCGGCGAGATCGTCTTCGATGCTCCGATCGAGTTCGTATCGGCCGGCTTGTTAAGTTTAGAGGTCAGAGATCGCGGATGGTACCAGAAGAACCACGTGCCAATAACACGAAACGGGATCTTTCCATTCATGCGATACGTGGTCAGGGAGAAGGGAAAAATAGAAGTCGGAATTCTTGCCTGTGCGATGTGTCACACTCGCGTGATGCCGGATGGAACGGCGATCAAGGGAGCACAGGGAAATTTCCCTGATGACCGTACCTTTGGCTACGAGTCAAGGTTGGAGGCCGCGCAGGCTCAGGATAAACATAAAGCGCTCCGCGGGCTGAGAGATTTCATGCGAAGGAGTTACGCGGCTCCGTGGGTAGAGGGTGACCAGAACGCGCAGCCCGAGCGGATGACAGTTGAAGAAATAGCCGCCGTGCTTGAGGCAATCGTACCGGGGGTGTGTGCGAGGCAAGGATCGAGCGCGTTCTTTCCAGTGCATATCCCCGATCTGATCGGCGTAAAGAATCGTCGTTATCTAGACGCATTGGGGCTTGTTCGTCATCGCGGAATAACGGATATCATGCGCTACGCTGCTCTGAATCAAGGTGGCGATCTTCTTTCATTGTATGGAGGCTTCAGACCGAGAGGAGAGCTGCCCAACCCCTCGACCGAGAGTCGTTATAGCGACGAACAGCTTTTTGCGCTGGCGCTATACGTCTACTCCCTCAAGCCGCCGCCCAATCCGAACAGGTTCGATGCCGTCGCGGAGCAAGGGAAGAAAGTCTTCGAGAGTGAAGGATGCGCCGGATGCCATACGCCTCCGCTGTACACGAACAACAAACTGACGCCCGCCGACGGCTTCAAAGTGCCAGAGGACCATCGTCAGAGATATGACGTTCTGTCCATGTCGGTTGGCACGGATTCGAGGCTGACTCTGAAGACCAGGCGGGGAACAGGCTACTACAAAGTGCCTTCGCTGCAGGGAGTGTGGTACCGGGGCCCGTTTGAGCACAACGGCTCGGTCGCAACGCTTGAGGATTGGTTTGACCCCCGGCGGGTGCGGGATGATTATGTGCCGACGGGCTTTAAGGGTTACGGTGTGAAGACGCGGGCGGTGAAGGGGCACGAGTTCGGGCTTGGTCTATCGGCGGCAGATCGTAAGGCGCTGATCGCGTTTCTCAAGACATTGTAGGACGAGTCATGTAAAACTGAGAGAGCAGAAGTAGATCAGGAGCCAATCAAATGACGCGAAGAAAATTCATCAGCACTACGGCCGCAACCGCGCTCGGCGCAACTACGGCGGTTAGCACTCGCGCAAACGCTAACCAGGGCGGCAGAGCTCAATCAAAGAGCAAGAAGTCTCGGAAGAAAGTCTCAACTGATCGCGCGCCCAAGCCCGTTGGCCCGTACAGTCAGGCTATCGTTGCTGGAACCGCAATCTATGTCGCCGGGCAAGGTCCGTTCGATCCGAAGACCGGGAAGATGGCGGTGACATTTGATGAACAAGCGGTTCAGGTCTTCGAGAACATCAAGGCAATTGTCGAAGCCGCCGGAGCGACCCTTGGCGACGTCGTCAAGGTGAACGTCTATATTGCCGACCTAGCGAACTTTGCCAGGATGAATGAAATCTATAAGCGCTACTTCATCGAAGACTATCCTGCGCGGGCCACCGTCGGCGCCCAATTGCTCAATGGGATGGGGATCGAAGTCGAGTGCATAGCCGTGAAGGGATGATCACCCAGATACAGAAGCAGCGCTATGAAAATGAGAAGCGCGTTTGTGATCCCCGCGTCCTCGCGGGTTAGCGCGAACCTGTGGCCGGCCCTCTGATTCACCGCTACAATAATCAAAGAACGCTAAACGACGGGATTGGGTAGTAGGTCAGTCTGAACTTCATCTCAAACTGGCCCACTAT
>CAZOOE010000221.1:8689-9456 GCA_964581275.1 uncultured Clostridia bacterium
GCTTCACGCGAAACTAAGAAAACGAAGTAGTTAGGAGGACGACACTCGTCTCGCCCCTGACCAATCGATAAGCTATGTCCAATCTTATTTGCCTCCGCCGCTGAACACGCACGCGCGACGCGTGCGGTCCCCAGTGTTATGATTAGAACAGTTCGGGTTGGCGACATCGTGGGGTTCAGAACCTTCACCAGCGTGATTCGCTACGGCGAGGTGGTTGATGTCCTCGCGCGCGGCGAAGGCGGTCGGCCCAACCGAAGAGACGAGATTAGCGTGCTGCTTAAGCCCGACGGACAGGTGGTGATGGTTCAGAGGTGGCGGCTTGCAGAACGCTACGACCGAAGGAAGATTTGATGTATCGCGGAACGACAGAGGAACATGGAAACGTACAACTGGGTGTGAATGCTGTTCGCCGTCTTAGCTCGCTTGTGCGCCTCGGCTTGAGGACCGGAACAAACATCATCGCCGTCGTTCTTGCTCTGGTGTTGATCACCGGATCCGGCGATTGTTTAGCGCAGCGCAAGAAAATGAAAACCCCCGCCAAGTCCGAGCCAACCCTTTCCGATCGAGTTGCAAAAGCAAAGGCCGAAGTCATCGCAGCCGCTAACGACTACAAGGCGAGTCTGGGGAAGCTCCTTGAGCTTCAAGAGAACGACGTTAAGACGGCCGCGGAGGCAGTGGAGAGACGAAAGGAGCTGCTCTCTCAAGCGGTGATTTCGAAGAAGGAGCTCGAAGAGTGGGCCGACATCTTCCGCCGCCGCACCTCGGGA
>CAZOOE010000221.1:9466-10274 GCA_964581275.1 uncultured Clostridia bacterium
GCGCGCTCTGTCGACAGCACAAGATAAGGTCAACGACACCAAACGGCAGATCGGAGAAGCGGACAACCTAATCGCCGAGGCGACGGCCGAGGAGAAACTTGCGCACCTTGGCCCGGGCACTTATGTCGCCACAGCCGCATTGATTCGCTACAACGGTCCCGCGCACTGGGTGTTGACCGATGCGGCAAAGGTCGAAAGCTTTTTTGCGTTGAGATTCAATCACGCCCTACCGATCAGCGCATATGGCCAAACTGCGGTTCACGACCAGCTCGGATTCGATCACCACAACGCGATCGATGCAGCCGTCAGCCCCGACAGTACCGAAGGCGAGGCGTTAATGGCTTACCTTCGCAGCTCGGGTATACCATTTATCGCGTTCCGACATGCAGTTCCGGGCTCGGCTACCGGGGCGCATATCCACATCGGCTATCCGTCGAAGCGGCTGGCCAGATAGACTGAATACCTATTTTGAATAGAGGCCCGACACCGCGATCAACAGGAGGAGATCAACAAGCCGTTCTGATCCAATCGCCTATCACCAGGGCGGACCTTGCACGCTTCAGTCTCTGCCTGTAACCTGTCACCGTTCGCCGTCAGGATGGCAACGAGCTTGCCGTCTTTTCAGGGGCGAATTCAAGGACAAGTTTCCAAATCAATCCTATGAATGTTGGCACTGAGTGGCTCGTGGACGCGGAGGGTTGTTCGGCGGATCGTCTTCGCGATGTCGAATCGGTTCGCATAGTGTGTGAGGAAGTGATAGCCCAACTTGGCCTGCGCGTCGGCACCGAACCTACGTGGCATCAGTTCC
>CAZOOE010000222.1:0-10232 GCA_964581275.1 uncultured Clostridia bacterium
GCCATCACCGATACCTATGCCGCCATGGTGGCCAACCGCAATCATCGCAAGCGCAGACGCGGAGGTCACCGGTTTTCCACCGAATGTCGAAAACGAAAGGCCCGGGTACTTGTCGGCGATTTCGGGCGTGGCGGTCGTACACCCGATCGGCGCGCCGTTGGCCATGCCTTTCGCAAAAGTCATTACCTCAGGCTCGACATCCCAATGCTCGATCCCGCACCAGCTATCGCCAGTTCTTCCCCAACCCGTCTGCACCTCGTCACAGATGAAGATCCCGCCGTAGCGCCGGACGATTTCCGTCACCACTTTGAAGTAGTCCTTTGGTGGAGTTATGAACCCGCCCACTCCCATAATCGGCTCGGCGATAAACGCGGCGATCTGCCCGGTGGTCGAAGTTTGAATGAGCTCTTCGACGTCCCGGGCGCACTCCATCGCGCACGACTCAGGCTTGAGGTTGAAAGGACAGCGATAGCAATACGGCGCGTGAGCGTGAACGATGCCCGGAACCATCGAGGGTCCGTGCTTCCACGGCGCGTGCCCGCTCGCAGTCATATTGGTCACCGAACGCCCGTGATAGGCGTGCCGCAACGCGATGATCTCGGTTCGACCGGTGTAGATGCGCGAGAGCACCATAGCGGTCTCATCGGCTTCCGTGCCGCTGTTGGTGAAATAACTCTTCTTCAATTTGCCTGGAACTATGCTCGCGACCTTTTCCGCCAGATCGGCTTGCGGCCGATTTATATATAGAGTCGAGGTATGCGCGACCTTGCCAATCTGTTCGCTTACCGCCTTCACGACTTCCGGTCTCGCGTGACCAACTGAAGTCGTGAGCACCCCGCCGAAGCAATCAAGATAGCGATTCCCTTCGGTGTCCCATACGTGCATCCCTTCTCCACGTTCGATCGCCAGCGGGTGTTCGTAATACGTCGCGGCGCACGGCCAGATGTATTCTTTTTGCTTTCCTATTGAATTAGCGGTTGCGGTCTCAGTCGCGTTCTTTGCCGTCATGAGGTCCTCCGGTGGAATGCATTTTTCTTGCGAGGGAAGCGAGGTTTAATTAAACAACACCCACTCTGAGGCGTCAATGTTGTCGCAAGTTCAATTAACGCGATCTTTGCATATCATCAGCCGATTACTTTGCCCGCGCGCGAGGCGGGAAGATATCGGAGGGCACTCCCGGAAACGCTTTCTGAACGGCCTTCACGAATTTTGGCGTGGGGTCGTCAATTCCCATCGGGTTGTCTGGGTCTTCTGGAAGAACGGAGAGATCCACTACCTTCCAGGCGCCGTTCGCCTTGTGCATAAGCGAGGCTCCTCCCTCGGCGACCGGCTTACCCTTGTCGTCGAGCGGCGTCACATCCGCAAACGCCCAGTCGCCGTGCACCATCAAGTAGTGCACCTTGAAGACAACTTTTTGATCGCCTCGAAGTCCGTCCATTACCTCCTTGCGTTCCGGGCTACCGGTTGGCGGAGTATGAGCTTTGGCGGCGCCACTCGCGGCGTCTTTTTGGAAGCCAACCACGGCGATGGTCATTGAGCGAGGCAGGCTGCGAGCGCCAAGAGGACCGGGCAAACCGAGAGCGACGGCGCCGGTAAGGCACAGGCAAGTCAACAGGGCAACAACTTGTTTCAGTCTCATAATCACAACTCTCCTATCTATTGTTCGATCCCCAGATGGTAAAAAGTAAGCCGACGGTCAAGCTTTCCCGGGAGTGACAGTTTTGATCAGCGTCAACCGCCGCCCATCCCACTTGTAATAGTAAGTCCCTTCGCCTTTTTCGTTCCGCGAGCCGCTGACGATCAACAGCTTGCTGTCGACGCGATACCGCAAAGGCTCCTCCGATTCTTCGGTTTGGCCCTCCACCAACGGGCGCGGCCCAACGTAGAACGGCGGCATGAACACCGCACCAGTTCTCGCATCGACTATCGCAAACTGCACACATCCTCCGCCGCAGCCCCACTCAACAATCGTGAAGTGTCCGGCGAAATTCGGAGCCTCGCGCGCGCCTTCCCGGATCACCCTCCGATACCTCCTCGACTCAGCGCTCGCGAGCTTCACCGCGGCAGGTTTGCCCTTGAACTGCTCAGTCACGGAGAAGTCTTCGAAGCGCGGACTCTGCGCTTGCGGATTCGGCGAGCACGCACCGGCATATCCGCGCGGAGACGCCTCAACACCGCAGCCGGTAAGCAAGACAGCCGTAACAAAAGCGGACAATTCTCTCTTCATATCCTCGTCCCACGTTTGGAAATCATCGACGCCAATCTCGGCGATTCATAAAACTATCATAACCGCCGTGCGGCGTCCCAGACATCACGGAGTCGAGTTGGGTCACTGGCGCTTGACCGGACGCTCAAGGTGAGTCAGCTTGATAGGGACATGAGACTCGTTGCTACCTCAGATTGTCATGGCAAACTCAGCAACGCCCGCCTTCCCGCCGGCGACGTCTTGATTCTGGGCGGCGATATTCTAGCCAATCGCTCGGGCGATCCCGACGTCGACGCCGCATTTCAGTTGAACGCCATTCGTGAGCTCGATGCCTTCTGCGGGACTCTCGGCTTTAAACACGTGGTGATGATTGCCGGGAACCACGACTGGGTCTTCGAGCGTTACAGCGGCGCCCATAGCGTCTTGAGAAACATCATCTATCTTGAAGACAGCGGCACTGAGATCGACGGCATCAAGTTTTGGGGCTCACCTCATCAACCGTGGTTTTTTGATTGGGCGTTCAACCACCCGCGAAACGGCCCGGCGCTGGCGCACTATTGGAGCCTGATTCCAGACGACACCGATGTGCTGATCACTCACGGACCACCCTTCGGGATACTGGATTTGCCATTCGGGAAGGGCGTGCCCGCGGGCTGTGAGCTCCTGTTGAAGCGGGTCACCGAGATAAACCCCCGCGTTCACGTATTCGGTCACATCCACGGCTCATACGGAAAAGAACAAATAGGACCAACCCTTTTTGTGAATGCGTGCCTCTGCAACGAGGTGTACAACCCCGTGAACCCGCCCCACGTCATTGACCTTGACATCCCGTCGTGACTCGGCCATCGGCTGGCTTTTGGTTTCGCACGCCAGCGCGACTCCCACGCTGAGCACTATCAGAGCCGCATCGTCAGATCGCCGATCCACGTGCGCCTGATATCCTCCTTTGCCGTTGCGCGCACCCACCGGGCAGCGTCCCGTCGGACGCCCCGAGGGTGCTTCCATATGTCCCCGCGTGAGTCTTCAAAGATCCGGAAGACCTCGTTGGCGGGCAGTCCCCGCAGTGTTGTGAAAATAACATCCGGCCGCAGGTGCGCCAGTTGTTCAATGGCGCTCAGTTTGCGATACCGAACGAGCCCCTGGGCCGACGCAATCCACCATTCACCCAGGTGATCCCGCATTTGGTCTTTATAGGCAAGCGCTCGGCGTGAACCGTTTGAGCTAACACCAACATCAGCAACGCAATTCGAATGATGCTTGTCGTTCGCTCTGGTCTTGCCAAGCGGATCCTCCCGACGGGCGCCGAGCTCAAGGATTTTGCGATGCTTTCACTTGTAGTTCACGTAGACCACTTTCGTCTCGGTGTAGAAGCTCATCACTTCATCGCCGACCTCGCGCCCGCCGTAACCGCTGTCTTTGATCCCTCCAAACGGCACGTGCGAGAACCCGCCTACTCCGGGGCGATTCACGTGGATGATCCCGGCTTGCGCTCGATCGGCAAAACGAAACACTTTTGACACGTCGCGGGTGAAGATCGTCGAAGCCAGACCGTAACGCACCGAGTTCGCGATCTTGATTCCCTCTTCCAAATCTCGAACTCGAATCACAGCCACCAGCGGACCAAATACTTCTTCCTGGGTTATCTCCATGCCCTGCGTCGCTTCGATCACCGTGGGCGCGAAGAAGTGACCGCGCTCGAGCCCGCCGCCCTTCACCGGCGCGCCGCCAGCACGAAGTTTCGCTCCTTCGTTGACGCCGACGCCGACGTAGTGCGCTACACCGTCCATCGCACGCGAATCGACCAGCGGCCCCATCTCGACTCCTGCCTGTATGCCAGGGCCAACCCGAATCGACGAAGCGCGAGCGACCAGCCGGCTTAGGAAGTCGTCATAGACTTTTTCCATCACAATCGCGCGGCTGGTAGCGGTGCAGCGCTGACCGGTGGAGCCAAAACCACCGGCGACCAATCCGTTGACCGCCATGTCCAGATCGGCGTCGTCCAGCACTATCTGCGGGTTCTTCCCGCCAAGCTCCAACTGCAGCTTGAGCATCCGCTCACCGCCGTCGCGAGCGATCATTTTTCCGACTTTGGTTGAGCCGGTGAACGACACGCCTTTGACCGTCTCGTTTGCGATCAACTCGATACCCGGCGCGCTGTCGCCATGCACAAGGTTTACTACACCCCTGGGCACGCCGGCTTCTTCGAGACCTCGCACCAGCGCGGTTGCGGTCAACGGCGTCAGCGGCGACGGTTTGAGCACGGCGGTGTTCCCGGCTACCAGCGCGGGCGCAAGCTTCCACACCGGGATCGCAACCGGAAAATTCCACGGGCTGATCAGTCCGACCACGCCAAGCGGCTGCGAGCTCGAATAGCAGAAAACCCCTTCCTCTTCGGCTGGGAACACTCGACCTGCAAGCCTGCGTCCCATCCCTGCGCTGTACTCGAGGATGTCCATCGACCGCTTCACTTCCCCGACCGACTCGGGGAGGATCTTGCCTTCCTCGCGCGTAAGCAGGTTAGCGAGCTCATGCTTGTGCACGTCCATCCAGTTGAGCCACTCGAACAGCAACCTCCCGCGCCTTGGCGCGCTCAGGGCGCTCCAACCTTCTGACGCGGCGGCCGCTGCTTCGATCGCCCGACGCGCATCGTCGCCGGACGAATCCGGAGCGCGCGCCACCAGTATCGATTGATCGGCAGGGTCGAATCGGTCAGCCCATTTGTCCGACGCTGAAGGCTCCCACTTTCCGCCGACGAAGTTCAGAACCGTTTGCCCTATTTCAGGAATGCTGTTCATCGTGTGGTAACCACCTCGAGTTGTGCGTGAATGCGAAAAATCGCGCTGCCGTTCGAACACAGCGACCGAATTATACGAGGAATCATCACGAAGTGCACATTGGTGCAATAGCCCCGTGGAATCCATCCGCGTCACCCGCATACCCACCTCGTGACAGGTGGGTCCTTGATTGTCTAGCCTACGACCCATGCCTGTGCCCGCTTTTCTGCATATGCAGCTCTCGGGTGGTTATGCGCCAAAGGATTAAGCACACCCGACAATCTGGCTGCTTGTCGTGTTTCGAGGCTTCTGATATTCTGCGCGCCATCCATTACGTGTATGAACCAGGTTCAGAAGCGATTGGCAATCGCCCGCCGACGCTTAGTTCCCACGAACAGGAGGACATATGCACATTGACGCTCGTAAAATTCAAAAATGGTTTCTTCGCGTGGCACTTTTCTCATTCGTGCTAACGGCCCTGCCGCTCTGCGCCGGAGCCGCGAATGGTGTGGACATCAACGACACACGGCTGCTCTCCCAGCCGGCCATCAGCAAGACGCATATCGCATTCATCTACGCCGCAGATCTCTGGGTGGCGGATCTCGACGGAAAGAACGTCAGGCGATTGACCGCCGACGAAGGCCAGGAGTCCAGCCCCGCCTTCTCACCCGACGGAACTCTTATCGCCTTCACCGCGCAGTATGACGGCAACCCGGATGTGTACATCGTACCGGTCGCCGGTGGTGTGCCTACCAGATTGACCTGGCATCCGGGTCCGGACATCGTTCAGGGGTTCACACCCGACGGATCCGCGGTGCTGTTCACATCACCCCGCGCGGTGTTCACCGGGCGTTACACACAGTTGTTCACCGTTCCGATCAAAGGCGGGATCGAAGCACCGCTCAAGCTGCCAAACGCGTTCAGGGCAACTTATTCGCCGGATGGATCGAGGCTCGCTTACAACCCGCTATCCGAGGCCTTCACTCAATGGAAGCACTACCGCGGCGGTCTCAACTCCACGATCTGGTTCTACAAGTTCAGTGACAACTCCGCCGAGAAGCTCCCTCAACCCGAGAGCCGGGCGAACGACGTAGAGCCCATGTGGATCGGGGACACAATCTACTTTCGCTCGGACCGCAACGGTGAGTTCAACTTGTTCTCTTACAACCTGAAGTCAAAGGCGATCAAGCAGCTCACCGAACACAACGATTTTCCCGTGCTCGACGCATCCGCCGGGGGTGGGCAGATCGTATACGAGCAAGCGGGCTACCTTCACATCTTCGATCCGAAAACATCGAAAAGCTGGAAGCTCACGATCGGGGTGTCCGCCGATCTGGTTGAAACGCGACCGCGATTCGTCAAGGGCGCGCGCTACATTCGCGATGCCGCGATTTCGCCCACCGGCGCGCGGGCGGTGTTTGAGTTTCGAGGTGAGATCATCACCGTACCCGCCGAGAAGGGCGATCCACGCAATCTCACAGCGACTCCTGGAACCCACGAGCGCTCACCCATCTGGTCACCCGACGGAAAGTCAATCGCCTACTTCTCAGACGAGTCAGGCGAGTACCAATTGCATATCCGAAGTCAGGACGGCAAAGGAGACGTTCGCAAGATCAAGCTCACCGGCGCCGGGTTCTACGATGTTCCGGCATGGTCACCCGACAGCCAGAAAATTTCCTATGCGGATAACTCGTGGAGCCTCTTCTGGATCGACCTCAAAACCGGCGTCTCAAAGAAGCTGGCATCCGAGTATCGTTATGGGCCGAGCCGCGCCAAAACGATCCATCACGTGTGGTCGCCCGATTCGAAGTGGATCGCTTATACGCTTAGCTCAAATGCGAACATTCAAACCGTGCACGCTTATTCGATCGAGCAGGACAAGTCATTCCAGGTAACCGATGGCTTGAGCGAAGTTGCCGAGCCGGTGTTCGACGAGAGTGGCAAGTATCTTTACTTTTTTGGTTCGACCGACGCGGGTCCGGTTAAAGACTGGTTTGCGATGTCCAACGCCGACATGCGCAGCACGTCGTCACTTTACCTCGCGGTCCTTCGGAACAACATACCTAACCCGCTTGCAAAAGAGAGCGACGAAGAGAAGGGCGTACAAAAAGAGGAGAAACCCAAGGAACCAGCGAAGCCTTCGACTGAGCCTTTCTCGATTGACTTCGATGGAATCAACAACAGGATTCTCGCAGTCCCGCTCCCGGCGGGCAACTACAGCAACCTCCAGGCAGGCCCGGCTGGACAATTCTATTACATCGAGAGCCCGGCGGACGGCGGGAACCCTTTCGGAGGCGGACCCGAGAAATCCTCGCTTCATCAATACGACTTGAACAAGCGAAAGGACGAGGTGTTCATCCCGGGCGTCAGGGATTATCTCGTATCCGCCGACAAGAAGAAGGTTCTCTATACCGGCAACAACGTCTGGGCGATCGTTGCAGCAACCCTCACCCCAAAGCCTCAACCGGGCCAGGGCAAACTCAACGTCGACGATATAGAAGTGCGGATCGACCCGCGCGCCGAGTGGCCACAAATATTCAACGAAGCGTGGCGGGTCAACCGCGACTACTTCTACGCGAGTAACATGCACGGCGTGGATTGGAACGCGAAACGCGAGAAGTACGCAGCATTCCTCCCGCACCTGGCGACTCGTGGCGATCTGAATCGCGTCATCCAGTGGATGTGCAGCGAGCTGGCGGTTGGGCATCATCG
The DNA here is from genome assembly GCA_964581275.1 of uncultured Clostridia bacterium. Taxonomy (GTDB): domain Bacteria; phylum Acidobacteriota; class Blastocatellia; order UBA7656; family UBA7656; genus Onstottus_A. The sequence continues at coordinate 7,693 of CAZOOE010000222.1, forward strand.
TGTAGGCGGCGGCGATTCACTATATCAGCCCAAGAATGTGCCCGGTGGGTTGCTGGGAGCGGACTACTCGGTCGAGAGCGGGCGCTACCGTTTCAAAAAGGTCTATGGCGGTCTGAACTGGAACCCCGAGCTTCGTTCGCCGTTGACTGAGCCAGGCGTCAACGTCAAGACCGGTGAATATCTGCTTGCGGTGCGCGGGCAGGACCTGCGGCCGCCGACGAATCTGTACAGCTTGTTCGAGAACACTTCCGGCAGGATCATCGAAATAACCGTTGGCCCCAACCCCGACGGCTCAGGTTCAAGGACGGTTTCGGTGGTTCCGATCGCAAACGAGGGCGGGCTTCGGAACCGGGATTGGGTCGAGGGGAATCTTAGGAAGGTAGACGAAGCCACCGGCGGACGAGTTGCGTACGTGTATGTCCCGAACACAACCAACGCGGGTCATACCTACTTCAAGCGATATTTCTATCCGCAGTCGTACAAAGAGGCGATCATCGTTGACGAGCGCTTCAACGGAGGAGGCCAGGCGGCTGACTACTACATCGATATTCTACGCCGTCCGCTGGCGTCCTATTGGGCGATGCGCTACGGCGCGGATCTCAAGACGCCGGCCGCTTCAATCCAGGGTCCGAAGGTGATGTTGATAGACGAAACCGCCGGATCAGGCGGTGACTATCTGCCATGGATGTGGCGCAAGTTCGGGCTCGGCAAATTAATCGGCAAGCGCACCTGGGGCGGTCTGGTGGGCATACTCGGCTTCCCAACGTTGATGGACGGCGGTCTGGTGACTGCTCCAAACTTTGCCGTCTGGACCCCGGAAGAGGGCTGGGTTGTCGAGAGCGTGGGCGTGCCGCCGGATATCGAAGTCGAGCAGATGCCGGCCGAAGTCATCGACGGTCATGACCCCCAACTGGAGAAGGCGATTCAAGTGGTGATGGAGGAGTTGAAGAAGAATCCTTCCAAGCAACCGCAGAGGCCGCCGTATCCGGTGAAGAACAAGTAGCGACAAACATGAGAAGGGCGACGTAGCTTAACGCTTGTTTTGTTTGCGCCTTTGCGGATCTTTGGGTCGTTGCGGCTTTGCGGATCTTTGCGCCTTTGCGAGAAACCTTCTGCGAGTTTTTTGATGACCAGCTTTCGCGCAAAGACCAAGGATCCGCAAAGGCGCACTAAGGTGTGCTAATCGGCACTGGTCGCGCGCTAGTCGATGATTATTCGCGAGGTGACCATGAACAGATGGATCAAGATTTTGCTATTAATACCGCTTTGCTGCGGCACAATCTTCCTGCAGGCGCCCGAAGCGCAAAAGAAGTCTCCTACAAAGATCGCCAAAGGCGCGAGAGCCATCGATGATGCGGCGCTTCGCGACGCGGATACGCGAGCCGGGGAGTGGATCACCTACGGGCGGAACTACTCTGAAACTCGCTTCTCGCCGCTCAAGCAGATCGATGCCGACAACGTTAAGAATCTCGGGCTCGCATGGTCGTTCGACACCGCCACTACTCGCGGCCTTGAGGCAACGCCGCTCATCGTCGACGGTGTGATGTATACAACCGGAAGCTGGAGCGTCGTGTTCGCGATAGACGCTCGCACCGGCAAGCAGCTCTGGAAATGGGACCCGCAGGTGCCGCGCACATTCGGGCAAAAGGCTTGCTGCGACGTGGTCAATCGTGGCGTAGCCGTTTACAAAGGAAAGGTCTACGTCGGCGCGCTCGATGGCAGACTCGCGGCGCTCGATGCCGAGACCGGCAAATTGATCTGGCAGGTCGTCACCGTCGATCAGAGCCGTCCTTATACGGTCACCGCCGCCCCTCGAGTTGCAAAAGGCAAGGTGTTAATCGGCAACGGCGGCGCGGAGATGGGAGTGCGCGGATATCTTTCGGCGTACGACGCCGAGACCGGCAAGCTGGTCTGGCGGTTCTACACCGTGCCTGGCGATCCTTCAAAGCCGTTCGAGTCTCCCTCGATGGAACGCGCGGCTAAGACCTGGAAAGGCGAGTGGTGGAAGATCGGCGGAGGCGGCACGGTCTGGGACTCGCTTGCCTATGACCCCGCGCTTGATCTCCTGTACGTCGGCACGGGCAACGGCTCCCCGTGGAATCGCGAAATCCGAAGTCCAGGCGGCGGTGATAATCTTTACCTCTCATCGATTGTCGCGCTCAAACCCGATTCGGGCGAGCTGGTTTGGTACTACCAGACGACTCCCGGTGATGCGTGGGACTACACCGCGACTCAGCACATCATCCTCGCCGATCTCGATATTGGCGGACGCAAACGAAAAATATTGATGCAGGCGCCGAAGAACGGTTTTTTCTATGTGTTGGACCGGACAAACGGCGAATTGTTGTCGGCCCAGAATTACGTTCCGATCTCGTGGGCGAAAGAGGTGGACAAGAAGACTGGACGCCCGGTTGAGAATCCTGGTGTGCGTTACGAGGGTGCTGCGGCGTTCATAAAGCCTGGCCCGTTGGGACGTCACAACTGGCAACTGATGTTGTTCAACCCGCAGAAGGGACTGGTTCACATAACGGTGCAAGTAC
>CAZOOE010000223.1:0-10193 GCA_964581275.1 uncultured Clostridia bacterium
ATCGAATTCGCGACGGGCTCAAACTGAACGAAACCCAGGTAAACGAGTTGCGACAGCTCCTCGTAAAGCACGCGCCGAAGCTTATGGAGCTTCGCAATCGGGCCCAGGCGAACCCTTACGCGCCAGGGCTTCAGCCGGAAGCTGAAAAGGAACAGAAGGCGATTCGAGACGAGCTCAGCGAAGTGCTTGACGAAGATCAGAAGGGCAAACTCGCGAGCGTCGATTTCAGACCGCTCGTGCCGCTCGGGCCGCCGTTTGTGGTGATCAACATTCTTCCACGTGTTCGGCTCGAGGCAAGCACGATTAAGCTCGCAACCGCCGAACGCCTGGTCGTCCCTCCGGCTGCAGCGCCGAAGGGACGCCTCGCCCGACTGACCGACGATCAGAAGATACTCCACCTTCTAAACCGCATAACCTTTGGCCCACGCGCCGGAGACGTCGCGCGAGTGAGGGAAATTGGCATCGACCGCTACATCGAAGAGCAATTGCACTCCGAGACGATTGACGATTCGGACCTCGCGAAGCGATTAGAAGTGCTTCCGACTCAGCGAATGGCTTCGGCGGAGCTCTATCAATTCTATCCGCCGCCCCAACAAGCTGAGCAGCGAGTCAACGACAAGAACGCTCCGCCGATCTTCGGGCGCCCGCAGCAGGTCACCGGCGAGCTGGTTCAGCAGAAACTCGTGCGCGCAGTGTCCAGCAATCGACAGCTTCAAGAAGTGCTCACTGATTTCTGGTTCAACCACTTCAACGTGTTTGCACAGAAGGAAGCTGATCAGTGGCTCGTTACCAGCTACGAACGCGATGTAATTCGCCCTCATGTGTTCGGCAAGTTCCGCGACTTGCTGCTGGCCACCGCCGAGAGCCCGGCGATGTTGTTCTATCTGGACAACTGGCTATCCGCCTCGCCCGATTCAAAGCAGCCGCGTCCTCCAGCTCCCCCGCGGCCGCAAAACGGTCAACCGCCAAGACCGGCTCCTGGAGCCAATCCCAAGCCATCCGATGGCGTTATGCCCGCCCCCGCTGGCGACACTAAGCCACCTCAAGGCGCCAGCCCGGAAGCTAACGCTCCTACGATGGCCAAGAAGGAACGCGAGCCGAAGCCAGGCGCTCAGAACCCGCAAACTCCCCCACCGCCAAAACCTCCGGCACGCAAGCCCGGGATCAACGAGAACTACGCCCGCGAGCTGATGGAGCTTCATACGCTGGGTGTCGACGGCGGCTACACCCAGAAGGACGTGCAAGAAGTTGCGCGCTGCTTCACCGGGTGGACGATCGATCGTCCCTTCCAGGGCGGCGGGTTTGTCTACCGGCCCTGGATGCACGATGACGGCGCGAAGACGGTGCTAGGCGTTACGATTCCGGCAGGCGGCGGCGTTAACGATGGACTAAGAGTAATCGAGATACTGTCAAAGCACCCTTCAACCGCGCACTTCATCTCCCAGAAGCTGTGCCAGCGATTTGTGTCCGATGATCCGCCTGCGCAACTGGTTGAACGCGTCGCGCAGGTGTTCCTCAAAACCGACGGCGACATCCGCGAAGTCATTCGGGCCATCGTGACTTCGGTCGAATTCAACGCGCCCGCGGTGTTCCGAGCCAAGGTAAAGTCACCGCTCGAATTGGCCGCCTCTGCGATTCGCGCGATTGACGGCGACACCAACGGCGCGCCGGCGCTGCACGAGTGGATTCGGCGCATGGGCGAGCCGCTCTATCAATACGCCTTCCCCACCGGCTACGGAGAGGACTCTGCGAAGTGGGTGAACACCGGTGTTTTCTTCAACCGAATCAACTACGCGGTCGCGCTCGCGAATAATCAAGTCACAGGCACGAGCTACGAACCGATGCGACTAGTATCATCCGACACCGCCGCGAACCTTGATCAACTGATGAACCAGTTGGCGGCATTAATTGTCCACACGGAGCTCTCCGCAGGCAGCTTACGGGCTGTCCGAGCCGCGTTGAACGAACAGCCGGCGCCAATGACCACCGCCAGCGCGGTGCGTCCCGCGATGAATAATGGTCAACGGCCGGAACCGGTCCAGGCGCGAGCCGCGCCGGCCGACATGAATCCTGAGAAACGGCGCATTGCGCAGGCGATCGGGCTGCTCCTGGGTACCGCGGAGTTTCAAAGACGCTAACCAAAACCGCTTCGAAGTGTGAAGGCACTGGTAAACGTGTCTTACTCGATCCGTAGAGCATTCATTTGGGTCTCGGTAACGAGCTGGCAGCGGTCGAAAGGACTTCGAGAATATGAGTGTCATCGGAAAAGTTGATAGCCTCTGGCGATATCCGGTAAAGAGCATGCGGGGTGAGGAGATCAGCGAAGCGTTCCTGGGTTTTGCCGGAGTCTATGGCGATCGACTCTTCGCATTCAAGAGTTCTGCAAGTCCAAAAGGCTTTCCCTATCTGACCGCACGGGAGCGGCAACAAATGCTGCGCTACCGCCCTCGGTTCCGTCATCCCGACCGGGCTGCCCATCCACCCAATCTGTCCGAGGCAGAGAGCCTCCCGCCCGGAGCGACACCATTGTACGGAGATCCCGCCGACTTCATCGTCGATGTCCAGACGCCCTCAGGGGAGACTCTTTCGATAGACGACCCTGCCCTTATCCTATCGCTAAGCGACGGAATCCGCGATGCGCACGTCCTTACGCTGTTGTGTTCGGAACGAGCGCTGACCGATTGCCGTCCAGTGTCGGTATTCTCGCTTCAGACCGCGCGGCAGCTCGGAAACGAGCTCGGGGTTGAAGCTGACAAGCGCCGTTTTCGGGCGAATGTCTATGTCGACCTCGAGTCGAGGGGCGGTTTCGGAGAGGACTCGCTTGTTGGGCGAACTCTGCGCATCGGCTCCAAAGTGGTGCTCGCGGTTCTGGAACGCGATCCTCGCTGCAAGATGATAACCCTCGATCCTGAGACTGGAGAGGCGAATCCGGAGTTCATCAAGAAGGTCGCAAACGTTCATGATGGAAAAGCGGGTGTCTACGCCGCCGTCCTCGTGGAAGGTACAGTGCGGCAGGCAGACCAGATTGAACTGCTGGATTAGAACTCGTCACGTTGGCGAACCGAGGACGCCGCGAGCCCTTTGAGCCGTGAACTTTGCGAGAAGCCGCCCTTCCGCTATCATTCCCTACCACCGCGGTTCAATTCATCGGAGGCGGCAGAACTAATGAGCCCATCAAACCTCGGAATAGGATTCATCGGCAGCGGGTTCAACACTCGCTTTCACATCAGATCGTGGGTAGGCGTGCGTGACGCCGACGTGCGTGGTGTGTGGAGCCCGAATCCTCAGCATTCAGAAGAGGCGGCGGCGCTATCAAGATCATTGCGAGTCGGTGAAGCGAGAGCATTCGCCTCGATCGAGGAAATGATCGCCGACGCGGGTGGCGATTTCGTTTGGCTGTGCGGGCCGAACCACAAGCGCATCGAGAATATGGAGGCAATCGTCAATGCGGTTACCTCTGGCAAAGGTCAGCTGATCGGGATCGCTTGCGAGAAGCCGCTTGCACGAAACGTCGCCGAAGCCAAACGCATGGTCGAGCTTGTCGAGAGGAGCGGCCTGCTGCACGGCTACCTGGAGAACCAGCTATTCACCCCGGCCATCCAACGCGGGCGCGCACTGATCTGGGCGCGAGGGGCGGCGCTTACCGGCAGGCCGTATCTCGCACGCGCGGCCGAAGAACACAGCGGGCCTCATATGCCGTGGTTCTGGCAAGGCGAGCTCCAGGGCGGAGGCGTGCTCAACGATATGATGTGTCACAGCGTCGAGGTTGGCCGATACATGCTCACCGCTCCGGGCGAGCCTCGCGCGAGCATTCGTCCTACCGCAGTCTCGGCCCAGATAGCTTCGTTGAAATGGTCAAGGCCGGAATACGTTGAGCGCCTCAAGGAAATGATTGGCAGCGCGGTTGACTACTCGAGCAAGCCTTCGGAAGACTTCGCGCGAGCGACGGTGAACTATGTCGATGAGCAAGGCCATCCTCTGATCGTGGAAGCGACCACTTCGTGGAGCTTCGTGGGCGCGGGCTTGAGGCTGAGCATGGAACTCCTTGGGCCCGAGTACTCAATGTCGATCAACACACTCGACAGCGGTTTGAAGCTTTTCTTCAGCCGCGAGGTCAAAGGCGAGGCGGGCGAGGATCTGGTGGAAAAACAAAACGCCGAGCAGGGCTTGATGCCGGTGATCGCCGATGAGACAGCGGACTATGGTTACGAAGGCGAGAATCGTTATTTCGTTGGTTGTTTTTTGGAGGGCAAACAGCCGGAGGAGAACTTCTACGACGGCCTGGAAGTGAGTGAGTTGTTGATGACCGCCTACATGAGCGCCGAGCAAGGCCGTGTGCTCGAGTTTCGTCCGAAGGGTCTTGACGCTTTTGTTCCAGCGGTGGCACGCGGCGCGTGGAAGGCAGCTACCTAGTGCCCTGTAACAGGGGCTTCGCTGGTCCGACAAGCTGCCAGCTTGTCGGCCCATCGATAAAGGTGCCCCGATCCTCCGACAGGCTGGCAGCTTGTCGGACCATTGATAAAGCTGCCCCGATCCTCCGACAAGCTGCCAGCTTGTCGGCCCATTGATAAAGTGCCCCGATCCTCCGACAAGCTGCCAGCTTGTCGGACCATTGATAAAGCTGCCCCGATCCTCCGACAAGCTGCCAGCTTGTCGGCCCATTGATAAAGGTGCCCCGATCCTACGACAAGCTGGCAGCTTGTCGGCCCTTTGATAAAGGTGCCCCGATCCTACGACAAACTGACACCTTGTCGGCCCATCGATAAAGGTGCCCCGATCCTCCGACAAGCTGGCAGCTTGTCGGACCATTGAGTCGAGCCAAGACGAGTGTCCATTCTGACCGTTCGACACGGTAAACAGAGACTGCCGCGGGAGGACTAGTTGCTTAACACGATAGCTCTTGAAAAGAATCTCTCGAATGTTCGGGCGTTTTTACTGCGGGGACGACCGCGAAATTTGGAAACTTCTGAAGCCTCTCCACTGTCTAACGTCATGCTCAACTATGTGCTGGCCCGAGCATCTCAACGTCGTCGAGAGAATCAGGCAAATGGATTCAGAAGAGGTTTGACCGCCGCCCGCCGAACACAGGCGATGAGCGAAAAACCTCATACATCAGAAGGCTTCCCGCCACCGCCACATTCAGCGAGTCCATTCCTTCTGCCATCGGGATGCGAACGATTTGATGGCAGATAGAGCGTTGCTCTTCAGTCAAGCCCTTGCGTTCCCCGCCGAGCATCAGCAAACACGGACGCGGGTAGATCGCCTTGTGATAATCCATTGAACCGGCCGGCGAAGCGCCGATCACCCGAACCTTTTGCTCGCGTACCCAACTCCGGAGCTCATCGGCTGTGGTTCGAACAAGCATCTGTTTGAACAGTGCACCCATCGTCGCGCGAACTGCAGCCGGATCGAATGGGTCTATGCTGTCGCCCAGGAAAATGAATCCGGTTGCGCCGGCGGCGGCGGATGTTCGCACTAGCGTACCGAAGTTCCCTGGCGAACGGATGTGACTCAGAACCGTCCAACTTTGATGCTCATTGAGTTTGATTTGCTCGAGTCGCTGGAGTCGCTGATGAAGGATCAATGCTACGCCGGAGGCACGCTCAGTCTTGGAGATTCTCCGGAACTGCTCGGGTGTTATCCGTGCGAATGAAAGGCCGGCGCGTTTCAATCGTCTGACGAGTTTTCTTGCAAGTGGGTTGATGAGAAGCTTCTCGCTGTAGAGCAAAGCTTCCAACGGATAGTGATGATCGACCGACTCGATGAAGTTGCGAACGCCTTCAACAAAGAAGAGCCCGCGCGCGTCGCGATAGCCGCGATCGTGTTGCAGTCGTTCGATCGCAGCCATTGTCGGCGCGATCTCTAGTTGGCGAAATTCGCTCCTGGTTTCATTGTGCATTCTCCTTTGGTAACCCGACAAAAACCGAGGTTTGTCGGATGGTTCGGAAGTTAGTTGTTATTCGAGTAATCGACAGGAAGTTTTCGGACATCCGTCAGATGTGAGATTTGGCTCTTCGAGTTGAGCGTTGTCGGTCTACCTGGGAGGTTCAAACTTGGCGTTTTCTACGCTCGCGTTGATTCTGATCTCAGTGAACTTCCTGGTTCTCGAAAAAGGCGGGCGGGACCACTGGATTGTGAAGGGAAGCCTCAACCCGCTCACCTCGCGATAGTCATCGAAGTCGGTCACCTCGGGGATCGAACCGAATGCTGTCCTGAAAGCTACATATTGCCGCACCAATAATTCAGTCTTGACATCAAAATACAGTTTCTCGCGGCTGTCGTCGCGTGATGTCGCACCGACCACGTAAGCTTCTCGATCGCCGATCTTTTCCTTTGCGAGCACTCTCATTAGCGGATAGGTCTCCCGGATCTTCAGGAACCTGAAGAAGCCGGCGTCGCGTCTTGCTTCGCTCAATTCTTTGACGGTCATCTCGCTCTGCCCGCGCGCGTCTTTCGTCCAGCCCTTTACCCCGTCGAATCCTTCGAGCGTCACGCCACCTGGGTTGTTCCTCGCGATGAGCAATTTCTCGGGCGCAGCTTGCAGGATCTCGATTGGAAGCGTTTGAGGAGGAGTCATTCGATTGGTGGTAGTCTCGGTGCCCCGTGACACTCGGGTTTTGAGTGTTTCAATCGCCGCCTCGCCGCCAATCTTGCGAATATACCGGCCGATGATCTCTTCGGTGGACGGCAGAGGCGAAGGGTTGGCCGGAGTCACATTGGTTTCCGGCGGCGCTAGAAATGCGATATCAGCGGGCGGCAGTGGGACCGAGTGCGGCTGGCCGCGGTGGCAGGTATAGCACGTCACCGCAGGGTTGCCGCTGAAACTATCTTTGTTGATGCTGCGTGTCATCAAAATCATTCGCCGGGCCCCAAGCTTTGTTGACTTAGCATCGCTGTCCCAGGAATTTGTATGACAGTGAGTGCAGCCGACCCCAAGGGCAGCCGACATGAAATTCATCACGCCATCCAGCTCAGCGGCGGACAAGCTGTTCAACACCTGTATGTTCTTATAGACCTGCTCGGTCGTCTTCTCCTCGCCGGGCGGCTTCTGTTGAACGGCCGGCATAAGCGAATCCACTGCGAGCGCGTGAATCCGCGCGCCACTGCCGCCAGCAACGGCGCAGAATGTCAGAGCCAGCCCAAGTGTTGTCACTAATCGGATGTTACGTCCGTCAATCATTTGGTGTCGGCCTAAACTTGCGCCTGATATGGTCCGACAAGTTGCCAGCTTGTCGAGGATCGGAGCACCGTTCTCAATGGCACGACAAGCTGCCAGCTTGTCGAGGATCGGAGCACCGTTCTCAATGGGCACGACAAGCTGGCAGCTTGTCGGACCATCATCCGCCTGAAGAAGGCCGGACCACAAACCCGAACTACCAAACTGTCTATTGGTATTCGGCGGTCATTTCTTTGGGTCCGGGCAGCGACAATCTTCCTGGGTGATGATCGTGTCAAACCGCGGCTGCTGGTCCACGGTCAGCAACGCTCGCATCTGGGCTCTTGCCCGTTCACGAACTACGTCGTAACGGGGGCGTACATCCGCGCACACCGCCTTGTAGTCATCGCGTGTCCGATCCAGCACTGCACGCATCGCCGAGGCCTGGTCACCGTTCAACATGAGCTCGCGCTTCAGTGTCTCAAAGTAAGCATCCGTATCTCGCATTGAGACTGTTACCGACGCGGCGGCAGGCGTCGCATTTGCCCTTAACCGATAAATACCATCAAGCGATGCTCCGGTTACACCTCCAAGCGCAAACACGATCAGGAACGCGGCCCAGGCTTTTCTTTGCGAGTTCATTTCGGTCCCTCCCCTCCATTATCGGCGAACAGCGTGGCCAGCACTTCTTCGGTTGAGATCGCGCATTGATCAGTTGTCGATAGCGCGCAGGTCCCTCCGGCCACCACCCGTGAGATATCATCGGCCGCCGGATTGGAAGGAGGAACGCTTCCGGACCCGTTTGCCTTTGAAAGCCAAAAAGTCAATACCGCCGCCATGGTCACCATCACCAGGATCGAGATCGCACGGGACGCAACCAGCATTGTCGCTAGCCAGCCGGTTCCCTGCTCTGTCCGACGACGCCGCTCGACTTCGATTCCGGCGCGAAGCCGAGCGTGAAGAAACGGCGACGAACCTATTCGCTCAGCCTCATCGTCGCTGATTCCGCCGGCGCGGACCACCATTCGTGTGAATCGATCAGATTGTTTATCCGGGTTTCCCATGACTTCCTCGCCTCAATATCATTTCTTATTCAGAGGACGCGGGCAACACATCCCGACGATACTTCGACCTGTGCGATGAATGGTCACACAAACTCCCCAAGCACACTGCGCAACGACTGCCTCGCGCGGTGGGCCCGTACCTTCACCTTGGACACCTTCCATCCCATAATCACCGCGATCTCGGCGACACTCATTTCTTCCGCATCCAGCAACGTCAGCACGAGGCGGTCGTCCGCACGCAAACGGGCGAGCAGCTTATTGGCAAGATCGCGCGAGATGATTGCAGATTCAGCGTCGCGACCGCTGGATTGAAGTTTCAGGTGCGAGCTCAACCAGACAACCTCCTCGCTGGTAAAATCGCCGATGGAGCTTTCGGGACGTCGACGTGCGCGGCGCAGTTCGTCGTAGCACGAATTGATCGCAACCCGCGAAAGCCACGCCGCAAATGAGGGCCCTCGCTCCGCCGAGTAAGTTCCCAACGCGAAATAGACTTTGGTGAATACCTCTTGAAGGATCTCTTCCACTCGCTCCGGTCTGCTGAAGAATCGGCCGGCCATTAGCGCAACTCGACGGCGGTGCCTCTCGTAAATGAGCTCGAACGCCGAATCATCGCCGGCACGCACAGCCTCTACCAGTGACTCATCCGTCGCCTCGAGCGGCGCTTGCAAGAATGGCTCAAGGGTTGCGAGATCAGCGTTGCCGGGTGTTTCGTCCATTCGATACATTCGATCAGGGTTGGACCAGCTCCCAAGCTCCCAAGTGACTCTATCTAATTCGCTTGTTACGTGATCGGTGGCCGGAGCCCGGACGCATCTCACTTCCAATCGGCGCACAACGCCAATAACTATTAACGCACGACTAAGTGATCTGGTTACGCAGCCGATGTTGTTTTCAGCTTCACCGTCAGCGGGAGCCCAGCCGGAACCTGATGCCAATAAGTTCGAGAAAAGGCGGCCCGAACGTTCTGACCGGGGGTCATCCGAGGGCATAGAGCTTACCGGTCAATTTCCCAACTACGAAAAACACTTCAACGCCACCGCCTAAAGTTCGCGACGCAAACGCGTCAAGTGAGAAGTAGCGATCCAGCGGCAGCAGGTTTTGATCGTCGTCGAACTGCGAACCGGAGGCACGTCCTTGAAACCCAACCGTTGCGCGATGCGAGTTCGAGTATCGTGCTTGAAAAGTCAACAGATGTCGCGCGACTTGCGGACTCAACAAGCCCTCGAGTGAGGTGTTTGCCGGAAACTTCAACACGGTCGCATCCACGAATTGGTAGCCGCCCGAAATAGTCACCGTGCTGGTGATGCGGGCTTCAGTTTCGACGTCGACTCCCCGCGACCGAGTGCGGCCAAGGTTTTGCCGCTGGCGAGTGATCAACGCGGGAGTGACGGTCAGCGTGACGTTAGCGATCGGCCGGGTGAGCTCGCTCCAAAAGAATGTGCCGCGAACGATTAGCTTCTTATCAAACGCCGCGAAGCTCGCTCCGCCCTCGCCGCCAGTCAAGCGTTCAGCGCGAAGCTTGTCGTTTGCAAGCGTCAATACGTTGCCGACTCGAAACGAGCGATACAACTCGTTTAGAGTCGGCGCGCGAAACGCGCGATAGCCCGACACAAATATTGAGACGTTCTCAGTCAACTTGTGAAGCAGCGACACGCGCGGGCTAAACGAGGTCTCAACGCGATCGGGAAACCTGGTATTGGTCACTGGGTTCTGCGCCGGAAGGGGCCGCGACGACGACAAAGCGTCATAGTTGCGCCAGCGATCACCTCGCACGCCCAGGGTCAGCAGCCATCGCGGGGTGATTCGAATTATGTCCTGCCCAAAGCCGCCGAACGTGCGCTCGCGGCCTCCCGATCCTATCGATGAGGTTACTCGACCCGCCACAAACACCAGCTCGTCGCTCGCGCCTCGCACCTCGCGAGCGTCAAATCCGGCACCCAGAGTCTGACGAGATCCAGCGGAACGGCACCACC
>CAZOOE010000224.1:0-10148 GCA_964581275.1 uncultured Clostridia bacterium
CTAATTCGGGTAGTGGGGTAACAATGTGTTGGTCGCGATACCGCCGCCTTCAGCAAGGCGGCTGGAGTTTGGACATTTTGAGTGCTGAATCCCGTCAGGGTTCCTTCACCGCGTAGCTTGAACCTTGGTAACAATCAAGCCTGTCACACCCAGGCGCTTGCCATCAGTCCGATTAACCCCGATGAGATTTACGTCGGGGCAAATGAACTTGCGTGCCCGTGATATCAATCCAGCTGTTCCCCCCGTTCGTTGACTTTTTGATTCCCTGAATGGTGCGGCCCCACTCGTACATGAAGACTACATTGTTGGGTTTCCCGACCCGATCGTATTTTGGAAGCCGGCGTGTCATCCGAAGAAGGAGTTCCGAATTCCCTTGAGTGCGGCGCCATCACCGTTGTTGTTAAGGCCCTTCCAGGAGCCGGGAGCAATATTTTCGCGAGGCGTTCACCGTTATCGGTCGGTTCCATCAAAGACACCATGTTGTCCGTCAGGTTTCCCTGGTATGTAAAAGCGGTAGTCTGGGCAAGATTCGCAAGAGGCATCCAGGTGATCAACATTACTGAGCATAACGCTAGCTTTAGAGTCATATGATTCCTCCGCAAAACTGAGATCGTGAGCGTCGGTTTGTTACGCACTTTGATAGCATGAGGTTTCCAGAGCGAGACCGCTCGGCCCCTCCAACACACCGCGATGTGCTGTGTGATTGTGATCGTGCGCCCGGACCCATCCTGCAAAGGCGCTATTTGTTAATGCGAAAAATGCGATCAAAGAGGCTCAAATTCGCTAATAGGAAGTTGTTTAAAGAATGAGTAGTGGGGTAACAGTGGGTCGGTCGAGATACCACCGGGCTCCGACTTCGACAAAGTCTCTCAGCAATACTCCTGAGCCGAAGATTTCACTGCCAGGCGACCGGACAAACCGTCAGCTGCCGATTTGATCGTGCAAACCGTCAGGCGCTATCCGGGCGAAGTGACAATCGTTGCAGTCGGCCCGCTGCAAGACATCGCCGATGCTATGCGCAAAGAACCTAACCTCGGCAAGTATGTTAAGCGAGTGGCGCTAATGAACGGTTGCGTGTACGGGACTGCGTCGAAACCCGGCATCCCAATTGGCGTTGCCGAGACAGCCGCACCGGGCAAATTCTTCAACCGACGGGAGACATTGCCGCTTATCGTCGACGATCAAGGTTATACGCTAATCGATCCAGAACGCGGCAAGCCGGTCACCGTCTGTCTGGACCCAAAACGCGATGAGTTCATGAAGTCCTATCTCTACCAGCTGACTTCCCCTCACTAGGGCCGGTGTTCGTAACTCAATTATTGACGGAAGATCGCGTCACTTTCCTTTGGCCTCGTGGGCTTTGGCAGATTTCTTTGTTGAAGACTCCTTTATCGTTTCGGGTGTCGAAACGTTGCCTACGTCCCCCAGAAATGCCGACTTCAACCCGGTGAACTTACTGGTGCCGGTGACATCTTCTTTGTCCTGATCCTTCAATCCATACCAAAGCCCGTTATAGACTTCGTAACCGACGGGTAGTGGAATCTTCTCGCCAGTGATCTCCTCGAATGCCCTGGCATCGACGACATACACTGCGACGGCCGCAACCGGTGCATCCTGCCAAACCTCGATGCCGTGCGGGTCTGGGTAGATCTTCTGCCGAATCTTCCCGCCCTTGCCGATTCCCATCTCATTCAGCTCCGGACTGGCGGATGGGCGCCCCGGCTTTGGTTGAGACCCTATGCTCATAGACAACGGCGGCGGAGAAGCATTCGCAGGAATCGATCCTTGACTCAGGTATGGACTAAGACTTGGCGCAACCCAGGTGAACTCATCGTCGGTTGGCGATGGGCCATAACCCTCGGTCGGCTTTAAGATCGGTTTCAGAGCTCTGACATCCTTGGGTTCAAATACCGCGAGACCGATTGCCCCAGTCCTCGACTCCGCTCCGAGCAACTGCTCCGCGACGGTGATGCCTTCTCCCTTCTTGTACGGGGTTGCGACGAATTGATAGACGCACCCATCATCGCTTTTCCAGCCATCCAGCCATGGCTGTGGAGGTGTAACGATGTAGTTGTCTTTCTGCAGCCTGGTCCCAAGCTTCTCGCCGGTGAGCGCGTTGATACCGCCGGCGCCCACCAGGACGGCAACAGGAGTAGCGCCGTGCCGAAAGCTCATCCAAAGGGCTTCGGTCTCGTGGAGCGCGACGAAGACCGCTCCGTGTTCCCACTCCTTTGGGCAGCGATCCTTGTAGTCGGCCACCCGGGATGCCTTTATTGTTCCGAGACTCGGAGGCAGATTGCTTGGCGTCCTGCCGTCGGCGACGCGGACGGTGCGATGAAACACGATCTCGAGAGTTCCTACTTTCATTTCTTCTTCTTGTCCTTCCACGATGGTTTTCGCGGTTGTGGCATCTCAGGCGGCTTGAGAGCCAGATTGCTTGTATCGCCAGGGAAGACGGACCGCATCATCTGTTCGTGCTGGGCGAGCCTTCGTACCGCCAACTCGATCACCGCGCTCCTGCTGATGCCGAAGTGTGCGGCGAGACCGTCGATCAGCGCGAGTCCGTCCTCCGATGGCCGAAAATTGACCTGCTTTTCCTTGCTTGCCATCTAGCAAAGTATAGCAAATCCTTTACAACTATGCAATCGGAAATTGCAGCGGAGGGACTTGGTCTGTGCGGGGTCTTGCTCGTGTTAGCTCGGCGGCACAATTTTCATCGACGGTCTTGCCTGTCCATGATTTCCAAGATCAGCTCGACATCCCGACGATCGTTCTTCTGTCGCAGTTTGCTCGTCGTCGAATCTCAGTAGCATGCCGTGTCCACACCGTACTGTTTCCGTCATAGCGCCTCCCCACAGCGGTCAACTGTCCGGCGCGCGTCTGAGTTTATCAGTCGCGCCGCGGGAGGCGCACCGCTTCATAACATCACTACCAGAAATCCGTTGGAATTGACAAACATCTGGGGGTTGAGCCAAAGTTAGGAGATCATTCTTCAACTGGAAGAATGGCGAGCATAGCTCAGTTGGTTAGAGCGCCTGACTGTGGATCAGGAGGTCCCGGGTTCAAGCCCCGGTGCTCGCCCCACCAAATTCAATAAGTTAGCGAGCATCAACCAGCCTTCCTCTCAGTCGTTGTGACAATCTTGTGACAATTCTCCGGACCGCGATACTCTGCGATCCGCTCGACCGCTCCTTGCTTCCGATGATCAGTCGCATGACAATAACGCTTGGTCATCCGAAGATCCGAGTGCCCCATCACCTCCGCAATCACAAACGGGTCTGCCCCAGTGTCGGCGAGTCGCGTCCCGAAGGTATGCCTTAGGTCGTGGAAGCGAAAGTCTTCGAGCTTTGCATCATCGCATGCAGCTCTGAAGCTCTTCTTCACGTCGGACAAGCTCCCTCGCGTCCTCGGATTCTTGAAGACCAACTCATCCGGTTTCACTGTGCCGCCGCGATGGCTTGCCCCCAACACCTTCCGAACTACCTGATTCATCGGCACCGTTCGTGGCTTGCCATTCTTTGTCGCATCCGCAGGAAGGCGAATACAACCCCGCGCGAAATCTACCCACGACCACTTCAGACCAAGGATTTCTCCACGACGCATTCCCGTGTTGATTGCGAACTGAACAATCGGTCTCAGATATGACCTTGAGCCATTGAGTGCAGCCAACAAAGCCGACTCTTCTTCAGCGGTCAGGTACCGACTCCGTTCGTTGTTCTCGGGATATCGTTTGACCTGACTGCATGGATTCGAATCGGCCTGACCGTTTCGCACCGCCAGAGAGAATATTTTCGAGATGCACGCCAGCTCACGATTAACAGACGCCGCGGAACGCGGTTGGTCTCTATTGGTAAGGCCCTGCCGACGTTCTCTTTTGAATTTCTCAAGAAGCATCGGGGTGATCTCTCGAAAACTCTTTTCATTGAAGAACGCCTTTAAGACCTCGACATGGTACTGATCTTCCCTCCACGATCGCTTGTGCTCTTGCGCCCACGGAAGAAAGCCAGTTTCGGCGAACTCGATGAAGCTTCGGTTGCCCTTTGGTCCCCCATACGTTCCTTCAAAGATCTCTAGCTTGATGCGTGCCTCAGCTTGCTCGGCCTGATGTTTTGTTTGCGCCTCAGGGATGACGCCGCGATACCTGGTGCGTCTTATCATCAGGTCGTAGTACCATCGCCCACCTCGCTTTCTAACTGACATCTTGCTTTGTCCTTTCTCGGGTTGCAGCCGTCGGAAAAGACGCGACCATCTTATTCCAGCGTGCGTATGGCTTCCAGTTGTCCTGCGGGCTTTCAAGTTTGGGGCTCAGCGTCGTCTGCGCTCCGGCTTCGTCCACTCGAGAATCTCCTCAAGAAAGAAGAGAGTCTTACCCCCAGCTTTTCTAAATGGAATTCTCCCTTGTGAGACCCAATTGCGAATTGTGTCTGCTTCCACTCGCAAAAGTTCCGCAGTCTCCTCGACAGTTAGGAACTTGACGCTTCCGTGCGGCAGGCCAGCCTTCAATTTCTTTATGAGCTCGTTCTCAACGCAGGCTGCGTGTACTTTGGAATCTGGCTCGCTGTAAAAAGGAAGATCGTAGCCAATGGGCATTCGGCACAACCGGCACCGTTCAAACGCAATCTGACGGACAGCAATACACTCAATATGTGAGCATTGCGCACACACGCTGCCCACGGACCCAACCGTTGCCACGGTCGCTGCTGCCATATTAGGGCTTCTCCTTTGAGTGCTGTGCCAGGAGTCTTCGAAGGCGAGAATTGTGCCGGCGAAGGCAACAAGATTATAGCATCTATATAGTTATTGTCTATACATCCAAAGTTGGAGGTGACTTTCAACCTCTATTCAGTCTGGCAGGGACGGTATCGCAGAGGCGCGCATCTCAAAGTCTGGCGCGATTCGCATACTCTCCGTGGTGGGGGCGGGACCAAGCCGTTGAGTTTGAGAATCAAATTCTCCCGATACCAGGCGGATTGCCGGGTGAACCGACGTAGCTAAAACGCTATCGCGATCGACGAAGCTTCGCCTTGAGTTGGCTCTTTCTATGGGATTGAATCTCTTTGAGTGCCGAGGCAAAGCGTGGCCCGTTGCGCTCCTGTTCGGCTCTGATCTGTTCCGCCGCGTACTGGCTCACCAGACCACTCTTGGTCGTTCCACGCAATAGGGCGACTGCCGCGAACCCTTCATCGAGATCCTGACGGATCCTAACAGTCATGGTGAGTCGCCTACG
This sequence comes from uncultured Clostridia bacterium, assembly GCA_964581275.1. Taxonomy (GTDB): domain Bacteria; phylum Acidobacteriota; class Blastocatellia; order UBA7656; family UBA7656; genus Onstottus_A. Next base: position 5,228 of record CAZOOE010000224.1, read on the forward strand.
TTGCGCAACTGGTAGCTTCGGTCGAGCCATTCTACCCCTCCATCGGATCCCTTGGAGTACGTACCTCGAACGGGCGTAGAAACAAAATTTCAGATCCTGCGCCAGCGACGCCCTAAGTATAGTGACTTGGGCACCGTTGCGCAATTAGTGAATGCCGGGTTAAACGCAAGTTCTTGTATGCACATGAACCTGCCTACGTGCCTTGACTGGGTGTCAGCAGGCCCGCTAATATAGGCGTACGAATGTTGATGGCTATACAAAAACAACTAGGCCGACAGACCGCAATTGGCCCGGTGCATCGCCGCGACTTGATAGCGATCGATAAAGGCGCGGACGGGCCGCACTGCAGCAGCCGCGCCATGCTCCTGTCTGTAGATGCCGTAAGGGGCCATCAGGTCGAACGGCGCAAGCCGCCAAGCCTAGGCTCAGAATTCGGCGAACTGGCTTCCATGCCGGCCCCAACTACGAGAGCGAACGTCACTCATCGAATAGGCACGTCGTCGCTGACGGGCGGTTCGCCCAAATTGGTTGGTGTCGAACAACGGATCCTCGGGCGGCTGCGTAGGGATTCAGGAGTGGCTCGTGCGTCAACTGCGTCGGCGATTGCATCCCAAGGCGGAAGACGTCACTCGCATGCTAATCGACCGACGATCGATTCTACCCTCACCGCGTTGTCCGAATTCATGACGAGTTGGCGCAGCAACGCACGGGTCATCTAGTGCTAATCCGGTCAGTTCTAAGCCCGCAGTCGCCACCAGTTAATCCGGAGAAAACGATGTGTAACAGGAGTTGTAGATGCCAATAGAAGAACAGAGCTTAATGCGGGATACGTCTTCGCGCCACCGCGCTCAGACAGGCGGAGCGGAGGAAGACCCGAACCTGGATTTAGGAGCGAATTGGTGTCGAAAGAATGCCTTCTTTGGTCGGTCACAGAGAAACATGAGGCACATCTAAATGGCTACAGCAAGTCCCGTCGCAAAGCTGAGCGTCGGCAAAGCCGGATACGGCGCCGCACACGCTTCGTACATAACACGCATGTCCGCCCTCGATCCTAGCGGACGAGAGCGGGATAAAGAACGGACAAGTGAACTCGCGGAACACCCATCGTTCGAGCCGCATGACGACGCAAACAAGCGCGAACCAAGCGTTGCTGAAACGCTAAATGAGAACTTGAACGCTCATTCTCTTCAAGAAAAGGAGCATGGGGGCACCAGTGAGCGTGACGCTGATCCCCTTTGGACTCACAATGCGCCCGCATTTTTGACTGAAGATGCCCGTGAAGTTCGCGATTCATCGCGTGAGTTGAGCGTAGAAAAAGTACCTCTGAAAGAAAAGGCCGAGAATGTCAGGTCCTACTTCCAATCCATGGAGGACTACGAAAAGAGGAGAGGAGGCCGAACACATTATCGAATGATCCTCTCGTTTGATGTGCCAGCGACCAATCAACAGATCAAGGATTTAACGAACAACCTCCTGGATCAGGCGTTTCCGAAGGCAATCGCGTTCGGGGCCATTCACCGTGATACCGAACATCCACACGTACATCTTTACCTCAATTCCCGACAAACCGACGGCAGACGAATCCAGCTCAAGAACAACGAGTTCAAGACCATCGACGAGAAGTGGGCCAAGATCTATTCCGAGTTCGCCGGCGACAGGAGTGCGTATGTCGCGTATTTGAGGAAGAAAGAGGAGACCAAACAGTGGAAGATCGCGGCAGCGGAGGCGTATCGAAAAGGCGAACCGATTCCGCTTAAGCCAGAACGGGATAATGACCGACGTGAAAAATTGTCCGAACAGAGACTATCGGCTGAGCGATCCGGAGCCAGGGATCGTGGCAAACAACTCGCGTCTCGGCCGCAAGCGGAACCGGTAAGCCGCGCCGCTTCGGAGAAAGAAACCAGTCGCTTGCTAGCGAGAACTGAAGTCGCGAGAGAAGAACTCGCGCACCTGATTCGAACCGATGCGCCCGAGGCTCAAATCAAATCGGCGGCCCGGATCGCTCACGACTTGTCTACTGCCCTGGATAAAACAATTGCAGCGCGAAAGGAAATCGGTCGTGAGAAACTCCCTCAAGTCGTTTACACAACGGGGGAGTGGAAGCGGCTCAAAGAGTATTCGGCATCACGCGAGCTGTCGGTCAAGGACGATCGCGCGGCGGGCAGGCTGCAAGCCGCATGTGTAATGGCTGGTGCCGAGATGAAACTAGCGCACGAAAAGGCCAAAGACTTTGAGGTCTCGCGGCATCTCTGGAAGTTCGAGATGGAAGGTTGGGACCAGAAGCTTTCACTCGTGGACATCGATAAAGAGATCAAAGCGAAGACCGAAGAGAAGCACAAGCTGTACAACTTCCTCCGGTTGAGTAAAAGAGAAGAGATCCAGCATCAGATCAACTACCTGCACGACGTGAAGAAGGATATTCAGAAACAACTCGCGGGCACTGAACTCAACATTGAAAAGAACTGCGGTGCTGCAGAAGCTCGGTACAACATCGCCGGCAAGCAAGTGAATCAGGCCGAACGCGCTCGGCTCAAAGAAGGAAAATCAATGCCAGGGCCGATTCACGAAAAAGGCGAACTGCTCAGGATAGATGAGATCGTCGTGAGAACCCAGGATGCGTCGTTGTTGCGATATCAATATGCGCAAATCAAGGACAAGGTCCTCGCCAATCCAAGCCCTTCAGCGCTCTCGAGAGTCAGAGGAGCGGAGATAATGGCGCGAATGGAACGGTTCGTAGAAGCCGATCGACTCGAAAAGATAATTCGATACAGCGGATATCGTCAGCTCCCGCTAAAGGACGGACAAGGATCTCATTACACGAAGAGCATCAGAGAAGGTGCGCCGAGAAATGCCCTTGAAACTCTCATCAGGCACTTCACTGACAGTGCTGAGCAACGGAGAGAGCAGAAAGCACTCACGGACAGTCTGTCGAAACAGATTGCAAGGGCCGAAGAGCGAGTAGACCGGGCGTCGGATTACGCGAGCGTGCTCGGAATGATTCTAGGTGATCATTGCCGCGCAGCGGGGATTTCCTTGCCGCGTGAGATCAAACCGAGTTTGAATTCCAAGCAGATCGCGGAGTTGAGAGCATTCGCAGACAAGGAACCGTTCCTCAGTTACCGAAGGCCTGAATTCGATCACGCGGCTCGTCAAGCTGAAGAGCTACTTCAAGCAAGGGAAGCAGCGGCTGCCCGCCAAGCGGAACAAGCTCGCGCTAACGACCTTGCGACTCGATCCAGAGATCAATCGGCGTCACAAACGCAGACGAAGATCGACCGCTCCGACCGCGACAGCTATTCGCGCGGGCGATGATGAGGCCGATGACATTGCGCCCCCCTAGGCCTCTATAACTCGCCGGAGAAGACAGCAAGTTCTCCATTAGAAACGCAAAGTCTCTTAACTTACTTTTCAATTATAGTTTAATTGACACAGCCCTCCGTTAGAAGTAACATAAGCACCCGTCCAGCCCTGGGTTGATTCTCACAACGATCTTTTTCAGCCTTTGTTGTATTTCGCATATTCCTTTGCTAATCACCGCCGTCGGTGAAAGGAGTTCCCCATGCGATCCAACCTGCCTCCGCCGCTCGCTTCCCTCCGGTTCTTCTTCGCCCAATTTTCGCACGAATCGTCGCGTAGAGTCGCCTCGGGAGCCACCAAGAGCCACCGATTCGGCATTCGCTTAATAACCAGGATCGCCTGCTTCGTTCTAATTTGCAGTCTTCTCTTCCTGCCCGGTTCAAACTACGCATACGCTCAAGTGCCTGTACTAGCAATCAACGTTGTTAAGGCTTCAACATTGCCCCTCGTGCCTGTTTGGAAGATTCTTGACAATCTGTTCCATAAGACAGGGACACCGCCGCGGCAGGAGACACTCGCCGATCGCAATAATCGAGTGATCTCAATCACCGTCTCGCCCGGCAAATGGGTAGGCTATGTCGGCGAGGCCGTTACCTTCGTTGCAGTGGGCGCTGACGGCGCTGGTGAGTTGGTTCATGGCGCCAAGTTTGATTGGGACTCATCCAATGATGCGAGATTGACCATCGATGAGGCCGGCCGTGCGTCGCTGCTTGCACCAGGACTTGTTCGAATAACCTGCCGAGCCGGCAGCACTCAACAGAGTGTCGTAGTCCTCATCCGACCCACCCGTCGGCCGCTGCAAACCGATGCCCAATGGAAAGCTGATCAGGACAGCCTCGACCCCACAACCGTCGGTCCAATCGGCTTGGGCGACATTCCCGGGCGCATCTTCGATAAGCTTGCGCCGACTGTCCATGCGCAAGGAGGCTCTCAGGGCGATTACGGCAACGCCGCGTACGTCGGCGCCGTCGGCACGCCCCCTTTCGCTGGACTCGAAGACACTCGGCTCGGGCCCGTAATGCCAGGAAGTAACTTTGAACTTGGAGTTCCTCTGGTGAATCTCGGCGGGCGCGGACTCGCGGCCAACCTAAACCTCTATTACAACAGCAACGTCTGGGGAGCATACGTCGATGGCGGATCTCAGACCCACTACGTATTCGATCCTATTCAAGGATGGCCGTGTCAGGGCATGTCGCTCGGCTTCGGCAGGATCGTCTATTACAACGGCTTCACTGATGGCAACGGCGTATCGTGGCACACCTACATGCTCATCGATCCGAATGGCACGCGGCACGACCTCGGCCTTGGAACCGATTTCGGCAGCAACACTCTGAAGACAACTGACGGAAGTCACGCGACGTTTGTCGGCAACGCTGCCAACGGTGGTACCCTCTATTACAACGACGGAACCGCGGTGACAATCGGCATAGTCAACAACAGACTCTTGCCAACCCAGATTACTGACAGCAACGAGAACTACATTCAAATCGCTTACCGTGTGGCGACTAACTTCCCCGGCATCCCAACCACACACATCGTTGGCCCGCATGGGCGCGCCAACCCA
>CAZOOE010000225.1:0-6154 GCA_964581275.1 uncultured Clostridia bacterium
GCAAAGCGGGCGCTCCTTGCATAATCTGTCTGGTCCTATTAGCTTTTCGATTGCGACCGGCGATCACGGTTTGCCGCTCGATCCTCTCAGCCAATGAAGCAAATGAAAAGAAAAACCTTTTCAAGAGTCCGACACCTGTTCCTCATCGGGTGTGTGCTGCTCATCGCTGCCACCACCGCGTGCGTTCAGTCCAAAGCGATCCGGGACCTTCGGCCGACTATCGTCCTGATTTCACTGGACGGATTTCGTTACGACTATCTGGATAAGTATCAGCCCCCAACTCTGCGGTCGTTGGCTCGGGACGGCGTACAAGCGAAGTGGATGATTCCTTCGTTTCCAAGCAAGACTTTCCCCAATCACTATACGATTGCGACCGGACTTTATCCGCAGAATCACGGGATCGTCGAGAACAATGTTTTCGATAAGGGGTTCAACGCGACGCTCACGATGGGCAATCGAGAGGAAGTACAAAACGGCAGATGGTGGTTAGGCGAACCGATCTGGGTCACTGCCGAAAAGCAGGGCCAGAGAACTGCGCCGTACTTCTGGCCCGGCGCCGAGGCTGAAATTGGGGGTAAGCGGCCGACCTATTGGAAGCCGTATGACGGGAAGGCGCCCAATGAAACTCGAGTTGATACGATCTTGTCGTTGCTCGATCTGACCGCGAACGAGCGGCCAACTTTCTTGACTCTGTACTTCAGCGATGTTGACAACGCCGGCCACGACTTCAGCCCGGACGCAGTCGAAACACGCAACGCCGTGCTCAAAGTAGACAGTGACGTCGGCAAACTCATCGATGGACTCAAGGCGCGGGGCATATTCACACAGGTCAACTTGATCATCGTTTCCGATCATGGAATGGCAACCCAGGATCCAAATAACACAATAATTCTGGATGAGCTCTTCGATACCAGGCTGGCGGAAAGGATCATCTGGACGAGCGAGATCGTCAGCATTTTCCCGAGTCCCGGCAAGGAAGATTCGATTTACGAAACGCTGAGAGCCAAATTGCCGCCGCAAGCAAAGATCTATCGCAAAGCGGAAATGCCAGCGCGCTTTCATTACTCGAACAGCCCGCGGATCGCTCCGCTGTTAGTTTTACCTGACGAGGGCTGGACTTTGACGACTCGGTCAAAACACGACGACACGAAAGCCAAGGGCGGGAGGACTGGTTTGAGAGGCGGGCACGGGTATGACAATGACCTTGCCTCGATGAGGGCGATCTTCATCGCCCACGGCTCGGCGTTCACGAAAGGAAGCGTCATCGAGCCCTTCGAAAACGTAGACGTCTACAACCTTATGAGCAGGATTCTTGGGTTAAAGCCCGCACCCAACGACGGAAACGATACAGCAGCCAACGCTGCTTTGGCTGGCGACCCGCTGATCGAACGATAGCTCTCGAGAACGTCATTGTTCTCCACCGCACGCAGCTTACACGCCTTCTTTGGCGTCCGTTTGCGGATACCGCTAACAAGTCCCGAGTAGTGAGATCGTTACCCTGACGGAAAAAGCAGAAGATGCCGAAGGCGGCCTCAATCGAAGATCGACTCGCCGAAGTGGCCGAGCTCAGCAAGGCGCCCGATACGCCCGAACTACGAAAGCTATTGCGAAAGCACCTTGCGAGCAAAGTCAGTCTCGTCGTTGCCAAATCCGCAGGGATTGCCGCTCATATCGAGGACCGGAAGTCTATTCCCGATTTGACCGCCGCCTTTTATCGCTTCATGACTGACGCTGCGAAGAATGACAAGGGTTGTGCCGCTAAGATCGCGGTAGTCAGGGCCCTGCTAGCGGTGGATTGTGATGATGAAGAACTTTTTCGAGTCGGGATAAGGCACGTGCAACTCGAGCCCACTTGGGGCGGACGAGCCGACACCGCCGCGCCGTTGCGGGCGCTTTGCGGTTTGGGTCTGGTACAGGTGGAATCGCCCGATGCGATGAATGAGCTCGCCGCGTTGCTTGCTGATAAAGAGGCTGATGCTCGCATCGGCGCGGCAGGGGCTCTCCGTCATTGTGGACCAAGCGCCGCGCCGCTTCTGAGATTCAAGGTGCTGACAGGCGATGAAGAACCAGCCGTGGTCGCCGAATGTTTAACCGGGTTGATGGCTTTGTCGTCGAGCGCTTCTTTCGAGTTCGTCGCGAACTTTGTAGACCCGGAGCAGCCTTCGCTTTATGAGCACGCAGCACTCGCACTCTCGGAGTCACGGCTCCCCGGAGTCTTCGAGTTGCTGAAGGAGAAGTGGACTGGCACGTTCGACCGCGAGTTCAAGGAGGCGTTGCTGTTGCCGGTAGCGCTGACGAGATCCGACGAAGCGCGCGACTTCCTAATCTCGGTACTGAAAACCGGCGAAGTCAGGATGGCGACTTCCGCTATCGCCGCATTGCGTATTTATCGCGACGACGAGACGATGCGAAGCCGAGTCGAGAAGGCCATCAGCGGACCAAACAAATCGCAATTGCTGGAGGTCTTGCGTCGCGAGTTCGAATGACTTTCGCCAGAGCTGAAACGGGTTGTCAGACAGGCGTAAAAAGCTGATCTGTTGTTCTATATCGACTCACTTGTCATGCTGGCCGGGTCTGTGCGAGGACGAAGCTGGAAGATCGCATATGGCGTCGAATGCCGAAGAACAATAGCGACGCTACGAGAAGATAGATCAGCGAATTCGCGCTGATGCACGCACTCATTCCAAAGCGTTCACTTGCGGCTGCGATTGCCACCGGCGCAACTCCGCCGCCGATCCAACCCAGAGAGTTCATGAAACCGACTGCAGACGCGCGACGCTCGGGGGCCACTACGTCGTGAAGCGACGCCCAGATGTTCGCATCGTAGAGTCCTTTGAAGTATCCAAACCCGGTGAGCGCAACGATCACGACCGGCACCGACAGCGTCCACCCGGCCAGAAAGATGAAGGGAACGCCTAGCGTCAACCCGATAGCCTGGGTCAGCATCCGACCGCCTCGATTTGTCTTGGCCCACCGGTCTGCAAGAACGCCGCCGCTCAACACCCCGAGCACCGATGCGACTTGCAAATAAGCAGTCGCGCTTATGCCGGCCATCGCGAGGCTGAGGTTGAACTTGCGATAGAGGAACGACGGCATCCATGTGAGAAAAATCATCGCAACAAAATTCGCGCCGATGAAAACCACGGTGAGAATTCGAACCATCGGATTGGTGAACAGTTCGGCAATAGCTCTTGATAGGGAGCTGAAGGTTCCGACCTCGGAGCTCAGAGTTCGATGTTCGGGATTCGCGTGAGTCTCGCCGGACACGGCTGACTGGTCAGATCGGCTCCGGGAAGGCTCGCGAAGTAACAAGAGCAGAAGCACCCCGAGCATCATGCCCAACGAGCCAAACAGGTAGAAGCTCGAACGCCATCCGTATTGCTGACCCAGCACGCCGGCGACGCTTCCTCCGGCGATAGTTCCGGCATAAACGCTCGACTGATGGATCGACATCGCCCGCGATCGAGTATCTGAACCGTGATAATCGCTCAACAAGGACATAGATGCCGGAAAGTAAAACGCCTCACCGAGGCCTTCCAGTGCGCGGAACAAAACCAGATGCGAGTATTTTGTCGAGAGAGCGGTCGCAATAGCGATGAGTGACCAGAAGACAAGCCCGGCGATAATCAGACTTTTGCGGTTGATTCGATCGCCGACCAGCCCCGCGATTGGCCCGACCGCAGCGTAAGCCCACATAAACGACAAGCCAACGACGCCGAGCTGTACATCGCTCAGGTGCATTTCCGATTTGAGCAGCTCGAAGACTGAGAAGATAGCCTGCCGGTCCGCATAGTTGAAAAAACATACGAACCAGAGCATAACGACAACCCACCATTTGTAGGTGCGGTTGGTTTCCGGTTTCTGGTCTCTGGTATCTGGTTTCAAGTTGCCTAAACGACTAGTCCTTTCAGGGCGGTCCTCCGTGGTCAGGCCCTCTAGCGGTCGAGTAATGATCTCGCGATGAGGGGCAGCCACGGAGGACCGCCCCTACAGGACTAGCACGTTCTCCGGTGCACTCCTAGTGTGTGGATTTACGCTTGCCAACCTTTTCAACCACACTTCGTAAATGGACCAGTTGCTATGACCTCGACACCACCGAAGGCGATGAAACCAGAAGCCACAAACCAGAAACGTCTTTAGCCGGGCCAGCGACCATCCGGCATATCGCGAAGCTCGAGCTTGCGCGGATCGATCACCACGTGTTTGATTCGCTCGCGCTTCCACGTGTAGGTCACGTGTACCAATCCGTCAGTAGTCTGTATCACTGCTGGGTAAGAATATTCCCTGGGCTGGTCCTCCAATATCAGCGCGGCCTTCCAGGTCGTACCATCAGATGAAAGAGCCACGTTGAGCGGGCTGCGCGCCTTCTCGGTGTGGTTATACACCACCAGGGCGCGCCCGTCGCTGAGCATCACCGCGTCGATGCCCGCGCTCGGATTAGGCAGCACCGTAAGCTTCATCGCGCTCCACGTCTTTCCGTTGTCACCGGACCGACTCTCGGTGATCTTACCCTGGCGGCTACGACAAAGAATTTGGATCTCGCCTGAAGGATAGACCAGGCTCGTAGGTTGAATCGCTCCAAACTGACTTGGATCATTTAAGGGTCCGCTCTTTCGCCAGGTGGCGCCGAGGTCGCTCGTGTATTCCATGTGAACTCGCCAGCCGGCGTCTTCGGTACTGGAGCCGCACAAGATCGAGCCGTCGCGCAATTGTACAGGTTTATTCTTGATCGGGCCGAGAATGCCGTCTGGCAGCGGTCGCGGCCTGGACCAGGTCGAACCGCCGTCGGTTGAGCTCGTCAGCACACCCCACCACTCGCTTGGGCTGGGTCCGACTTTGTAGAAGAGCAACAGCGGTCCATTCGCAGGCTGAAACAGCACCGGGTTCCAGCAAGGGTAACGCTCGCCGCCCTGTTGAATGCCGTTGGCGACTTCCACCACTTTGGACCATCGGTTCTTGTCGCGCCTGGAAACCCAGATTCCAACGTCAGGATTCCGCTCGCGCGTTCCTCCGAACCAGGCAGCAACCAGGCCGCCCGTTGTTTCGGCGATGGTGGAGGCGTGGCATGACGGGAAGGGCGCTTGTTCGTAGATGAACTCCGCCTTGACGATGGCATCGCGGTTCCACGCCCCATTGCCACTAAAGGCATCGAGCAGGATGCCCGGCAGAGAGAGCACAATTGCAAGGAGCGCACAATTCAAGACCCGCGTATTCAATTTGAGTGACCTCTCCTGATACTTCTTGAGGCGAGCGAGATATTACCATCAAAACACAGGACGGTGATCAAAGAATCGCGGATCGAAAGACGTAACCTATCTGCGAGATCAGCTGGTCGAACGGACTGGTTTTTCCAGCATTGGCTGAAGCGAACGGTAGACCGTCTCAACTACGATCTTCGTCCCGTCCTCATTCGGATGAATACCGTCCCGCTGGTTTAGAGATTCAATTCCCGCCACGCCGTCCAGGAAGAAGGGAATCAGGGACAAGTTATACTCTCGTGCGAGAGACGGAAAAGCATCGTGCACCGATTTGCGGTACTCGATACCCAGGCTCGTCGGAGCTTCCATCCCAGCCAGCAACACTGCCGCACCGTGTTGTTTCGCTCGCTTGATGATGTCCGCGAGATTCTCCCTCATCGTGTCGGCTGCTTGGCCGCGTAAGATGTCGTTTGCCCCGAGTTCGAGGATCACGATCTTGACGTCTCCGTCGAGGGCCCAGTCGATTCGTCTCACGCCTCCTGCTGTTGTGTCGCCGGAGACGCCGGCGTTGACCACTTCGTAGGCGAAACCGTCAGCATCAAGTTTCTTTTGAAGCAGAGCCGGATAGCTCGACGCCAGAGGCAGGCCCAGGCCTGCGGTGAGACTGTCGCCGAAAGCAACGATCTTCGGTAAACTCTTCGCAGGCTTCGCGGAGGCGGAGGACGAGGCCGGCGGCGCCTCCTTTGGAGCCGTGGCTCTGCAGGCTGTTAGAACCAACGTTGCTGCAAGAACGAGGTAAACTAGAAAACGATTCATGATCGAATTATACAAGGTCTCGAAGGTAGTTCCCTCGGGCGCGGAGATGTTGACCATTCTCCATTCGCTCGATCTGACCATTCCGGACGGTCAGTTTATTTCGGTGATAGGCCCCTCAGGAAGCGGCAAGTCTACGCTGC
>CAZOOE010000225.1:6164-10124 GCA_964581275.1 uncultured Clostridia bacterium
GCCAGGCGATCACCAGCATGAATGAAGACCAGCTTGCGGAACTTCGTGGCGGCAAGATCGGATTCGTGTTTCAGTCTTTTCACTTGATTCCTTCTCTGACCGCGCTCGAAAACATTCTGGTGCCAATGGAGATCGCGGGCGCCCGTGATGCGCGCGAGCGCGCCCAGCATCTGATTGAGGATGTGGATCTGGTGGCGCGCGCGCATCATTATCCCTCCCAGCTCTCGGGCGGTGAACAGCAAAGAGTCGCGATAGCGCGGGCGTTTGCGAACAATCCGTCGATCATGCTTGCGGATGAGCCCACAGGAAATCTGGATTCGCACAACGGACGTCACGTGTTTGAGTTGATGGTCGAGATGAATCGAAGGCGCAATGCGACGCTGGTGCTGGTCACCCACGAGCACGAGCTGGCGGTATTAGCCGACCGGCGAATCTCGCTCCGCGACGGTCGAGTCGTTGGCGACAGCGACGCCGAACAGCTGAGTGCAGAGGAAGACATAATGGAGGCGAGCCGATCGTGAGATTCATTTTGCAAATGGCGCGCCGTGAGCTTCGGGCGTCGTGGCGCAGACTGCTGTTCTTCTTCGCTTGCATAGCGATCGGCGTTGGAGCGATCGCCGCCGGCCGGTCGATGCTTCAAAACGCGCACGCAGCTATGACTTCCGAAGCGCGAACGCTGTTAACCGCCGATGTTCAGCTAGACAGCGGCCGTCCATGGGAGCCTGATGCCCTCGCCGCGATCGATCGCATCACGCAGCCGGTGGCCCGGTCAAGGACCGAAACGATCGAATCGCCGACAATGGCGCGACCCGCGGATTCTGCTCACGAGGGCGCGATGATGATCGAGCTCAAGGGAATAGACGCGGGTTTTCCTCTTGTCGGCGAATTCACCCTGATGAACGGCGAGGCATTCGACTACTCGCTCATCCAGAACAACGGCGCGGTCGTCTCGGTTGCGCTGCTCGATAGATTGCAGCTGCAAGTGGGTGATGCCCTGAAGATCGGGGTCGCCACATTTCAGGTCAGGGGAGTTGTCGATCAAGAGCCGGGTCGCGGAGCGGGATTCCGGATCGGTCCACGAGTGTTCATCGAGAGGTCAGCGCTTGAAGCGGCGGGCCTCACCGGTTTCGGCAGCCGGGCACGACGCAAAATTCTCCTTTCGGTGCCCGAAGACAAGATGAGCGCACTTGTGCGGCAGCTTCGAGACGGGCTCAGAAACAATCTCATCAACGTCCGCTCGTACCGCGACTCTCAGGAGAACCTGAACGAATCGTTTTCGCGTGCCGAAGACTACTCTTCGCTGACCGGCCTCGTAATCCTGGTGCTCGGCGGAATCGGAATCTCGAATGTGACGCGGGTCTTTATCGAGCAGAAGCGAAAAGCGATCGCAGTGCTGAAGTGCATTGGAGCGACTGGCCGAAGAATTACAGTCGCCTATCTTGCTCAGGTCATCTCGATGGGAGTGGTTGGCAGTGTATTCGGGGTTTTGGTCGGCAAAGGGGTCCTCATTCTTATTCAGCGGATTTTCGCCGACAAGCTGCCACCGTACATGACCTACGGACTACGAGCCGGAGCAGCCGCGCAAGGCGTAGCGGTCGGGATAATGATCTCCATACTCTTTTCGGCGCTGCCGCTTCTTCACATCCGTCAGATAAGACCGAACGTACTTCTTCGCGACACCGACGGCTCAGCGCGTGGTCCACGGGACCTTCTGCGATGGGGTGTTGCGGTAGTGGTAATCTTTGGATTGCTGTTTGTCGTCTCGTGGCAAGGAGGAGGAGTTCGAGTTGGGTTGGTGTTTCTGGGAGGGTTGGCGGTTGCCGCCGGCGCCTTGTATCTTGGCGCGACCTTGCTGATCTTCCTGGTACGACGCACGCGGCCGTTGACATCGTTCGCATTGAAACAGGCGATCAACAGCCTTCATCGTCCCGGCAATCAAACGCGCATCATCGTGATGATAGTTGGGCTCGGTGTATTCGCTGTGATTTCGGTTCAGTCGCTGCAAGCGAACTTCAATCGCGAGTTGGATCGGGGGCGCACCGGCGATTTGCCGGACATGTTCTTGATCGACATCCAAACCGACCAGCGGCAGGGCGTTTCTGATCTTGTGACTGAGACGATGGGTTCCCCTCCGATTCTGGTTCCGACCGTTCGAACCCGAATCGTGGCTATCGACGGCAAGGACATCGATCTCAATGATACTGAGATGAAGCGCGAGCGAGGTCGCCTGGGCCGGGAATATGTCGTAACCTACCGGCCGAACCTCGAAGCAAATGAATCGATAGTGGCCGGGAAGTTTTGGGACGAATCACCTTCTTCGGAGCCGGAGGTGTCCATCGAAGAGAGCCTCCGTGGTCTGAACGGGCTTGATGTCGGCGGTGAGATCGCATTCGACGTTCAAGGGCGCAAGCTCACCGCCCGGGTTACGAGTGTTCGACACGTGGACTGGCGAAACTCGCGAACGGGGTTCGTGGTTCTTTTTCGGCCGGGAACGCTTGAGAGCGCGCCCCAGATGTTGGTGGGCGCCCTGAACGGTCCAACGGGGGAAGTCGAGCGGTCACGATTTCAACGGTCGCTGGTCGACAAGTTCCCAAACGTATCGGTTATCGATGTAGCGGACGTCGCGCGGGCCATCGAGCGAATCATCAACAACATAGCTTTGGCGGTGTCATTCGTCGCAAGCTTTGTTCTGTTGACTGGCGCGCTTATCCTGATCGGCTCGCTCGCGATGACAAAGTTCCAGCGGATTTATGAAGTCGCTGTTCTGAAGACACTCGGCGCAAAACGAAAGGTGTTGTTGAAAATCCTGCTTGCCGAGTATGGGTTGATTGGGTTGGTGGCCGGCATCATCGGGTCGCTTGCAGCAGTGGGGCTTAGCTACGCGACTTCACGGTGGGTGTTCGAGATTCCGTGGAGCTTCACGCCGGTAGTAAACTTCGGCGGGATTGGCGCTACGATCCTGCTGGTCACCGTTGTGGGAACCCTGGCAACCGTTGACGTGCTCTCTCGCAAGCCGCTGACTACCCTTCGCGCGCATTAATCGGCGCAATTGACAACAAGAGCAGCAAAATCGAAAGGGCCCCGTTTCGATATGAGACAGGGCCCTTCTGATTCGCCTTAGCGGATCGTGGACGATTAGAATCCGCCCATTCCACCGCCGCCGGGCATCGGCGGAGCTTCCTTCTCCTGCTCCGGAACCTCCGAGATCAGAGCCTCGGTCGTGAGCAGCAGGCCAGCGATTGACGATGCGTTCTGTAACGCGTAGCGGGTCACCTTGGTCGGATCGACCACGCCCATCGCGATCATATCGCCGTACTCCTCGGACTCGGCGTTGAAGCCGTAGTTCGCCGACTTGTTCGACCTGACCTTGTCGACAACCACAGCGCCTTCCTGGCCGGCGTTTGCCACGATCTGGCGTAGCGGTTCCTCGAGCGCGCGCTTCACGATGCCGACGCCAATGTTCTCGTCGTCATTGTCGACCTTGAAGTTCTTGGGGGCGTTCTGTGCGCGGTTGAAGGCAATGCCTCCGCCGGGACATATGCCCTTTTCAGCGGCCGCCTTGGTCGCGTGCAAGGCGTCTTCACCGCGGCACTTCCTCTCCTTAAGATGGGTCTCGGTAGCAGCACCGACCTTGATCACCGCCACGCCGCCTACGAGCTTCGCAAGCCGTTCTTGTAGCTTCTCGCGATCGTAGTCGGAAGTTGTGTCTTCGACCTGAGTGCGAATCTGCTTGACGCGGCCTTCGATCTCGCTCGGTTTGCCGGAGCCCTCGACGATCGTGGTGTTGTCCTTATCGACCACGACCTTCTTCGCCCGCCCGAGGTCTCCAAGCTGAATGCTCTCGAGCTTGATACCGAGGTCTTCGGTGATCGCCTTGCCGCCGGTGAGGATCGCGATGTCCTGAAGCATTGCCTTGCGGCGGTCGCCGAAGCCGGGCGCCTTCACCGCACAAACCTGCAA
>CAZOOE010000226.1:0-3066 GCA_964581275.1 uncultured Clostridia bacterium
GGTCACGGCGAAACCATAATGCGATTACCGATTGAAAATGCTGAGCAGATGTAAACCGCGTTGAAGAACCGCCGCGTACCCGCGATGTTTATTCGCTATCCCGATTCGTATCACGGCGGTTGGACTCCGTGGAATACGGTGCATCGCTTTTATCACGAGTTGAAGTGGTGGGACGCGCACCTGGCGGGCGGCGCTGAAGCCGGTCGTGCGGCTTCAGTAGTGCGCCCACAATGACGTTTGAGGTCACTGCATCAGAACCTCGACTTTCGCTCCCACTACCAGCGCGCGTCGACATCACACATCCGCTCGCACACGGTATGACCGCTGCGATAGGAGCTCAGGTCGGCAAAGGCAAAGTCCTGCTGTTGGGTCCTGAAGTATTGAAGCGAGCTCAGCCGCACGGCACCTTCAAGTTTCTGTTCAACGGGATCTTCTACGCCAGCGCCGCTTCAGTTCGATAGTGCAAGATGGGAGACTGCTGGCTCTCCACAAAGTATCCGCGCCCCCCCAATCAGTGCTCTCCGAGGTCTATGGCTGTCAAGGGGATCCCTCGAAACTGATAGACCACTGATGCGACGGATTTGACCAGATCTTGCCGATGCGGTCTACATCACCGCGAAATCAAACTGTTCCTGATGAAGATTAGGATCGGGCTCGATTGTTACCGGGGTACCGAAATGCGCTTCGACCTCTTCCATAACTTCGCGCTCGGTTGTACGCAGCGACTCCGCTACGTGTGGGGAGACTCGCAGCATCACGTCGCTTGCGCCCGCCAACTGCTTCGACATTGCCTTGGCTTGCTCGAGTATCTCGAAGCACATCGTTTGGGCTGATTTCACCATACCCGCGCCCGAGCAATACGGGCAGGGTGTACACAGCGTGCGTTCGAGCGACTGCTTCACGCGCTTGCGAGTTATCGCGACCAGGCCGAAGTCGTTGATCGAGAGAATCTTCGACGGCGAACGGTCGTGCGACAATTCCTGCTGCAATGCCATCATCACCTTCTGACGGTTCTTTCGCTCTTCCATGTCGATCAGGTCGAGAACGATGATACCGCCCAGATCCCGAAGCCTTACCTGGCGTACAATTTCCTTCGCCGCCTCGAGGTTGGTTCGGGTGATAGTGTCCTCGAGCTTGTCGGACTTGCCCACGAACTTGCCGGTGTTCACATCGATGGCGACCAGAGCCTCGGTCTGATTGATCACGATGTAGCCGCCCGACTTCAACCACACTCGCGGGCGAACGGCTTTGTCGATCTCAGACTGCACGCCGTACTTTTCCAGAATCGGCTGGTCTGCTGTATAGAGCTTCACACGTTTGACCAGTTTTGGCTGGACGCGATTCACAAACTCGACGATTCGCGCATACTCGACCTCGTTATCGATGCGAATAGCAGTGAACTCGTCCGACATTTGGTCACGTAGGATTCGCTGGACCAGATCGAGGTCGCGATGCGTCAGCGCTGGCGCCTTGACTCGCTCGGCTTTCCTTCTGACGTCGGCCCACGTGCGCAGCAAGTAGCGCATATCATCCGCAAGCTCCTGCTCGGAATGCCCCGCGCACGCAGTTCGGGCGATGAAGCCGCCGGTAGCGCCTTCCCGGTCTCGAAGCGCGGTAACGATTCGCTTCAACCTGATGCGCTCGACTTCGTTGGGGATCTTTCGCGAAACGCCGATGTGGTTGACCGTCGGCATGTATACGATGAAGCGCCCGGGAAGAGCTATGTGAGAAGTGATGCGCGCACCCTTTTTGGCTATTGGCTCTTTGGCAATCTGGACAAGAATCTCCTGACCCTCGTGGAGCAGCTCGCTGATCGTCGGGGCGCCGGTGCGATCGGGCCGGCGCGAGGGACCGAGTTCCGGCCGGCGCTGTTCAGGACCCCGTGGATCAGGACCGCGTGGATCAGGTCTGCGCGGCTCGGGTCTGCGCTGGTCCGGGCTTCGCTGTGGTCGAGGGCCTTGAGGCCGAGCCGGAGCCTGTCGGGTTTCAACTGGCCGCGCGACATCCGGCCGAGATTCGAATGGCCTCGTCTCCACTGGATTCGACTCCTCCGGAACGGGACTCTCTGGCTGCACTGGAGCCGCATCGACTGGGCTGCTCCCTTCAGGCGCTGGCGCCGCCACTGCCGCACCCTCCTCCCCGGGGGGCGGCGTCGATGCCGCCGCCGGCGGTTCTCGACGACCGCCACGACCTCGACGTCCTCTTCCACCACGCCGTACAGCAAAATCGCTGCGAAAACCGCGGTCTCGCACTTCGGCGTCGCGGTCTTCTTCGAGAGACGGTTCCGGGTGACTCACAGCGCCTTCGCCAGGGGCATCGCCAGCTGTCGAAGTTGGACCCGCATTCGAGTCACTCTCGACAGATTCGAGTGAAATCGTTCGCTCGCCTGCCTCCATCGTTTCGCTCGAAGGTCCGGATTGAATACGTCCGTAGAGCCCGCGCACTACGTCGGATATGTGCCTGAATGGTGAAGTCTTTGGCTCTTCGAGCGGAGCTGTGGTGGTGTCTTGCGGCACAGCCTCGACGTTTGAGCGCGACGCGTCTTCGCGCGCGGCAGCCTCGGCATTCTCGTCAACCACGCGCTGAAATCCCGAGTCGCGTTCCGCCAAAGAGCGGAGGCTGCCCACTCGCCATTCTGGCTCGGGTTCAGGTTGAAAGCCGCCGGTTTGAAATTCGGCGGTGTGTACCTGCTCGATGATCTTCTCTTGAACCATCGCGTCCTTCAGAAGCTCCCCGGCTTCCTGCCGAATGTCCTCATCGGTGACGCGCTGAAACTGCGCGATCTCCACCTCGGTTGGTTCATCGTCCACGCCGCGGCGACTTGCCCGCTTTGCGCCAGCCCTGGGCGCCGCTCTTCGGCCCGCGCCTTTTGTCGCCTTCTCGTCGGTCTTGGCTATTTTTCTTCTGGGCTCAATTGGTTTCCTGCCGCGACCGCGCTTTGGTCTCTCCTCCGGCTCAGTGGAGTCCGGCGCGGCAATCTGTTCCTCCGTCTGAGCGGCGTCCTCAGGCCTAGCAAGCTCATCATCGGTTACGCGTTCGACGGGGAATGCCTCGACCGGTGCGGTT
>CAZOOE010000226.1:3076-10093 GCA_964581275.1 uncultured Clostridia bacterium
TGTGAGGACCTTGCGCGTCCGGACCCGGTTGCCGACGTGGTGCGCGTGGTGGGGCCGAACCTTGTGATTGCCCTGCTGATGGACGGTCCGCAACTCAAGGAGCGCTGGCCCGCCCGTCACGCCACTACACTGGCGGACGATCCAGGCACCTCTGTGCTGTCATTTACGAGCCTCGGGATGTGCGCCCTCAGCAAGCCGTCGGGTGGCCAGGCGGATCGCAGCCGGGTAATTGCCCTCTGGAAGGACCCCTACGACGCGTCGCCGCGGGAAATCGAACTGCCCGAGGGTCACGGCGCTGCCGTCCTGTCGATTTCGATTCAGGAAGGCATCGAGTGGACCGCCGACGGCCGATCGTCCAATTCAGGCTTCCCCCGTCTGACCGGCGTCCTCAGGCCTAGCAAGCTCTTCATCGGTTACGCGTTCGACGGGGAATGCCCCGACCGGTGCGGTTTGATCGGCTCCCTGCTCGGGAATATCCTCTTCAGGTGGGGGGGGCGGTATCATGCTTTCATCGGCAATCTCGGCCAATTGCTCGACCGCGTCCTCGATGCGAACGGGCCTCTCAACTGGTATTTCCTCGTCGCGCGAAGGGACCGTCGCAGGAGCGGGTCTGGCAGCAGACACGGGTTCGGGTCTTGCCCGGTCGCCTCGCCTTGAGCGGTCGTCGAGTCTGGGAGGAGGAACACGCGGTCCTTCGCCCACCTCGCGGAAGTCGATCTCGTCCTCCTCCATGAACTCAGTGAAGTCGGACACGTAAAGAAAGGCGTCGCGTTCAAGCCCGATATCGACGAAGGCCGACTGCATTCCCGGAAGCACTTTCATCACGCGGCCCTTGTACAGGTTGCCGACGACTCCTTGATTCTCGTCTCTGCGTTCTACGTAAAACTCGGTGACCACGCCGTCTTCCAGCATTGCCACTTTTTTTTCGTGCACGTTTGCACTAATGATCAGCTCTTTCGCCATGAATTCTCCTGATGTTGGTGGTGCCTTCAGGGGTAAGTTTGCCGCAGGTGGATGACGACGGGCCTCTGGCGCCCAGACCGCAGATTAGCCGAGAGCAGATGAACTGAGTTTTAGCTCCGTGAGCCTTGCCAACGCGTTTTCAACGTCCGGCGCAAGCTCGTTTAGCGAGTCTCGCTGAAGGTGTCAGCCCTCGCGTCACAATTCGATTGCTCTGCCTTGGAATCTTTACCGATGCGCTGTCAAACTGCAGCGGCCGCCTCACTCGAAGATCGGCGATCGTATCACCTCACCCGAGAAGGCGAATGTCAAAACCTTACCCGTGCTGCTTTACGGCACAAACCTATGAGATACCTATGAGTGACCGCTGGTCACTCGCAACTTGTCTCCTTGCTCGCTCATCTGAGCGGCGGCCACCCGTTGAATCCAGCCCACAGGGTGGCTCGTTTGATCTTCTGAATACAACCGAAGGCGCCGCACGCGGGAGCTGAGCGAAGTCGTCTCAGTCTCGGTCAGGCCGTAAACAGCGGCCATGACCTCAATCGGCTTTACGCCGCCGTTCGGCGACACTTCGGTCACGATGCGAAGACTGCTCTGGTCCTCAACCAGGGCCAAATCCTTCGTGTAGCGTCGCACATCTACTCGCTGACGCTTGTCCTTGCGCACCCGTTCGATCACACACGACTCCCGGGCAATGAAGGCTTCAAACAAACTGCTATGAATTCCGCGCGCGTCCATCGCCGCCAGATCACTTCGTTGGGCTCGGATTCGCCCGACGGCCGCCTCGATCTGTGGCGTGTCCAGCAAAACCGAGTATTCCGCGCGGTTGACCTCTTTTATCAGCGAGGGCCCCCCGGCCGGCAGACTCCGCAACGACTTGAACCTCAATCCCGGGGGTAAGGCGCGGTTGATCCGATCAAGAAAATCGATCTCCTCCAGTTCTTCGGCGGATTCAAAGTCGATCAACTCATTGTCGCCCACCGTACCAACGCCGAGGGCCGGCCCGTACTGAATCAACGGCATCGGGTGATATCCCTGACTGTAGCCAAGCCTGATCTTCGCACGTCTGAACGCGCGAGGCAACGCTCTAGTCAGGTCGAGATGCGAAAGGTACTTTACTTCCTCGCCTTTTTCGAACGTTGCTCGATACCGGAAGACGGGGGTTCGGGGTTGCGGGTCGGGGGTTGGGGCTAACCCCTGATCCCTTACTCCCAACCCCTGAAGCTCTACAAGCGGCGGTCCGATCGAAGCCTTCACCGCCGCGATTCGTTCTTCATAGGTGCGAACTTCCTGGTGTAGCGCGTAGGCCTCTCCAAGATGGTCGCGCGACTTGGTCAGATCACACTCGAGCCCGCACGCGTAGCACAGCAGTGGCTGCGACGCTACGCGCTCGAACTCCGCGTGTGATGGGGCGATAGCTGTTGGTCGCCCGTCAATGATCTTCACCGGTAACTCGCACGGCGGGGAGATTTTAGCCTTGATCCCCTTCAGGTACTCACGCGCATTAAACTCGCGTTTCACAAGCGTGTCGATGTGGTCCCACGGAAGCTGCACCAGCGGCGCGCCGGGCTTGTCGAACTCGCGAACCGGGAACTCCTGAAGATAGGGCTCGATCCCGACGCCTTCGAGCCTGAACGCGTCCATCCATTTCTCGAAATCGAAATGATCGGTCCAGCCGTCGAATCGGCATCCCATCCGCCACGCTCGCTCGATCACCTTACAAAGCGCGCGATCGCCCCGTGAGATTACTCCTTCGAGTAAAGACGTCTCCGCATGATGCACTTTGACGTCGATGCGGTAGCGGCGTCCAAGCTCTTTCAGCATTCGCTGCTTGCGCTTTATCGAGTCAATGTCTTCCTGCTTGCACCACTGGAAGGGGGTGTGCGGCTTTGGCACGAAGTAAGAAACCGAACAGGTCGCCTTTACGTTCTTGTTATATTTAGTCTTGCCAAGCTCGCGCACCTTTCTGCCCAGTTCGGCGATGCCGGTCACGTCATCATCTGTTTCCGTCGGCAGCCCGATCATGAAATACATCTTCATTGCGGACCAGCCTTCCTCGAAGGCAACGGAGCAAGAGTTGATCACGTCCTGTTCGGTGATGTTCTTATTGATCACGTCGCGCATTCGCTGAGTTCCCGCCTCGGGCGCGATTGTGAAACCGGTCTTGCGAACGCGGGCTATCTCGCGGGCGAGGGACTCGGTGACGCCCGACGCGCGCAGCGATGAGACCGAGAAGCTGACTTTTCGGCGCTCGAGCTCGGCGCCAAGCATCTTGACTAGCGGCTCGAGACAGGTGTAATCGGCGGTGGACAGCGAAGTCAGGCTTGTTTCGTCGTAGCCGCCTTTCTCAATTCCGTCGATGATCGTATCGACGATCTGCTTCGGGTCGCGCTCGCGGACCGGGCGATAGATCGTACCTGCCTGACAGAAGCGGCACCCGTCGACGCAACCACGAGCGATCTCAATCGCCACGCGGTCGTGCACCGCCTCGATCGCCGGTACCGGCGAGTCCGACGGGAAAGGATACTGGTTGATGTCCTGAACCACCCGCCGGCGAATCGGAAACGGGAGATCCGGGTCTTCCGGCTTATCGACAATCAGCAAGCCGTGATGCGGACTGATCGAGGTTGGATAAACCGACGGCACATACATCCCTTCAATGCGCGCGACTTCCTTCAGGAGCTGCTCACGGGTCAGTTCCAGGTTGGATTCTCGCAACTCGATGTAGCGTGAGACCAACTCGGGGAAAGCCTCTTCGCCGTCGCCGATCACGAACACGTCGATAAAGTCAGCTACCGGCTCGCACGAATAAACCGTCGGTCCACCTGCGATCACCAACGGGGAATCAAA
Organism: uncultured Clostridia bacterium; assembly: GCA_964581275.1. Classification (GTDB taxonomy): domain Bacteria; phylum Acidobacteriota; class Blastocatellia; order UBA7656; family UBA7656; genus Onstottus_A. The sequence goes on from CAZOOE010000226.1 coordinate 6,887, forward strand.
CGTGCGCTCTCGCGTATGAAGCGGTACGCCACCGAGGTCAAGCATCGTCAACACGTTTGTGTAAGTCATCTCATATTGGAGTGAGAAGCCGACGACGTCGAAATCGCTAAGCGGGGTGTAGCTTTCAAGCGAAAGCAACGGAATGGCACGCTCTCTGAGCTTTGCTTCCATATCGGGCCACGGCGCGTAGACACGCTCGGCGGCCCATCCCTGGCGCTTATTGAGCAGGCTGTAGAGGATTTTGAGCCCGAGGTGGCTCATCCCAATCTCGTAGGTGTCCGGGAAACAGAGCGCGATGCGCAGGTTGATCTCGCCGGCCGGTTTTTGAACGGTGTTCCATTCCCCGCCCACATAGCGCGCGGGCTTCTCGACCAGTGGAAGAATGGAGTCTAATGCTCCTCGGTAATCCATATTCAGCACTCGTCTACCAAATATGCTTCAATGCCAAGACGAATCTTGGTAGTTCGGGGTCACCCGATACAGTCGCCGGGTCATCGAGGCGCTCGACAGGTTTGTTCGGACTTCTTCTAGAGATTCCTGTTCCGGTCTCATGCTTCCTCCGACCGGTCGGTGCGCTCGCCCGCCATCTAATTCACAAACCTTCTCATGCGCACGCTCAAGGCCAAGCCAACTCCAATGAACATTGCAATCACCGCAGTCCCGCCGTAGCTCATCAGTGGCAACGGAATACCCATGATCGGCATCATTGCCACGACCATACCAAGATTGCATAGAATGTGAAACGCTATCAATCCCACGAAGCCCATGACCAACAGCGAGCCCGCCCGCTCGCGCGACGCTTTAGCCACCGCGATCAGCCGCCATATCAGCAACAGGTAGAGAACCATCATAAGCAGGATACCCGCAAGTCCGGTCTCTTCGGCGATCACCGCGCCAATAAAGTCAGTCCAGGCAAACGGCAGGAACCCGAGCTTGCCCTGTGTGCCGTGCCCAACTCCCTTCCCCGTGACGCCGCCTGAGCCGACCGCGATAACTGATTGAATGGTCTGATAGCCGAATCCCTTCGGGTCGGCTTCCTCGGGATGAATGATGACGTTGATGCGTTCGATCTGATAGCGCTTGAGGTGTGGATAGACCGCGACCAGTCCGACGGCCACTGCGACAACGCCAACCGCCAGAAATATCTTGCGGGTGCCACCCAGGAAATAAAACGTGGCCAGTATCGCGCCGAACGTAAGCGTAGTGCCGGTGTCGTGCTCGGCGTAAACAAGGATGACCGGCGGCAGGGCTATCGCGCCCATGATGATCATGTCTTTTATCGAAAGCGACGCTTGGCGGAGATGAGCCAGGTGGCGCGCGAGCATGAGTATGGTCGCGGCCTTCGCGAACTCGCTCGGCTGCAAACTGAAACCAGCAATACGCAGCCACGCCTTGTTTCCGTTGATCTGAGTTCCAGCGACCAGCACTACGACCAGCAACACCAGCACCGCAGCATAGAAGAACGGCGCGACGTTGAAGACGATCTTGCGATAGTCGGTGAACATTATCGCGATTGCGATCACCAGGCCAATTCCGAGCGAGATGATTTGCTTCTTGACAAAGCCACTATCCGGCGCGCTGCTGCTTATGCCGATGCAGCCAAACGCTGTTAGCGCGATGGGCGCCGCCAGCAGCAGCCAGTCTACGTCTTTTAGTTTTCTTTGGCTGATATCAACCATTACAACCTATCGCGTCCGGCATCAGGATAACTCGCGGAGAGCCTAGAATCACCGGTGTCAAAAACTGCGAAGCTGAACGCCTTCACTGCGTAACCGGGCGGCGCTTGCGATCTGTATCCGGTACCGATCGCGCACCGGCGGCGCCGCGTCCTGCTTCAACCTTCGGCGGTGTGTTTAACGCCACCAGCTCGGGAAGAATCGACCGTCCGAGCTTCTTCGAAAAGTACGCGGCTTCGATCATCTTCACTTTTGGCGCGGACGCCGAGGCGCCCCAGCCCCCGTTTTCCGTTATGCACACGACGCCAATCTCAGGCTTCTGATCGGTGTGCATCGGCGCGAAGCTTATGAACCAAGAGTGATCCTTGTGTTCTTTGCCGCGGACTTTTTCTTTTGCAATCACCTGCGCGGTGCCGGTCTTGCCGCCGGCATTGATTTCGCGAGGGAAGCCCACGCCGCCGGCAGTGCCCCCTTCGTTGACCACTCCCCACATGCCGTAGTCGATCGTGTTTATCGTAAGCTCAGACAGCTTGAGCTCGATCGGTTTGTCATCGTAGTAAGCAACATCCCGCAATTGCGTGGCCTTCGCCTCCTTGAACAAGTGCGGTGTGTGAAACTCGCCGCCGATAACGATCCCGGATTCGGCGTGCAGCAGTTGAATCGGGGTGACCGCGACCGAACCCTGGCCGATCGATGCGAGCACGGTGTCGAAGTCCTTCCATTCCGGGTCCCGCGGATTGACTCTCTTCTTCCATTCGCGGCTCGGTATTATCCCCCTCACTTCGCCGGGCAGATCGACGCCGGTTCTCTGTCCCATGCCGAATCGGCTTACCCAATCGTGGATCATATCGACCCCCATCTTGAGCCCGAGCCGATAAAAGTATCCATCGCACGAATGAACGATCGCGAGATGAATGTCGGGTTGGCCGTGGTTTTTTCCGCAGTGCACAAAGCGATTTCCGACTTGGATGCCGCCTCCGCAGGCGATTCGGGAGTTCTTTAGAGTGATCACTCCTTCTTCCAGTGCCGCGGTTGCCATCATAATCTTCCACGTAGAGCCCGTGGGATATGTGCCCTGAGTCGCCTTGTTGTACATCGGATGAGACGGGTCATTCACAATCGCCGCGACTTCCTTTCGGTTCTCGGTGGAAACGACATTGCGAGCAAACACATTCGGGTCAAAGCTCGGCACCGAAACCATCGCAAGTATTTCCCCGCTTTGTGGGTTCACCGCCACCGCCGCGCCGGTCTCGTTTTTGGAATAAAACTGTTGCTCGGCCACCCGCTGAATGTCGAGGTCCAGCGTCGTGTAAAGATCCTGGCCTTTGATCGGGTCGATCTTCTCGAGTTCAGCCTTTGGGACGCCTCGGCTATCCACGATCACACGCCGCATCCCCTCCTTGCCGCGAAGCACGCGGTCATAGACGGCTTCGATTCCGCCCTGTCCGATAATGTCACCGGACTTGTATCCGGCATCTTTGAATGCCGGGAGATCAAGCTGCTTCGGGTTGACCTGGCCGATGTAGCCGAG
>CAZOOE010000227.1:0-10074 GCA_964581275.1 uncultured Clostridia bacterium
TCTGCCCTATAAGAAATACAGTAGGACAGATCTTCCGGAAGTGATTGCAGAGCTCCTTGCAACACAGAGAATCATTGGCCTGCATCAGGGTCGAATGGAGTTTGGCCCGCGGGCTCTGGGAGGGCGCAGTATAATCGCCGATGCGCGATCGCCGCAGATGCAATCGGTAATCAACTTGAAGATCAAGTATCGAGAGAGCTTTCGCCCATTCGCGCCCAGCGTTCTACGAGAGCATGTAGCCGATTGGTTCGAGTTAGACACCGACAGTCCGTATATGCTGCTTGTGGCTGATGTCGTCGATAATCGCCGCTTGAAATTAACGAGGGAGGAGGAATCGTTGTGGGGGATTGAAAAGCTCAACACGACTCGCTCACAAATTCCTGCGGTCACGCATGTTGATTACTCCGCGCGAATCCAGACAGTGAGGCGCGATCTGAATCCCCTTTACTGGGATATCATCAACGCGTTTTATAAGAAAACGGGATGTCCGGTGATTGTGAATACAAGCTTTAACGTACGTGGCGAACCTATGGTGTGCTCGCCGGAAGATAGTTATCGCTGTTTCATGAGAACGGAAATGGATTACCTGGTTCTTGAAGACTGCATTCTCAAGAAGGGAGACCAACCCGAGTTCGAGGAGCGCTCTAGTGGGCAAAAGGAGTTTCCCATTGATTGATTCATCATCATCGCGCACATCTCGGGAACTGCCCGGCTGAGTCTGAAAAAAAAGCTATCATTTGTCTTGATACTCATGCTGGTGACCGGTCTCTTCGCCTTTGCGGCTGCCGAACTGTATGTCAGAAGACCTCAGAGGTCGGCTACATCACGCCGGAGATTCTGAAAAAAACAGAAGCATGCAGTATGTGCCGTCGCTGTTCGCCAGGAACGTTCTCCCGCAAAAGGATTTGACAGCCTATGGAGGCGAGGGTCCGAACGGAAGCATCTACTATCATATCAATGAAAAAGGTTACCGGGGTCAAAGGGTCTCAGGCAGTACAAGCTCAACATCCAATTATTCGTCGACTGCGCTAAAGACATCGGCGCTGCGCCGGTCCTGCTGACCGAATCGCGACTGACCGTCCGACCCGACACAACGAGTCAAGGCCCCCCCAGTGCTGACAACCCGGTTTCCCTGGCCTGCTCGTAAAAGGTCCAATACCACACTGCATTTCTTCGTGAAATTTCGTATGATCTCTCCGAATGATGAATTCGCTCAGACGTAATTTTGACTGGCCCTTACTGGCTCTGATCATCGGCGGGTTCGTATTCCTAGCGGCTCAACGTCTCGGCACCGTTCCTGTTCCCGATAAAGGCAATGAGGCATTCATGCTTCAAGTCCCATATGAAATCCTGCATAGAGGAAAGTTGGCCGTTCCCCTGTGGCGTTATCTGGGGGGAAATATCGAGAACGTCTGGCATTCTTACCGCCCGGTTTATTTTCTTATGCTGAGCGGGTTCTACAAAGTGTTCGGCCTAGGATTGCTTCAGGGACGCGCGTTCAACTTGTTTACGGCCGCGGTTACGTTGCTGATGATTTATCTGATCGGGCGGCTGATGTTTGATTGGCGAGCGGCTCTGGTAGCCGTACTGTTGCTGATTTCCGACGGATTGTTCTTCGAACGCAGCCGCATGCTGCGCGACGACTTTGCCGCGGGCATGTTTGCTCTTGGCGCTTTCTACCTGTACGAAATTGCAGAGGAGCGTAAACGAAATGTGCTCTACTTGGCGTCAGGCCTGGCGGCGGGAGCAGGACTGATGTGTCACCTCAATACGTTGTATATGGTTGGCGCGATTTGCCTGTTGATGCTAATGAGAACCGGCCTGCGACTCTTTTCCTCCAAGAAACTGTATTGTTTTGGGCTGGGCGCATTCGCGGCTACTTCATATGAAATCGTCTCCGACATCATTGACTACAATAACTTCCGCATGCAGAACCGCGGCGACAACTCTCATTTCGGCTTTCTTACGAGCTCGGGATGGTGGCGCAATGTGCTGGACGAGCCGGATCGCTACGTCGATTGGTACTCCAATAGCGGGCTATTCTCAAGCACGCCTCGAACGCTGACTCATGTATTTCAGTTCCTCTCAGCGGTTGCCTTCATTTATCTAATCGTGCGGCTCGTGCGTTCAGTGAAAACCGGGAGCTTAAGGAGCGAGCCGAGGGTCCGCCTCCTTGTAGTTACTACTTTTGCGATGATCTTTTTCGCAATAATGACACGCAAGGTCAACTACTACGTGGTGAATTTGTCCGTCTGGTTTGCGCTATGTGTCGGCGTATTCTCAAGCGATGCGCTAAACCAGGTCCTGCAGCTGCGACGCAAAGAGAGTCCGTTGTCGAAGGTTGCTTACGGTCTCGGAATGACATGCATAGTGATTTCGGTCCTGGCGTATGGGTACTTGTTCGCCAAGCAGCAAAGGAGCTATCTGCGCGAAGTGCGCAACCCCGAGTTGGCTTCGTTCGAGGAATTCAAGGAAACGCTCAGAAGCCTGGTTCCTGATGGTGTGTGCCCTGTAGCGGTCACCGCCCCGGTGATCGCGATCGCCTTTCCTGAGGCAGACCTCTGCTTCGCATCGATCGAGCCGCGAATGATGGATCTGGTCGACATCGAAGGCAAGGACTATGCTCTCCTGACGCGCCATAAGAACCCGGAACACTGGGAGAACCAGTTGAGCAAGATTCGCTACCTGCTCGGTGAGCTGAGGGACACGCCGTATGGGAACTTCGCTGTCTTTTACACCGGCGTCGATCCGAAGTACCTCGTCTTTCGCCCAAGATCCTTTCAGATGTTTGGGCGATGGCGCGGGCACGTAAGCGATCAACAGATCGCCGAAGCCCGCGAGGTGTGGAAGGCAGACGAGACCGAATTGAGTAGGTTCGCCGGACTATTGGAGCCGAGCAACATTTCAGAAGGCGTCGCTATGCGCAGCGAATCCTTTGCGAACTTGTGTGCTTTGGAGCTTGAGCCGAACACGGCTTATCAACTGGGACTCGACGAGAGTTCGAATTCCGAATGGGAGGCAGTGATCATTGACCAGGCGACTGGATCGTGGGTTAAGCAAATCGAGATTGGCGGCTCGACCTCCAGGCAGCACGTTGAAGCGCTGTTTCGAACGTTTCGTTCAGGACGCCTAAGCGTAGCTATCCGGCCAAGCAAGCCGCCATCGAATGATCCGATTCACTTGTTTGGAATGACGATTCGCGAAGTCGGACGCTTGTCGGAGAAATGATCCATTGAGCAACTCAGGCCTCCGGTCGGAGAATCATCCGGATTTCACATCGTGGAGATCAGGTATGGCAGAGGTTGACTCGAGCAACGAAGAAACTCAAGGCGCGCCGATCAAGTTGTCGAAGAAGAAGAAGGTCCTTTTTACAACTTTAGTTTACGCCGTCTTCCTTCTCTTGCTGGAAGGCTTGTTGAGACTCCTCGGCGTCGGGTCCGCCGAGCCCGGCCTTCCAACAGGGATCGGTTTATATCAGAGATCGAAGAGCTCGATTGGCTTTGAGTACACACCCGGCTGGGAGGGCATTCACGCGGGAGCAAGGGTTCACATCAACGCTGCTGGCTGGCGAGGCAAGGACTTCTCTCCAACCAAACCGGCGGGCACTTTTCGCATTCTGGGCGTCGGAGACTCGTTTACCTTTGGGAAGGCTGTAGACGACGATGATGTGTTTCTTTCCCAGCTCGAGCGGATGCTGAACAACGGTGGTGACCATCGATTTGAAACGCTCAATGCCGGCCACGAAGGAATCAACACGGCAACGGAGCTTCAATATTTCAAGGAGTGTGAAATGACAAAACTCGCCCCTGACGCAGTAGTCCTGGGGTTCACCGTAAGCAACGATGCCGAGCTGACTCCCAACCGTCGCGTTTATCGCAAGCGGAAGCGCAATGCAAGTCTATCGCTCAGAATTACCGAGAGCGCCTGGTTTCGAACCTTGTCCGAGGAGTCTCGCATAGCCGGATGTCTGGCGCGCGGCGCGAATTGGGCCAGCAGCAAGGAATTGAGCCGATTAAACTCTGAGGTGATATTGAGCAACTACCAGGACGGGTCAGAATCATGGGAATGCTGTCGAAACGCGTTGATGGGATTCTACGAAGTCTGCAATCAGCACAAGATTCCTTTGATACTCGTACTGTTTCCAGATTGTAGTAGTGACCTGAACGAAGCCTTTAGAGATTACCCCGAGGCTTTCAAAGGAGTTCATGCAAAGCTCAAGGGTGTTTTCTCGGGGAAGAGCGGCGCTATTGTGGTAGACATCCTGGATGATCTTGCCGCCACTGCGCTCACGGCTCGCCAAACAATGGTCCCGGTAGACGGCCACCCAAATGCAACGTGGCATGAGCTGGTGGCCCGAAGACTGCGGCAGACAATCAAAGAACTGGAGCTGACAACTCCCCAAATTCCTTTCTGACTCCGCAAGAAAAGTAACCGCCCTCTGATGTGTCAACGTGACCGAGACACCGTGATCAACAGACGAATTGTAAGCTATTGAACGAGCAAGAAATAATGGAGGCGGCGATCGGAATCGAACCGATGGATAAAGGTTTTGCAGTTCATTTGTACCTCTTAGCGGCGGTACGCAGATACGTGCGGATCGCTTCGTATAGCGGTGGAGTCAACCTAACATCGCTAACTGAGAACGAGTCGGACCTCAGCGCGCTGCCACACGGGCCGATTCCCGGTGACGGCCACACAGCCATCTTCGAAGAGTTTACAAGCCAGGACTTTGACCTGGAGAACAGGACTCTCACGTTCGCGATGCCCGGTCCGTTCACCGACAGGTTTGAACCCAATAACTCCTTGCGCCAAGCCAGGCGTGTGTCATTGCCTTTCAATACAGCGGAGGAATTTGCGGACCTTACCCCGGGCGACGTGGACTTTTATCGTTTTACCGCCCGGGCAGGCGAGACCCTGGTGGCCGAGACTCATCCAGGTGGCCCGTTTGTGGATACGCTTATCGAGTTGTTCGGACCGGGCGGAACCCTGCTTGCCTCAAACGACAATACCTCGCCCCCCTTTTCGCGCGTGATTCTCACGATCCCGGCTGACGGGGACTACGCCCTCGCCGTGACGACGCCACCCGATACAATCTTCACCGACTCCGGGCGGTATATCCTGACCATCGACTCTTATCGTGGCACCGTTCTTCCGCTCAACGGCGACGATGTTACCACCGAGCTGCCTTTGCGATTCAACTTTCCCTTTGCCGGAAAGAATTGGCGAAGCGTGTGGGTGAATTCAAACGGCAACCTCACCTTCGGCGCTCCGGAGACTGTCAATACAACAGAAGACCTGCAACTCGCCGGGTTCCTCGCCGGCCCTCCACGCATCGCACCGTTCTTCACCGATCTTGACCCCTCGGGCGCATCCAATGGAGGCATCACCGGACTGGTGATCGCCGACCAGAGCGAAGACTCTCTGACTGTCCATTGGGTAAGTGTTTCAAGGTTCGCGAACAGACGGACGAATTCGTTCTCGGTGACGCTGAACTCGGACGGGAACATTGCGATGGAGTGGGGAGCGATTTTCCCTGATGACTCCTTAAATACCGGCACTATTGTTGGCATCACCGAAGGGAACGGAGCCAGAGACCCGGGACCGACGGATCTCTCGCGGATAAGTAACGTGTTCGCCAGGCGAACGACTTACGAGCAGTTCGCCGGTCTAAGCCCGGACGTGAGTATCGTGTTTGCATCGTTCGCATCGTTCGACCTGAATTTTGACAAGCTAAGGTTCTTCAGCCGCTGACAACTTACCTTTGAACCGGCGTGAAACAGAGGGCGACGATTGAATCAAGAAAGAATCCGGCTCCCGCTTACGAGGCAGGCAAGCCTGAAGATAGCAAGAAAAGTTGAAATCACGGCATTCCACCGGCCGTTCGGGTCTCCGGTCATAAAAGACACATTGGGGATTCAGGAATGTCAAAGCAACGCGATACTCGCGTGCCGCAGCGAATCCGAAGTCGAGTGGGCGCCAAAGGAGAGAACGATGAAAGGAAAGAAATGTCTTTCGTTGCTAGAAGCGCCTTCGGCATTGCGATGCTTTGTCTGGCGTACACATCGGCGCTCGCGGGTAACTCGACTTTTGTCACTGCATCGGGCCAGCCCATTCGATGGCCAAACGGTGGCAGGAGTATTCCTTTTAGTACCGAACTGGGCATGAAGACGTTCCATGGTGTCTTGCTGGAGTCTTCCGCCCGGCTGTCGATCTGAGAACGACGCAACCATGAATAGCGTTTGTTAGGCGTGGTTTTGACGACATGCCCTCGCTGGCAGTACTGAAAGCGTTGCTTCAAGATTTTTAGGTGAGGCAATGCGGCTCGCCCATTGACAGTGGTCACACCTGAGAGTATACTCGCCCCGCTTCTAATGTTCCTTGACCCACCTAGACTTCGCCATTGCTCGCAAAATGGTAGCCTTTCATAGGAGAACCACCATGAGCTTGAAAAGCCTCGCTTCGCAACCCTTAATAGACCGGCAGAGTTTCGTCCGCCGGAACACAACGCCGGAATTCCCATCTGGCCACGCTCATTTCTGGGAGCGTGCAGCGCTTTCTCGCCGCAGTTTTCTGAAAGCGGCTGGTACGACGCTGGCAGTCGGACTAGCACTTCCATCTCCAGTTCGCGCGGCTTCACAAACTTTACCGAACCCGATTCCGGGTGGACTCGACCTCCTGGGCAACGGCCAAATCTTTCATGTTTACTTGCCCGGAACCGCTCCAGAGCTGTCCACCATCACAGACTTCAACGGGGTTCTGGGCGCCGCCGATGTCCAGGGAACCTGGACCGGCGATGGCGTCACGCCTCCCCCAAATACGCCGTTGCTCTTCGATGCGGACATACGTTTCATGTCGGGCGAATACATCGGACGGGACGGCCGCCATCGCCAGGGCGCATTTGTCCTCGTCTGAATCGACCTCTTCGTGGGGCCGGCGGCCCCCGACTTCAGCAATCAGGTGCACGACTTTAATCCGGGTCTGGACAACGGCTTGTTTTGGACTGTCCCTGTTTCGGCGAACAGTGTTGTAGCGGACCCTGGGAGCGGAATGTCATCGCTTATCGTGAATAGTCTGGTAATAGAAGACTATTTCAACGTGATAAACGCGCTTATGGACGGGAACTCCGAACCAGCGACGGTGTCGTTCCAGGTCCACTGGGCTCCGGGAACGAACCGGATTAAGGTGCGAGATCGGGCTTTCGGCGTGGCTGGGCAGTTCGTCCAGAATACAGCGACCATGGAATGGTCGGCGACTAGCGCCGGGAAGATGTATCAGTCGGGACCGGAAAACACTTCGTTTAGTGTCTTCGGCCAAGTAGGCCACGAACGTAACGGCGTCTTTTACCCCCAGGGATGAGAGGGCTTGTCTCTTAAATCACTAGCCTGCTACGTCGAGATACGTGACACCCGCGTGACCGGACCGTGAAGAATTCGGGCTACGTGACACCCGCGTGTTATTACCTTTAGGGTCTCGTTCTAGGTTGGCGCTGATCAGTACCATCAGCGCGCCGACTTACGCTTGGAATGCTCGAGGCCAGATCAGTTTATGCAGCATTCCCAGAACGTAGGGTGCTATAAGCCACACAAGGAGGCCCCAACCATGAGAAAATCAATCCTCACCCTAGTTGTACTGATTGGTGAATGGCCGTCTGCTGGACCGTAAGACTCTCGATGAACTACTGTCCAAAGCAGAGGCCGCCGCTAATATGAAGTAGGAACATTACTAGACGATTCCTCGCCAGAAGGTACCTCGCGGATACATGTGGTCTTTGAAAAGGGGAAACTCACAAGCGCAGACCCAGCTTCAACAGTTCTTTTCATGGGCGGTGGCTGAGGAATCATAAACCTCTTCAGGTCTGAAGAGGCACTCAATCAGTGGCTCACTCGCTATCCTGAGTTGAAGGATAAGCAGCGCGGATCAATACCAGAGCGGAGCAACGAATGGTAGGGCGCCTAACCGTCGCTCTCTTCTTTGTCCTCCCGGTAGGGCGCGAACACCTTCTCCGACGTCGCCATCGGCCTGGACAATCATGTGCTACCAGACCCTCGCAACTACCGATTGACACGACTCTCCATCAGAGACTACGCTTCAGCGAGAATCGGTTTCGTCTGAAGGATCCTATCCCAGCACCGAATCCCGGTGGGATATCGGCGGAGCGTCAAATGGCTCGAGGTAGCTTCATAGACCTGCTGGCGATCCCCTGGGTGGACAAGACCATTGCCATTATTGCCGTCCATTCCATTTGCCGTCGAATTGTATCGCCGTTGGGTAGTTGGGCACGTGAACTTTCCTCGCGTAGTCCTCGGCGCGCAGCTTCTCGTTATTATTATCTTGATGGTGCTCCGCAGGGCGCCGGTTCGGGTAACGCCGAATCCCTGGTTCTGGCTTCTGGCCTTGCAGGAACATCGGGTTCATTCCGGCGCAGCGAAGGGTTGTCACACAAGGCGCGTATCGTTTTGTGACATCCCATTTATACAGGCACGTTCGTATCTCTGTTGGCATTCGTTCTTCGGTTGCGGCGTCATCAGGAGGGTCTGGCCACTGAACACTCGGCGAGTCGCTGGATTGAATTTCTGCGGGCCGACTGGCTTGGATCTCAGGCGTCCACTCTTGCGCTTCGGCCGCAAGCCGCTTTAGTTGCTCGACGGTGCCGCCGCTGTTTAGCCAGTTGGTCACGTCGCACTTCGGTGGCAGGTTTCCCAGGTTGAGGATCTTCATTTGGCGATACCTCGCAAGTGGTTTGCGATGTCGGGCGCATGCTTCCGACCAGCTTCATCATTGTCGGGAACTATCACGACATCACGACCCCGAAATTGCTCGTTATATTCGGCTCGCCAGTTGCCGGCGCCGCCCACGTTACAGAGACCGGCTCGAAGGATAACTCGCTAGCAAACCGGCAGAAAACTAAACGAATTGGGGCAAGAATGTCTATCTTCAAGCGAGGACGCGTTTACTGGTTTCACTTTTATTTCAACGGCAAGCACGTCCAACGTAGCACAAAGTCACGCAATCAACGCACAGCCGAAACGGTCGAGCGCGCTTATCGCACCCAACTCGAAAAAGGCGAAGTAGGCATCGAACCACCAAAAGAGGTGCCTACACTAAAAGTGGCTCTGGAAGCCTTCTTGGAGTGGTCCCGAACCGAACACGCTGCACACCCAAACACAACAAAGCGCTACGCAACAGCAAACCCTTGCTGCGATATTTTGGCAATGTCAGACTCGATTCAATTGATCGCGAAAAGGTAGAAAAATACAAGTCCTGGCGCTTGAAACAGCGCCGCCTTCCGCCGGTGAAAAAAAGGGCGCGCAAAAATCACAAGTCGAAGCAGTTCCGTCCAGCGACCGTCAACCGAGAATTGGCCTGCCTCAAGATCCTGTTCAACCGCAACGAAGACAGCGTGCCAGGCAACCCGGTTCGCAAGGTCAAGCTCCTGAACGAAGACAACCAACAGATGCGAGTGCTGACCGCCGATGAAGAGAAGCTGTATCTCTTGGCCGCTTCGCAACCGCTTCAGGATATTGCATTGCTTATGAATGCTCATACCGCAACGGTTAAACGCTCGAAAGTCGCGCCGTTCAAGCTGTACGCGCTCCGACACACCTTCGCCACGAGAGCCGCGGAAGCCGGTGTTGACCTGGTGACGCTTGCGGCGTTGCTCGGGCATTCGAGGCTCACAATGGTTATGCGTTACGCTCACCCAAGCCAGGAACACCAGTTTGAAGCAATGCGAAAGGTAGCCGCATAGAGCGCGCGAAAAGTCGCACAAAGGTAGGGTGGGATGCGATGGGTCGCTACAGTTCTCGCTACAGTGCCTTTAGATTCTCTGCTAACGATCAGCGGTGGAGAGGTAACCTACTGAGAAACAAAGAGAAAATGGAGGCGGCGATCGGAATCGAACCGATGGATAAAGGTTTTGCAGACCTCTGCCTTACCACTTGGCTACGCCGCCTTAATTCTCAAACGAAAGGCGAAGGCCACTCTGTCTATCTTAGAACCGTGGCCTTCGCCCTGAATTCCTGGAGCGGGAGACGGGATTTGAACCCGCGACTTCGACCTTGGCAAGGTCGCACT
>CAZOOE010000228.1:0-10072 GCA_964581275.1 uncultured Clostridia bacterium
ACCAAGGCGTCAGCGGCTCAGGCAACCAAGGGTCGCATCCACGTAACTGAACTCGAGCCCGAAGTTCCTCAATACCTTGTCGAACAGGCGAAACGTGCCCCCATAAGTATTATCGCTGACGATCACGTGATCGCCGGACTTGAGCAATGTCATCACCGCGTTCGTCGCGGCCATTCCCGATGCGAACGCAAAGCAGGCTTGTCCTCCCTCGAGCGCCGCCAGGTTTTGCTCGAGCGCCCCGCGAGTAGGGTTCTGGGTCCGGGCGTATTCAAACCCCTTGTGCTTGCCCAATCCCTCCTGGGCATAGGTTGAGGTCTGATATATCGGCACGCTAACCGCGCCGGTAGCCGGATCGGGCTCTTGACCGGCGTGTATCGCCTTGGTGGAAAACTTCATCAGTCAATCTCCATTCGAAGTAAGTTCAGAATACAAGGTGAGATCACAATGCAAGTTCACAGCACGAGCTTTAACTTGTCTTATTCCGGTGGGTTCAGCCTGAAACGGTGACTCTAAACATTTGTTCATTCGTTAATCCCCAACGGGGCTTATTCGTTTGTTAATCTAGCATCTTTCAACCGCTTTGGCATGGAAGTTTGGCCGTGAATTGTGTTTGTTGAACAGTGCATCTGAATGATTGTATAGTCTGAAGCATTGCGACAACCTGGAAGGTCTATTTGAGCATCAACATCCATTCCAAATCGGTGCGACTGATTGACCCAACATCGGGAAGACTGCGAAGCAGCTGGGCGAGACGGGCCTCGAGAATCATCGCCTCTGCGATTTTCGTCTGTCTATTCATCGGATGCCTTCTCACGGCTCGCCCGGCTCGCGCGCAAGAGAACGGCGCCGCGGAGCCGGGTGTAGTGCGCGCCGAGAATCTTGAGCTGGTTGTGCGCGCCGGATTCGGCCGGCTCGAAATCAGCAGCTGGAGCGGAAGCTGGGTGCCATTCAGAGTTAGCATTGCGAATCAGGGCCCGTCGATCGTTGGCCGGTTGATAGTTCACTGTGAGACCACTCCCAACCCAAATCCTCAGGTGCGCGAGTACGTGAAGGATGTTCAACTGCCGTCGGGCTCGCGGCAGCTTCACGAGATTTCAGCATTTCTCAATTCAGGTGAGAGCCCGATCGTGCGCCTCGAATCAGGCGATCGGATCATTGCTGAAACCAGAATCAACGTCGAGAGAAGTTACGGTATGAGCGATCAGTTGGAGATCGCCGTCGTCGATACTGACTCAACCACGCTCAACAACATCTCCTCCGCCGAGATTGTTCGGGGACCAAACCGCGCGCCGTTCAAACATCCGGCTCTCGTCGGTGGTCAATTGCCGCAACCGGATGCGCCGACGCCTCTTCCGCCCTCATCGCCGGGGAGTCCCCAGACCCGGCGGGGAGCGTCTGGCTTCGGCCGTTGGATACTTCAAGCTCATCCAGCGGTTATTGCCGCGGAAGACCTTCCTCGCGAGTTCATCTCATATGATCAGCTCGACGTGGTGGTGATTGGCGATGCGCCGCTGAATCAACTGGCCGAAGAGCAAGCCCGTGCACTCCGGATGTGGGTTGCTTCGGGCGGCCTTCTCATCATCACCGGCGCCGCCGATGTCGTGGGTTTGCGAGCAATCGGTCTCGAATCAATCTTGCCCGTAGAAGCGCAGGCAACAACGACACTCCCCACGCTTCCGGAACTAAGCGAAGTGTACGGATCCTTCGATTCGTTGGATCGGCTGACAGTGATGAATGGGCGCTTGAAGCCTGACGCTCACGCTCTGGTTGGCGCAGACGAGAGACCGATCGTCGCGGAGAAGACTTATGGCAGCGGGCTCGTTCGCTTTTTGGCGATCAACCCGAAGCTGAACCCTTACCGCGCTTGGAGAGCAGCAAAGGATTTGTGGATCGATTTGCTTCTGCCCGCGGCGGAGTCGAAGCCGAAACACACGAACTGGATTACTCTTGGACGCAGGGGGAATACAGCTTCAAGCAGATGGGGCGTCCAAAGCCTCCTGTTTCGCCTGGCGGAGGTCGCCCCGCCCTCACCGAAGTATGTCCTGCTCTTCTTGCTGTCCTACGTGTTGGCGCTCGGGCCGTTCAACTATCTGGTGCTTCGGTGGCGACGCAAGACCGATCTGGCATGGCTCACTATTCCGGGCGTGGTTATAGCATTTGCCGCCGTTAGCGTGACCGTCGCGCAAATTGGCCGCGGCGGCTCTTCGATAGTCTCCGACTCATCCCTCGTTGAGCTTCATCAACGCGAGGGCATCGTGCGGGTGTCGAGCGGGCTGCTGATGATGCCGGCAACAAAGCGTACTCAAGAAGTTATGTTCGAGGGCCACGACACATATGTGAACGACGTGTATAACAGCAATCAAAGCTCGAGTGTGTCGGCCATCGGCAATATCGAATGCGAGCGCGGGCCGAAAGACTTCACTTTGCGCGTGCCGATGACAACCTGGACCTCGGGCCTCTTTCAACTGAGGTCGATGAACGAGAGCTCTTCGCCAATCGTGTCGATGGCTTCGAGCGGGCCGTCGGTTGCGATCAGAAATCTCGGCGACGTGCAGATCAACAAGGCTGTCTATCTGAGCGCGCAAGGCATATCTGAGGTGTTCGACGTCCCCGCCGGCCACGAGCAAAGAGTGTCTGTTGCGGCGCCTCAGCCGTCAGCGTTCAGCAGTTGGTATCTGACGCAGCTTGAGCAAGGCAGCGACGAGGCAGAGCTCTTTCAGGAGCTGGCGGTCTTGCTCGACCACGAGGTTGGAGGTGACCGCGCGATAGCGCAAGGGTTCTTCAGCACTCAATTGATGCCCGAAGCGATCACCCGTCTCGAACGCCCTCTGCTGATCGGATTCGTTGACAAGGGCGCGACGGGGATCAGGTTCCCGGGCCCGCTCAAGCGAAGGAGCAAGTCACTGTATGTGATACATCTGTGACAAACTGGTTTCTGGGTTCTGATATTGCGGTTCAGGGTTTAGGATTCAATGTTCGGGGTTCAGAATGTGATTCCCGACTGGGAGGTCTCAACGCTGAACCCTGAAGTCAGAGCCCTGAACTCGGAACCGGAAACCTAAACGCATGATCAAGTTGGAAAACGTTTCGAAGTACTACAAGAACCTTCCTGCAGTTCTCGACGTCAGCGTCGAGATTGGACGGGGTGAAGTGTTTGGCTTTATCGGCCCGAACGGCGCGGGAAAGACGACCACAATAAAGATGCTCTCGACTCTCCTGCTTCCAACCGAGGGCAAGTTGAGCGTGGGAGGGTTCGATGTCGTGAGTGAACCTCACGATGTGCGTAGGTTGATCGGCTACATGCCCGACAGCTTTGGCGTGTACGACGACTTGCTGGTTTGGGAATACCTCGACTACTTCGCCGCGCTGTACAAGCTCAGCCCCGCCGGACGCAAGCGAGCCGTCTCGGATGTGCTCGAACTGACAGATCTCATTGTGAAGCGCGAGTCGCAGGTCATGAGCCTTTCGCGCGGGATGAAACAGCGGCTCTGTCTGGCAAAGACACTGCTACACGATCCGGCGGTGCTGTTGTTGGATGAGCCGGCATCGGGGCTTGATCCGCATGCGCGAATCGAGATACGCGAGTTGATCCGCGAGCTTTGCCGAATGGGGAAGACCGTTTTGGTCTCGTCGCACATTCTCACCGAGCTTGCTGATTTTTGCACTTCAATCGGAATCATCGAAGCCGGGCGGCTTCTGGCGGCCGGTCGGATAGATGAAATAACCGCGAGGCTCGCAGGTAACGTCATAGTAGATATCACAGTCAAAGGCGATCCGCTGATCGCGCTCGGGGTCCTTGCGGAGCGCACCGATGTCACCCGCACGACCTGCGACGGGCGAGTGATTCGTTTGGAGTATGGAGGCGACGCGAGCACCCTGGACGAATTGCTCGAATATCTGGTGGGCCGCGGCGTCCGAGTGCTTGGCTTCACTCGAACCGAAGCGAATCTGGAAGACATCTTTCTGAAGGTTACGCGTGGCGTGGTGGCATAGTGGTTTCTGGTTCAGAGTTTAGAGTTCAGAGTAGGACCAGGAACCACGAACCGTGAAGGCTGAACCGTGAACCAGAAAACGGGAACCAGAGACCGATGGAGCTATCGAATCCCATCCTGATCAAAGAAATGCGCTCTCGGATGCGCGGTAAGCGCGCGTTCCTGGTGCTGACTGGTTACGTCGTCACCTTGAGCCTGATCATAAGCCTGATATACATCGTGCTGCACAAGAACGCGCCGACGACGGTCGTCAATCAAGCCGGTTCGGTGCTTACGCCGGTGTTGATCTATGTTCAGATGGGGTTAATTTGCCTGATCGCCCCGACCTTCTCAGCCAGCGCGATTTCGTCGGAACGTGAACAGCAGACGTTCGACTTGCTGATTGCCTCGTTGGCGCAGCCATCCACCATTCTATTCGGAAAGCTTGGAGCCGCGTTGTCGTATCTGTTTCTTACTCTGTTCGGCTCGTTGCCACTCATCGCGCTTACTTACTCGCTGGGAGGCGTGGCGCTGCGAGACATCGCGATCGCTTATTTAGTGATGATCGTTGCTGGAGTGACCTTTTGCTCGATGAGTTTCCTCTGGTCGACGATGATTCGCCGTGGTGTGCTGGCGCAACTTACCAGCCTGATTGTTGTGATCTTTCTTGTGGCGGCAATGCCCGCGCTGGCGTTGTTCTTTTCAGCGCTCGCGGGCAGCTTCAGCGGGACTCCCTCGCAAGCATTCATGAATATCGTGTTCTTGCTCTTAAGGACCAATCCGTTCGCGGCCATTGCTTCACAAATCCCCGGGATTCCGATCCCCGCTTACATTTGGCTTCACGGCGTTCCGGTGTGGGTGACCCAGGTGATATTCTATCTGATGTTGACCGCGGTGAGTTTGCTGTGGAGTTTGAAGCGATTGCATCGAGTGAGAAGCTGGATATGAACGAAGCGGCTGCGAAAATCGTTCGACTTCAACGCCGTGTGATGTGGCGCAGCCGACTGCTGTCGCTACAAGATGAGCTTGCGGCGGCGGTTGCGGGCGGAGCGTTGATCGCCGCGGCGCTAGTGCTATTGGAACGTCTTCGACCAAACGGGTCACCTCGTTGGGCAATCATCATCGGTGTTCTAAGCCTATCAGTTGCGACGGCGTTGACTCGCTGGTTTTTGACTCGAGCGCGCTTGCAAGACGCGGCCTATCTAATTGATCGATCGCTCAAGCTTGATGACCGAGTGGCGACCTCAACCAGGATCATCGAACTCGGAGGCCCCAAACGCGCTCTTGAAGAAGCGTTGATTGAAGACACCGCCGAGCGTGTTGTCAATAAAAGTGCGACATCCGTCCTCAGTTTTAGAATGCGACGCTGGTACATAGCGTCGATGGTCGGTCTCTTAGCGCTGGTAGGATCGCTCATCATTCCCGCTCGGACGCTCCCGGTAACTCAAGCATTGGCCAAAGAGCGGGCAGACATTGAAAGAGCAGGGGAGCGTCTTGAGCAGACGGCCGACGAAGTCGAACAGGCTGCGCCGCTTGGAACCGAGACCGCAACGCTGGCGAAGGAACAAGCCGAGATCGGGCGCGGGTTCAGACGTTCGACCGCGACTCGCGCCGAGGCCTTGAGGAGGCTGAGCGCAGTCGAAGAGCGCATACGACGGCGTCACGATGATCTCGCTGCCACCCACGCTGATGAAATAGTAAGCCTTGCTGACCGGCGTCTGGGTGCTACGATCGAGGCCTTATCCACCGCACGCCGAAAAACGATCGAGCCTGATAAGCGTCAGCTGGCTACAACGGCTAAGGAAACGGCCGGCGCTTCCCAACGGGAGGGCAGTAAAGAAAGTCGTGTGACACCTCCGAGCGATGGTCAAAAACCTCCTGCATTACCTCAGCAACAGGGCGGAAAATCAGGCGCCAGCGGTTCACAACCTAAGACTCCAACTAAAGAGGATCAGACCAACCAAGAGGCGAAAGCAAAAGAACTCGGGAAGGTAGATCCCCGAAAGCAGCCACAGGAGCTAGTTCCAGGGCGTGACTCAAAGACAGGATCCGATGCAAGCGATTCATCCACGCACGGCTCGCAACCCGAACAAGCGAGCGTCGACAAAGGCAAGACGTCCTCGGACAGGAAAACTAGTGAAGCGAAGCCGTCTGACCAGAGGTCGTCAGACACGAAAACTGCCGGCGAAAAGGCTGGGGAACCGACCACGACCGATCCAAAGGCTGACAATCAACCGCTCGGTGAACTTCCAGCCGGTGCACTGGATGCGCTGAAAGCTGTTCCGAACTCCGTCGCGGAGCAGGCTGCGAAGGCCCTGCCAAAGATGTCTGAAGAGCTACTCAAGAAGGCTGTTGAGCTTCGCGCGAACGAGCTCAGCCCGGCGGACATTGAGAAGCTTCGAAAAGCTGCGGAGTCTCTCTCTAAAGATTTGGCCCAGATCGGTCAGTCGAAGGAGTTGCAGCAAGCACTTCGGGAGATGGCTCGCCAAGTTCGGCCGCAGCAGATCGAACAGGTGGCAGGTGCTCTCGGCGATCAGGAGAAGCTGAAACAGGAACTTGATGCTGCAGCACGCTTGTTGAGTGAGAATCAGCAAGCCAAGGAGATGGTCGCGGGTCTCGCGGGACAGTTCGCGCGAACGCGGGACGAGATACGTCAACAGGACAACCAACGCAACGGCGGTAACTCAGCTATGCGAGATGAGGAGACTCGCGCGCGCGATCAATCTCTGTCGGGCACGCCGCCCAGCAAGGGGCAGGCCTCCAGGAACCAGAGGACAGCCGCGGATCGACAGCTCGAAGGTCGGGGAAGCGAATCAAGCTTGCACAGCAAGCTTCAGAAAGGATCGGGAGGCGAATACTTGTACCTGCAAACCAAGGCGGGTGTGGGTGCGGCGAGTGCGCCGTACTCTTCCGCCTACCCACAGTATCGCCGCAAGGCTGAGCGGTCGGTTCAGCGTACGCAGGTGCCGCCTAATTTGAGGTCGGTTGTGCGCAAGTATTTCGACTCGATCAATCCTGATGCCAAGAAGTGAAAGTCATTGGCGAGATGAAGGACCAAGAATAGACGCAAGAATCACAGGTACGCAAGGGCGATAGGAGGATCACAGGTCTGCAAGGATGGCTTGCCGCCGCTCTTCCTTTTCAGAACCGAGAGGCGCTCCGCCATTCAAGAAGAGCGCGACAAGCCAGTCGTCCAGACCCTGTGACCCCCTTAATTTCTGGAAATGTCCAGCTTCCCAGCTGTCTGACCGGCGCTTTGAAGCACATATTAGTTCGATTCAATGGAGAAGACGATGGACCAGCGAGACAAGGACCGTTTACTTTGCAACCTCAAATCGCTTCCGAATGAGCTCGACGATTTGATCAAAGACCTCGACGAAGAGACGCTCAGATGGCGGCCGATCCCGAACAAGTGGTCGGTCAAAGAAATCATGTGTCACCTGCGCGATATGGAACGATTGGCATATCTCGCGCGCTACCGGAGAATCCTCGCCGAGAACAACCCGATGCTCGCGAACGTGGATCAGGACCGGTTAGCGATCGAAAGCGATTATATCAATCAGGACGCAAAAGGGGCCCTGGAAGAGTTTAAGCGCCTTCGGATGGAAACCATTCAGACACTCGACGGTGCTCCGACCGACGCCTGGTCGCGAGGGGGAACGCATGAGACTGATGGCCCGATGACCGTTGAGCAACTAGTCGTGCGCCAGATCAAAGGTAATGACCTCAACCACCTGGTTCAGATGAAAGACATTGTCAGGCTCAAGATGCCGTGGTGAAGTCAGAGGTCAGAAGTCAGAGGTCAGAGGTGAGAAGAAGAGTCATCAGCCAGGAGTCAACACTCCAATCAAACTTGTGGTTTCTGACTTCTGACCTCTGACTTCTGACTTCCATTCTTATGCAGACACTTGGCGAGATAAAAGAGAAAGTCCAATCCTACGTCGAAAAGTTCCATGCGTTACGAGGCGAGATTGGGCGCGTGATAGTAGGCCAGCAAGAGATCGTTGAAGGCACTCTGATAGCGCTAATGGCAGGCGGCCACGTCTTGCTCGAAGGTGTTCCAGGCCTCGGAAAGACCCTGCTGGTAAGAACGCTCGGCGAGACACTGGGACTCGCCTTTGCGCGGGTGCAATTCACGCCGGACCTTATGCCAGCGGACATCGTGGGGACCAACATCATCGTCGAAGACGAGAGGGGCGAGAAGATGTTTCGCTTTCAGAGTGGCCCCGTATTCACCAACCTGTTGTTGGCCGACGAAGTAAACCGTGCAACTCCAAAGACTCAATCAGCTCTGCTCGAGGCCATGCAAGAGAGACAGGTTACGGTCGGTGGAACTACCTATTCCCTCGAGGGAGTGTTCTTCGTTTTAGCGACACAGAACCCGCTCGAAATGGAGGGCACCTATCCGCTCCCGGAAGCTCAGCTCGATAGGTTCATTTACAAGCTGATGATCAACTACCCGACGCGCTCGGACCTGATTGAAGTCCTGCGTCGCACCACCGCCGAGGACATCGCTCACGCAGAAAAGATCCTGACGCCTGGCGAGCTGACGGAGATGCAGGAGCTTGTGCGCCAGGTGATCATCGCTCCTCATGTGGAAGAGTTGGTGGCGGATTTGCTGCTGAGGACCCACCCCGGTGGCGAAGCTGCCCCCGAGTCCGTACGCAAGTTCGTGCGTTACGGGGCGAGCCCGCGAGGAGCGCAGGCAATGGTTCTTACTGCGAAGGCCCGAGCGTTGTTAGCTGGCCGCTACAACGTGAGCACAGCGGACATTATAAGCGTCGCCAAGCCTTCGCTGCGTCACAGGATCATTCTGAACTTTGAGGGTGAGGCCGAGGGCTTGAACACGGATTCGATCCTCGATGATGTGCTCGATTCGTTTGCCGCATCGCAAAGACCGCTCAAACATCGCGAAACCGAACCGTTGCAGACGTGACCACGGTGGTCGTGTAGGGGCGGCCCTGTGGCAGCCCCTGAAGCTGGTGCAATTTTTGATCTGGGGCGGCCACAGAGAGGGCCGCCGTACAACTATGGCCGAAAGCAAAGGGAGCCTTCTGGATCCAGCCTTCCTGAGAAAACTCGAAGGCCTCAGGATACGAGCACGTCGCGCGTTTCCAGGGACCATGCGCGGCGAACGGCGATCTACGCGCAGAGGCGCGTCGGTCGAGTTCAGAGACTTCAGAAAGTACGAACCCGGCGATGATTTCCGCCACGTTGACTGGAGCATATTTGCAAGACTTGAACGGCTGATGCTTCGCCAGTTTCTCGAAGAAGAGGATGTGAGAATCGACATCCTGATCGATCAAAGCCGCTCCATGCAATTCGGTCAGCCGGTCTCCAAGTTCGACTTTGCCCGGCGGGCGTCTGCCGCACTCGCGTTCCTTGCGGTTAGCAGTCTCGATCGCGTTTGCGTGACAACTTTCGACTCAGACCTGCGGTCGCGCACTCGGGCGCTGCGAGGCCGTGGTCACCTCCGTTCGGTGTTGTCGTTTTTGGAAGGTCTCTCGACCGCTGCGCCAGAGGCGGGGCTGCGCGAAGCAGTCGGTAGTGACGATGAGCGTCAACCGGCGCACCAGGCGACAATCGAGTCGCAGAATGATTCGGAATCGGTAACCAGCTTGACCGCGGTGATTCGGAGGTATCAACGATCCTACACTCGGCCCGGGATATTGTTTGTGATTTCGGATTTTCTGGATCCAGCCGACTTTCGGATAGAGATGAAGGTGCTCGCACAACGAGGCTTCGACTTGAATCTGATTCAGGTGCTCGCGCCCGACGAGTTGGAACCACAGATGAGGGGCGATTTGATGCTAGTGGATTCGGAGAGCGGCGCGGCACGAGAAGTCACGCTCAACGAGCGGCTGCTCGAGGCGTATCGTTCAGCGCTTGCGGACTATACAACATCGCTTGAATCCTTCTGCCGCGCTACGGGAATCGGATACACCATGGTCACTGCTGACGTTTCGTTTGAAGACCTGCTGTTGAAGAACCTGGTTCAGAGCCGGATGGCGGAGTGAACCCTCTGCATCTGCCCCGCTCGTCTTTCAGAAAGAAAGGGAGTGGGCAATCGCTCCTGCCCTGCCAAATTCAGAGTACATGCT
>CAZOOE010000229.1:0-10069 GCA_964581275.1 uncultured Clostridia bacterium
TCTTCAAATTTCGTCCCAAGCCAGTCAGCATCCTTCCAACCTCGTGGGTTTGTTCAATTACTTCGGTGGCCTCTTGTGAAGAGATGTATCCGAGGCGGACCGATATCTCAAGTTGGGTTTCCAATTCAGCAAGAGAGCCGCTCGCTATCGCAATATGTCGGATGTACGCTTGTGTTTGCTTTAACCCGTGACCTTCAGCGACGTTCGACGGAACTGAAACTGCCGCCCGTTGCATTTGATTAGATAGACCATATGTTTCAGTTCGAGGAAATGACTGAGTGACTCGATAGATCGCGACTACCAAATCCATCGCCTTCTGCCAAACGAGCAGCTCCTTATAGCCCTGCATCGGCTCCTCCTAAATCCTAAATCCTAAATCCTATGCCGCCATAGTTTTCCATATTGCAGCAGCTCACCTGGGCTTGTACCGTGTTCCCAATTACAGCGGTGGAAGCGCCCCCCGAGGTTTCCTACAATACGACCAACTCGCCCGGTGTTGCGGGTACGAACAACGTGACTTACACCATACAGAAAACCTATAGCGGCGGTAGTCCGCCTGCAAGCTATCTGCTTCCCACTGCACAATTACCGAGGCTTAGGTGGCGACGTCTCTAGCGTTGTTGTGCCAGGGTATAACAACTCGACGTCGTCAACCGTTAGCACCTCGTAGTCGAGCCCCCCAGGTGTCCGCCCGGCAGGCTCCCAGCGGAGGCGCCTACCGCCCGCGTAGTCCCAGACTTCCTTCTCTATTTCTGTCGAAGACCCGCTTGGCGACAGAATGAGCGGCTTCTCATGACCGCTGCCCCCAGGTTTAGCCGGGGGAATCGGCAGTCCTCCTCCAAGCAGTCGTTCTACTTGCGCCTTGAGTTCTCGCGACCGTTCTTCCCCTTGGGCCACTGCCTCATCGATAGAGTGCGCCGTTTTCACTGAGTCAGGATGCTGGCCATACGTCGCGGTGCCCTTCAGATAACTAAGGACATTCCACGTATCTCTCTCTTCATCCCTTTTCGTCGCAGCTTCAACCCTCACTTCATCAACGTATCGGTTATAGTCTGCCGCATTGAACTCGCCGCGCTCAACGTATTCAAACACAAGAGTCTTGGAGAAGGGCCCTCGATAATCAATGACCCTGAACACGCGAACCGAAGTCCCCCTCATAACACCTTCCCTAACAACTTCTTGCGCGGGCCACAACTGCATCCTATTGGCCTGGCCTACTCTTAGAATCCACCGGACAGCATACTGCCCAGCACGAACCCCTGGTACCGATTCCAGGAGCAACCCTGCGGTCAGTAAACCACTCCCTAACCATGAAGTTGAGAATCGCCGAAAGTACATCCATAGTGACCGCGACGCTTTTGCGTAAGGTGCTCGCAAAGTGTCTATAGCCCTGCATCGGCTCCTCCTAAATCCTAAATCCTAAATCCTATAGCCCTGCATCGGCTCCTCCTAAATCCTAAATCCTAAATCCTATAGCCCTGCATCGGCTCCTCCTAAATCCTAAATCCTAAATCCTAATTTACTTCTTGAATATCGCCTTCGAAATCATCGCGTGCACTCCCTTGTTGCCGTCAACAAGCTGAGTGATCTCCAGGTCCGCCGCGACGCTTGCAAGCATATACGCATCGTCTCGCGTGAGATGCTTTTCCTTGACCAGGAAATCGATCATCTCGCGCAGGGCCGCCTTCGTCGCTTCATTAAGATCCTCGTGAATCCCCATCGTAATGAAGTGCGAAGGCGTTTCCGCGCGCGGCCACTTCAAATGCAAGTCCTTCCGCACCACCAACTGAAAAGTGCCGATGAGCGACGTCTCCATCGCGGTGATGTCAACTTCGCCGTTTCCTTGCCCCGCGTGACCGTCACCGGCTAAAAACAATGCGCCGCGCGCGTGAACCGGAATAAACAACGTGGTACCCGCGACCAGTTCTTTGTTATCGAGGTTCCCGGCGTGAATCCACGGCGGGGCGCTGCTTATCCGGCCCGATACATCCGGGGGAGCGACGCCGAGGCTTCCAAAGAAAGGCTTCAGCGGTATCTCGATTCCATCCGAGAAGCGGCCGATCATTCGCCGCTCGTCGAGCGGGATGATCTTAATCTTCGGATACGGGAAATCCTCGGGGATAAAGCCACGCCCGGGGCTGAATGCATTGTAGGCATACGGGATCGCGAGCTTGATCGCCTTGATGCGCACCTCCAGCACGTCTCCGGGCTCGGCGCCCTCGATGAAGATCGGGCCGGTCAGGATGTGACCCCCTGGCCCTTTGTTGGGGACTTCCTTGTAGATGTCTCGAAGTGATTGTTCGACTTGTTCGGGAGGGACGCCCGCAGCTTCGAGGCGCGCGGGGCTCGAGGTGATAAGCGTTTGGATCTCGACTGTATCGCCGGACTTGATTCGCAGCACTGGCGGAGTGCTCGCATCGTAATAACCCCACGCAACTGTCTTGGGTGAGGGCTTGAGCTGTTGTTGGCCGAAGGTCTCGAGCGCGGTTAAGCAAAGAAGAGTGACTATGCACATTCCGGGTCGTTTCATGTTGGTTCTCCGAGTATCAGGCAAAAACCGCCAGTGCCAAAAGTGCGCCTGCTCTTTGTACAGCCGTCAGTCTTCAGCGCGACACGGGGTCTGTGGAGACCCGCAACCGAAAGCAACGCGAGTCTAGCACAGGGACAATCTGAGGCAGAAGGTTCGATTCTGGGAATCTGTTGCCGTGGGCTCGCGGCTCGCATATCATTCCCCGATCGTCGGAGTTTTGTCGAGAGAGGTCGCAGATGAAAGGAATCGTTTTGGCGGGCGGGCTGGGCACAAGACTGGCGCCGCTCACACGTGTTACCAACAAGCACCTTTTGCCGGTGTTCGATCAGCCGATGGTACACTATCCGATTCGAACCTTGATCGAAGCGGGCATCACCGACATCTTAATAGTTACTGGCGGCAACAGTGCCGGTGACTTCTTGAAGCTGCTGCGAAATGGAGCGGAGTTTGGCCTCAATCGGTTGAACTACGCGTATCAAGAAGGCGAGGGAGGGATCGCGGCCGCACTCGCGTTGGCGGAGCACTTCGCCGATGGCGGGCCGGTTTGCGTGGTTCTCGGCGATAACATTTTGGAGAAGAGCATCGCCGCTTTCGTCAGAAAGTTTCGGCATCAAGGATCGGGGGCAAAGGTACTGTTGAGCGAGGTGCCGGACCCGCAACGCTTTGGCGTCCCGGTTTTCGAAGACGGCCGAGTCGTTCGCATCGAAGAGAAGCCCACCGACCCGAAATCGCAGTACGCGGTCATAGGCGTTTACATGTACGACAACCGGGTATTCGAAATTATCAAAACGCTGAAGCCCAGCGGCCGAGGCGAGCTCGAGATCACCGACGTCAACAACGCCTACATCGAGTCGGGTGATTTGAGCTGGGATGTGATTGAGGGGTGGTGGACCGACGCCGGCACATTCGATAGCCTGCTCAAGGCGTCGAACCTCGCCGCCGATTTTCGCGCTCGCGGGTAACCCAAATCTTCCGCTGCCAATTGAGCCGAGCGCGGAGCGATGTTATTCTGATCGCCACAATGGACGAGGGTGAGCAGCTCCCGATTACTGCCCGAACGGACTCCCTCGCGGAAGCTTACAAAGTTGCCGCGTTGAACGGAATGAACAAGCTCGCATAGCGTTCAATGGCGCGCCGCAGGGGATGTAATTAGAATCGGGATTTTGTCCGACGGCCGGCTCGAGGCTCAAAACGCACCTTCAGACAGGTCCAACTTTGAATCACACCCCGCCGCAGGTGTGCAATGTTTAATGACTGGCTCCGAAACACAAACCGCGTTATCATTGTGGCAATCTGAGCTGGTATCCGAATTTACAACCTGAACCCATCGGAGGTCGTTATGCCAAAGACCGTTCGTGACATCATCAAAGATCGCAAAGAAGTCTACTGCATTTCGAACCAGACGACCGTCGCCGAGGCCGCGCGTTTTTTGAAGGATCACGGAATCCGCGCCACCGGCGTTTGCAACCTGTCGGGGAAGATTGTCGGCGTGGTTTCGCAAAGTGACATATCCGACAAGGTCGTCGCTGAGAACTATCGCCCTTCAGAGGTGAGCGTGCAGTCAATCGCCAGTGCGAACCTGATCAAAGTGACTTCTGGGACAGAGATTCAGGAAGCGCTGCAAGTCCTGCAGCAGAACGGCGTCTATCACCTCATCGTCGAGGACGCCGACGGCCAGTTTCTCGGTATGGTCTCGATGCGCGACTGCGTGGCGATGAGGGGTGAAGAAGAAAAAGAGCGCGCGGAGATGTTAAAGGACTACGCGTTCCCGAGCTATTAATCTGGTTCCGAGTTCGTAGTTCAGGGTCTTGGAGAAATAGGATCAGGGTTCGTGGCTCAACCCTCCGACCATAGACCGATAAAGAGATCTTGACTCTGACCGCTTACCTCTGAACCCTGAACCGTAAACTCTGAACCCCCATTTTTCATTCGTGTCGTAGCGCGGTAATCGGATCCATCCACGCCGCTTTCAGGGCCGGCCACATTCCAAAGACTAGCCCCACCGATACTGAGCCAAGAAAAGACACCACCGCCGCCCACAGCGGTATCCTCATCATCAATGCCGGAACAAGCGTCGAGACCAGCCACGCCAGAAACCAACCGAACAAGAGCCCGGCTATTCCTCCAACGCCGGTGAGCGTAACCGCCTCGGTAAGGAACTGCCACACGATGTCTGCCCGCCGCGCACCGACCGCCTTGCGTATCCCAATCTCTCGCGTGCGCTCGGTCACCGCCACCAGCATTATGTTCATCACGCCGACTCCCCCGACCATGAATGCGATCGAGGAAATGATCATCATCACGCCGAACACCGCGCCGACGATGTCGTCGAAAGTCGAGATGAACGAATCGGGCGTTCCTATCTCGAAGTCATTATCCTTAGCCAGCGGCACGTTGCGCCGCCGCCGAAGCACTTGCTCCAATCCGGCGATTCCATCCCTCATCTGACCCTCACGCATCCGCACGATGATGAAGTGGTCATCCTTTGAAGGGAACATCTTGTGAAAGGTCCAATAAGGAATAAAGATGTCGTTGTCTTCCTGGTTCTCGGAGCCGAACGGACCCGCCTTCTGCCTTTTAACTGTGCCGACCACGGTGAAATCCTGGCCGCCTACGTTGACCGTCTTGCCGATCGGGTCCTCGGCTGGGAAGAGCGCTTCGACGACATTGAACGCAAGCACAGCCACGTAGGCTCGGTGCTGATTCTCAGCTTCGTTGAAGTATCGACCCTCTGCTACCGGGACGTTCATCACCAGCTCGGCAACCGGGAAGTTGCCGATCAACTGAGTTCGGTTCATTGCGCGGTCGCGATAGCGAACCTCGGGTGGGGCCGGCGGCACTTCGCCGGGCAGCGGGATCGCAAAAGGAATGCCAGCATAGACATACTCGACCGCGGGCACTTCGCGTTCGATTGCGAGCGCGTCTTCGAGTGACAGCGGCTTGCGGTTGAGTATCTCAGCCGAGGGCCGGCTGGTCATGATAAACGGGTACCGCCAAAGATAGACGTTCTTTGTGCCGAAGCTCTCCGCATTATCCAACACCGATTGCCTGAAGCCGTTCAGGACCGCCGCCATCGCTACAATTACCAGCACACCTATGAACACACCAAGGATGGTTAGTCCCGCGCGGAATTTGTGCGCCACGAGGGTCTGCATCGCGAGAGCGGTGTTTTCTCTGATGCCTGAAAAGTTCATAACGAGTCCCGCCAGCTGCCTATTATCCTCTCCCGATCTGTGATACTTCTCATTGATCCTTCACTCGCAGTTTTACCCTTCACTCCGTTCTCAACGCCTCGATGGGATCCAACTTCCCAGCCCGTCGCGCGGGATAAATTCCGAAGAAGACCCCGATTATCGTCGACAGCGTCAGTGCCACAACCGGCGCCCAAAGCGGGAATGACGAGGGCAACGGTGTGAATTGCGCAAGCATCCACGAGATTCCCCACGCAAACACAATTCCGCCTGCGCCGCCTGCGCAGCACAAAACCACCGACTCAACCAAAAACTGATTTACCACATCTTGTTGCCGCGCCCCGACTGCTTTTCGAATTCCTATTTCCTTCGTGCGCTCGACGACCGACACCAGCATTATGTTCATGATCACAATGCCGCCGACGACCAGCGATATCCCGACTACGAACAGCGAGACCGAGAAGATCACGCTGGTCAGATTGTTGAACAACTCGTTGACGCCTTCAGAGGTGATCAAACCAAAATCATCATCCGCGTGATAGTCCAGATGATGAAGCGTCCGCATCACCAGCCGCGCCTGGTCTTGCGCCGGCTGCATCTCTCCCTCGCGGCCTCGGATCGAGATGTTCACCGTGCGCCGCGAACCGTAGATCTTCTGAAATGTTGAAAGCGGGATCTTCGCAAAGTTGTCGCGCGAGAACCCAAACACCGATCCCTTCTTCTCGGCAACCCCCACGACTGTGTAGGAATGATCGTCGATCTGCATGGTCTTGCCCAGAGGATCGACGCCCAAGAAGAGCTTCTCTGATATCTCCGCGCCTATGAACGTCACAAACCGCGAATGGTCTTCATCGAAATCCTGAAGCGCCCGCCCGGTCTCGACTCCAAAGCCTTCGATGTCCACGATGTTGGGCGTTATACCGGACATATCAATCTGCTCGAGCGATTGCCGTCCGTATCGCACGTCCACCTGTTTGTGCACCTCAACTCCGACCAGTTCGCATGCGGTGCAAGCGCGCCTGATTGACTCGGCCGCGTCGGAGTGAACGTCCGGATTGCGGCGGATCATCTCGTAGAGCTTGTCCAGGTTGGTGGTGATCGGGAACTGCGTAATCACAAACGTGTTGGGCCCGAAGTTCGAAACCTTCTGTTTCCAGTAATGATCGAGGCCCTGGATGATGGAAATAACCGATATGATAGAGGTGATGCCGATAATGATGCCGAGCAACGTCAAGAATGAGCGCAGCTTGTTCGCGCGCAGCGAGTCGACCGCCACGCCGGCGTAGTCCAGGAACCCAGCGTGTCCTTCCCGTTCCTGGCTTGTCGCGCGTTCCGTTTCCCTGATTGTTGGAACCGTTCTCGTCTCCATAGGACCTTACTTGGTTATAGCGGCCGGTGACCACCCGGTCAATGCTCCGGTCCCGCAAAACGCTTGCCTTTACAATGTCAGCCAGGTTGTGCGATTGTACCCGACACGTCCGACAAACTTCAGTTTGTCGTAGGCCAATTATTCGACAAACCGACGTTTGTCGGACAATCATCATGACGACGGGAGATCGCTCCGAGTTCTGCGGAACCGAAAGCAAGAGGGCTGATGAGCATAGTCGAGGGGCTAAAGCAGAGCACCCGGCGAAGTCCGGAGAAGACCGCCTCCATCTGCGGCACTACTCGCCTCACCTTCCAACAGGTGGGCGAGAGAGTCAACCGGCTCTCCAGCGCGCTTTCGGGACTCGGCATCTCGCGCGGTGATCGCGTCGCCATCCTCTCCCTAAACTGCCACCGGTTCCTGGAACTCTATTACGGCGTGCCGCAACTCGGCGCGATCGTGGTGCCGATAAACTTTCGTCTCCAACCTCAGGAGATCAAATATATCGTCGATCACTCGGGCTCGCGGGCAATCGCGGTTGATCCGGCGCTTGCATCGCTGGTTGAACCCGTTCGGGCGCAGCTTGAATCCGTCGAGCATTTTATCTTGATGAGCGATGAACCGCGCGAGGAGTATCTCGCTTATGAAGAGCTGCTCGCCGGCGCCAGTCCCGACTTCAACGCCCCCGAGCTGAGCGATGACGAGTTGCTTGGGTTGTTTTACACATCAGGCACTACTGCCGAACCAAAAGGCGTAATGCTTACGCACCAGAACATGCTCTCGAACATCCGGCACTCGGAGGGCGTCTACAACTATCAGCCCGAGGACATCTACCTGCACGCAGCTCCAATGTTTCACCTCGCCGACGGGTCCGCCGCCTTCTCACACACCTCTCGTGGCGCGACGCAGGCATTCATCCCGCGTTTCGACCCGAAGCAAGTGCTTGAAAGCATCGAGTGCGAGCGCGTGTCGCTGATCCTGCTCGTGCCGACTATGCTCAACTTTTTGCTTCAACAACCCGATCTCGATTCATATGATCTGTCCTCCCTGCGTCACGTAACCTATGGCGCATCGCCGATCGCTCCGGATCTGTTGCGCAGGGCGATGAAGATCTTGAATTGCCAGTTCGGGCAAGGCTACGGGCTGACCGAAGCTTCGCCACTGCTGACGGTGCTCGCTCACGAGGATCACCTGGTGACCGATGCCAAGAGCGAGCGGCGTCTGGCTTCTTGCGGCAAGCCGGTTCCCGGCGTCGATGTGCGAGTAGTAAGAGAGGACGGCGCCGATGCAAAACCCGGCGACGTCGGCGAAATCATGGCTCGAGGCCCGAACATAATGCTCGGCTACTGGAAGCGCCCAGAAGACACTGAAGACGTGCTGCGCGACGGGTGGCTCCATACCGGCGATCTCGCGACAGTCGATGAAGAGGGATACATTTACCTTGTCGATCGCAAAAAGGACATGATCGTAACCGGCGGCGAGAACGTGTACTCGACCGAGGTGGAAGCGGTGTTGTACGCTCATCCGGCAGTCAAAGAGGCAGCAGTTATTCCAATCCCCGATCCCGATTGGGGAGAAGGCGTTCACGCGTGTGTTGCAGTGCGTGACGGAAAGAAGGTGACCGAAGAAGAATTGGAAGAGTTCTGTCGCGAGCGGCTCGCGAACTACAAGGTGCCTCGATCGATAGAATTCATCGACGGCGAGTTGCCGAAGGGCGGCACTGGAAAGATACTAAAGAAGCAACTGCGCGAAAGATACTGGAAGGGTAGGGAGCGTCGAATTAGTTAATGGAACTGATTACGAGAACCACCGCGATCAGCGCCTGCATGATTGATGGGCAGCTGGCAACTGCGAAGACTCCAGGAGTGGGTGAGAAACAAGTCATTGCTTTTCACAATCGTTAAAGATGGGATGACTACGAGCTGGATAATGTCGGATCGAGCGATTTAACGCTAGCTAATCCCCGGTGATGCGATGGAGGGTCGTAGCCGGTGTGAGCCTCATCACGGCAGCGTGCGATGTGTCGGATCTTACCCTCGTAAAATGTGCGCCGAGTGACCAACATAGCACCCCGCTGGGGTGCGCCAAGCGGAGCGACCCGCTTCTACAAACATGCAACTCCTAGCGGAGTGAGGCGAACGAGCAATCAATACACGGAGAATAAGTGGATGAACCTGACCCTTACCCCAATCAGATTCAAGCAGCGCGCTGAATCATATTTCCCAGACAAAATCGGAATCGTAGACGGCGACATCCGAATGACCTATCGCGAGTTCGGCCGGCGAGCTAATCGCCTGTCAAACGCCCTTATCGGTTTGGGAATCAAGCGAGGCGAGCGTGTCGCATGGCTCGGCTACAACAGCCACGAATTGCTCGAGGCCTACTACGGCGTGGTGCAGATGGCAGCGGTGCTGCTCCCGCTCAACATAAGACTCACACCCGCCGAGATCGCGTTCATCCTGAACGATTCGGACTCAGTCGCGGTGTTTTACAACCGGGATCTACAACCGATAGTCGATGGCGTTCGGAACCAGGTCCCTGGTGTCAGCCGGTACGTCCCGATTGAATCAAACGGCGACGGCAACGACTACGAAACCCTGATATCCGCTGCCGGAGCCGATTTCACGCCTCCGGATATCAAGGACGACGACCTCGCCGAGCTGTTCTATACCTCGGGCACAACCGCCAACCCCAAAGGCGTGATGATGACCCATCGCAATCTTTATATGCATGCCTTGCAAGTCATCGCCGGGCTCGCGGTTGACGATACAGTGGTTCAACTCCACACCATCCCGCTGTTCCACGCGAATGGTTGGGGAACGCCTCACACTCTCGCGTGCATGGGTGCCCGCCACATCATCGTCAAGAAGTTCGATCCGACTGAGGTACTCGAGGTGATTCAGAAGGGGAGTGTCACAAACTTCACATAGATTCCGACGAAGTCACACGCAAGAAGACACACCCCGACGCCTGGCAAACACC
>CAZOOE010000230.1:0-3770 GCA_964581275.1 uncultured Clostridia bacterium
ATCTCGCGCGCCTCGTCTTCCTCGATTCTGTACTTGAACATTTCATCGACAGTTGGACCGTTCTTTACGGGAAAGTCTCTCAACGGCGCGGACTCGGCAAAACCCACGGCCCTCCTCGAAATGGGGGTCAGGCCCTTTAGGTCTTGCGCTGGGCGGGTAATCCCGGATGAGCGTTCGGCGTGACTTGGTAGCAGCATCACTCCGCTTAGTAACAAGGCCAACATTACTATCAACAAAAATCGAGATTTCATAGGGGCATCTCCTTCCGGGAATGGTAAGTACCTGGCCTCTGCGGTAGCGTAGACCGTATATTCTGCGCAAGACCGAACACCGCTATACGTCGAGGGTCCGCGAGTCTAGCTACCCGCACTTAGCGACTCGCGGGAGAGCGCCTCGAGTCAATGTAAACCGCCCGATATTCTCGCCGCTATCAATAAGCTTGACGGAGAGATTCATCTCTTTGCCGGCGATTCGGCCAGTGTAGCGCGCCGTATGTTTTTCATCGCTCGAATCCTGCCGGGCTGGACCTGCTGATTCTTTGAAGTATGTACCCGAAAGATCGAATGCTCCCCCAGAATCGGTTTTGAAGGGCCGATCTATTGTCCCGTGAGCGCAATCGAATTCAATCGTGGAGTGGTTATCCGCGATCTCGAGGCCGATGTGTGGGCCACCCCAGGTACCGTTTTGAATTCTAACTCCTGAATCTTGTCGTTGAAGGCTGGTTACGTTCGGCACAACCGTCAAGAGGGTTAAAATCATGCTCAAAAAGAAAACAATGCTCTCCGTATGATTCTCCGAATGCCACGCAACCTCTTTAGACACGGCGCGCCTCCAAGTCGAAATCTTGGACGGCCCTCGTCCGGTGGCTCGCTAGTTCTAAGATTGGGCGAGACGCATACTACCACACCAGTGATCTTTGTCAAATTCATGTCCGTCGCAGATGGCGCTAAGGGCTCTCATCGTCGTCATAAACCGTCAGCACCAGGAGCAGCGGTTGCGGATAGCGTTCTTTGAGTACCTGTCGTCACCTACACAGTTGGATTGGTAATGGTGACGCCTCTGCATAGCGGTTGGGTGCCGGCGCCGCCGAGCGCTGAAGTTGAAGGTTGCCGCTCGTCATAATCTCAAGGTTACGCGCCCAACGGCGTTCCGACAGAGCCAGAGCGCACCTATCGCAATTTTAACGTCGGGTCGCCAAAGAGTATCCAGGTCCGGCGCACGTCTGCATCCGTGACCGCCTTCTTGGCCGCCACCGTTGCCTCGCCTAGCCTTAGCGGCCGACCGCTGAACAATTGCCGGTAGAACTCCTGATTCAAGCGGGCTTGGTCCTGCGGCAAGCTCAGCCCGGACGAGGCCCACACCGCAATCGCCCCCCACGCTCAGCCTTCAACAAGCTTCGGCCAAGCTGTCGGAGGCCGCGTCCTGGAAAAATCCGTTCAGGCAGTTCATGACCACGAAAAGCGGCAGGCTCCGATTTTCTAACTTCACCGCTTCACTCGCAGAGAGCAGGTCGCCGCGCCAGAGATTGAGCGACCCGTGCCCGGCATAGTTGACC
The DNA here is from genome assembly GCA_964581275.1 of uncultured Clostridia bacterium. Taxonomy (GTDB): domain Bacteria; phylum Acidobacteriota; class Blastocatellia; order UBA7656; family UBA7656; genus Onstottus_A. The sequence goes on from CAZOOE010000230.1 coordinate 1,556, forward strand.
AGTTGCTCTCCATCCGCAAGAGCTTCGAACAAACGGCGCCTGGCGGTCTCGGGATCGAGCCGGCCGCGTTGCAACTCTTCTGCTCGCCAGCCGCTCGGCAGCAGCGGGCGCAGTTGTGCGGAGGCCTGCTCGAAATTGAAGCCATCATTGGCGTCGGAGACCAACAAGGCCGAGGGCGGCGGTGTGAGCTTGGAGGTGTAGCTCAGTAGCTTCTTGACGATTGATAAAACTCAAGCCATGGGCGAACGGTTGCAAGTCTTTTTTTGTAGCGCAGCGAAGACGAACAGGTAGTAATATACAAATCACCCAAACCAAGAGGGTTTTGATAACAAAGCGGTGTCGGTGTGACCGCCCACGTCAACTCAGGATCTTTACAACAACACGTCCGTTAATATACGTGAAACCGCCATTGACCACTGCGACATTAGGAGAGCCTTGCGCGCCGCCGATCACGTTCGCGCCCATCGGTGCGTCATAAAGTTGAACGCGAATATCGTAATTGCCGTTGGCCGGATTGCCCGCGTCGGTGAGGTTGCCCTGATGGATAGCATTCGACGACAGTTTACGTTGAGAAAGATGCCCTCGAGCGTGCTGATGATGGCGGTGCCGTTGGTGTACCGGCCATCTCCCTCAAGACTTGATAATCTTTGCGCTCGCCGACTATTGCAAAAGCGGATTGCCGCGGCCGTGAGACTTTTCGGTTACTCAACTTTCTTTAGCAAAGCAATCTGTCCCGCGTGATAAAGATCGTGCTGAATCACACCGTGCAACAGGAAATATACTGAGTAGGTTGTTCCTGGGACGATGTCATCAAGCCGCGTCTCATTTAACTCCCGGATCGCTGCTCGAAGAGCTTCGTGATTACGCCGGAGCTCATCGAGGGTGCTAGTCCACGCCGCAGCGCTGGTGTCCTCAACCGCCGGCCAGTCCTCTGCGTCAGAGACGTCGATTGGAGCCGACTCCTGGATGCGTATCCGGCCGACGCGCTCCCAGGTCGCGATGTGCAGCGCGAGTTCCCAAATGCTATGAGCGCCCTCGATCGGATGCGCGGCCGCTTGCTCGGCGGTGACGCCTGCGAGCACTTCAGAAACCGATGGCCCGTGCCAGGCCTTCCCCTCAAACGCTCGTTTTAGTTGGTCGTTGATTCGTTTGATCTCGCTCATGGATTTTTACTCCGGGAAGAATTGGGTAGTTCAGGTTTCGTAGTTTCTGGGTTCTGGCTTCTGGTTTGTAGTTTCGGGTTACTCCTCCAGATTTCGTAGACTTGTACGACCATAAACCAGAAACGACAAATTCCGAACCTTGAACCCTCAACGACTCGCTAATTCGATTTGTTCCCGGGCCTCGCTTGCGGAGTTGGCGTCGCCGGAGTCGCCGTAGAAGGCGCGCCTTCCTTTGGCGGCAGCGGCGGCATCGTCTCCTTGCTGAACCGCGGCAGGAACTCGTCGCGCGTCGCAAGCTGATACAGCGCCGCAGCGACTGCCATTGCTGACTTCCTGGCGTCGTCTTCAATGATGCGTTCGTAGGTGTCCATGTTGGTGTGCCAGGTCGCTGAATTGTATTCGATCGGGTCCTGCCCCATTCCGATTCCCGAGAGCCCGGCCTGACTGAACGAACTGCTGTCCGTGCCGCCAAGCGCCCGGCTCTTGGATTGGATGGCACCCATCACCCCGATGTCCTCGAACGGCGCGAGCGCGGCGCGCACCACCGCTGCCGCCTCGGGCGGTCCAAACACGCTTGCGCCGCGAGCGCGTCCAGTGCCCGAGTCGATGTTAAAGTAGGCGACCAGCTTACCGTATTCCGGCTTCGGTTCCTCGAACGTTCCGAAGTGCGCCTTCACATAAGCCTGCGAGCCCAGTAACCCTTCTTCTTCTCCACTCCACAGCGCAACTCGAATCGTTCGACGAGGCTTCACGCCGATCGCTTTCAGTATTCGAGCGGCTTCCATCATCACTGCGCAGCCGATCGCGTTGTCAGTAGCGCCGGTCGCCGAATGCCACGAATCCAGATGACCGCCGAGCATAACCACCTCGTCTTTCTTATCGGTGCCCGGAATCTCCGCGACCGCGTTGTAAGCGGTCTTGCCTTCGGGGTACCAGCGATTGACGATGTTGAACTCGAGCTCGACCGACCTCTCATCGTCAAGGATGCCGGCTACCCGGCCGTCCGCTTCGGCGTGCCCTCGCGCAACATTTCCAATACATTGCCAACCACG
>CAZOOE010000230.1:3780-10056 GCA_964581275.1 uncultured Clostridia bacterium
ATCGGATCTCGAGCATCAGTGGCGTCGACAAAATGAACTCGAGCTCGACCGACGTGTCGTCCGCAAGGATGCGGGATATCCGGCCGTAGTCTTCGTTGCTCATCACCACGGTTGGCAGCGCCTTTGCTGGATCGAAGGTCCGGTTGTTGAAGGCACGAATCTGGCGATGCTCGCGGCCGGCGTCGTTTACTCTGATCAATGCGCCGCTGGCAATGAGGAACTGATCGAGCTGCTCATCGATCTGTCGCGGGGTGAGTTTCCCTGGCTCCGGCTGTTGCTGCTCTCTGCGAGGTCCGCTCCTCCCTTGTCCCGCGTTCGGATTGATTGGGTCGTAGCGTTCCTTCGCTTGTTTGTCGTCCTGACGCCGTGCCGTCGGCGTCAATGTTACCGGCACGATCTGATGTTTGCCAGCCAACACGATCCTGCCTTTCACTTTGTCTTTTTGCGTTGCAAGGTACGCGGTGAATTCTTCGGGCGTGGGCTTTTCCGGCAGGGTCATCTGATAAGCATGAGCCGTCACCGGTCCGTTTGTTCCCGGCGTCCAGGACAACACTTCGCACGTGAGTGTGTCCTTAACCGGCGCGGTGATGAATCCGGAGAAGCGCTCATTCGTCCATCCTGGATGACCGAAGTCCCAGGGCTCTAGATGCCCATCTTCAAAGCCCCACGCGGTCATCTGCTTGATCGCCCATTCGCCGGCGGCTTTCAAATTAGGTGACCCGGTCAAGCGAGGCCCGTAGACGTCAGTCAGAAAGTGCATTGTCCGCATGATCTGCGAATTCTCTGTCCCTTCTTTGCGAATCTTTGCGTTGATATCCGCGGGGTCTTGCGCACGGACCGGCGCAAACCCCAGCAATGACACGCATACCAGGGAGATGGCTCGAGCTCGTTGCATTGTTGTTCTCCTGTGAGCTTGATGAGGTTCCACTGAGACTAACGAGCGAGGATTATAAGTCGCGGTGAAGGCAAGGTAAACACCTCGGGAGTGTGCGTGCGCATCCAAGGCCTACAGCACGCCACTCCGATCCTCCCCGCAAATCCTCCAACCTGCAGGTTGGGGATCTTTCCCGCTTGCCTACAACAACGCTACGCCGGATCAACGAGTGTGCTTGTAGGCCGGCGTGACCCTACTGCGAAGCTCGAAGCATCGCGGTCATCGAGTCGCGGACGAATCGTTTCTGCAGCACTCGCGCGACAGGATAGCCCAGCCTCGCGAGAAGCAGGTTCGGCCGCGAATATGCCAGGATGTTGTACCACACCGAGTCGTCGTTGCCATTCCACTCAACCGTGAATTGTTCCAGTCCGCGTTCCGCGTGATCGGGAAGAGTGCCATAAATGAACCCGTACCTTTGCGGCTCTCCGTCTTCATTAATCACACTGACTATTCGACAAGCGTTCAACGACCAGAACGCGAGATGGCGAGCGAGCACTGCCACGTTGGAGCCCGCTTCAATCGGTGTGTCCGGCCAGCACAACTGCAGCCAGCCTATGTTGAACATCTCCCATCGCTTGATTGCTTCGACTGCCTTCGTGAACACCTGCGCTCCAGCTCCGAGCCGGATGCGATTGTGGTCGGCGTTGTAACCGCGAGGCACCGCTATCTCCAACTGGCCGGCATCTGAAAAGGAGAACGGCTGGTCCCGCTGCGACGATATGAACTGTCGGATCTTCGGTTCGGTGGGCCTTATAAGCAGAAACATTGACGCTCAGATCGCGGGACTCTCTTGTTCTGCTTCGTTTGCGTCTTGTTGAGCTCGAATGAGTTTTCCGAACACTCCGTTCCACGGCGGAATCACGATTGAAACATTGCCGTAGGCTTGCGCCTGGCACGCCAGCCGTATCACCGGGCGCGGCTCATCCGTAACGATGTAGCCGAAGTCTTTGATCTTTTGCCATTCGAGCGCGGCCACTTCTGACAGCTTCTCCGAGCCGCCGATCACCCCAACCCAACACGTGCCGCACGCCGCCGAGCGACACTCGATAGGAATCGGTCCTTCTCCCATAACGCAACGCCGGTCGCGCGAATGGTAGTCACGCTTGTCGTTGGCTGCCGCAGTGGTCAGGTGCTGGGTGTTGATGAGTTTGAACCTGGCTTCCGGGTCGCTCTCGCTAAACGAGATCGTGAAAATCTTGTCGGGTTGAAAAAAGCTGAACAGACCCTGTCGATCGTCGCGAGCCCGTTCTCGAACAATCTCTTCCGGTGATTTGTGTGAGACTTTTCCGATTGTGCCCGGCGAAGATTTGAAGGCGGCGGCGCCGGTCTGCTGCAGAGTCATAAACGCAATCGCCGTGATTCCGGTGACCAGCGACGGATCAACATTCAAGCGGCTAGCCACACCTGCCGCAAGATCGCGTATCTGGGTCGCGAGATCGAGACTGGCGGGCGCGATTGATGAGGCGGCCAGCTCACTCACCGCAGTCTTGACCTGCGGCCAATAGCGATGGCCGTAAATGAACGCGTGCGACGAATCGATCTGATCCTTCAACCGATATGTCCCGGACAGCGAGAGGCGCTTTTCGAGTTGTTCGGGATCTTCAGCTCGCTCCAAGGCTCGCAAAAGTGCGAGCGGGAAAAAGTAGAACCAGATCTCTGTAGCCGCTCGGTCGACTTGGTGTATCGAGTGCAGGAGCGTGTGCACAATTTCCCGCCACGCCTCGTCATCGTGCCGGTTCAAGAACGCTTCGAATAACTGTTCCCCGCTGCTGCCCATCGCTGCTCCCAATTCCATGTTAACTCCTGATTGAAAGCGGTGATTGTAGCACCAACGTCGTTCAAACCCGAACCCCCAGCGTGCGCGTGTCCTGCACGTCGCCATACCGAGGGCTCGCCTTCTGTGTGAATCAGCGCACGAACCTCGACGTATGCCGCCGCGTAAAGAGAGCGCATCTCAGCAGCCGAGCGCGGCATCGCCAGTCTGCGTTCAAGCTCGTCGACCAACAATCGTCTCGCAGGCTTGAATCGTTCGAGCGCCGGGCCTTCGCCTGCGAAGCTGATGGCAAGCCCTTCCGCTAACCAACGCGGAGCTCCGCCTCCTCCAGCGGCTTCTATCACCGCGTGCGCATACTCGTGGCGCAAGGTTGATGTAAGAATGCGGCGCCGCCGCAGCACCGCGAGCGGTTGCAGGTCGATTTGATGACCGTGGGTCACTCCTGCCGCCCACCACGACTGCCCCGTTGCTGCAATGAAGTCTTGCGTGGTTTCGTGAACGACGACATCGAGTGGAAAGTCAGGCAACTTGAGCGACGCTGGTCCTACGCGGGCTAACATATCCAACCGAGCGGCCTCTAATGCCCGGAGAGCAGCTTCGACTTCAGTCCGTGGGACTCGTGAGTGATAGCTCAGGTGAAAGTGATCGCTTGACAGAGTCAGGTCGGATCCCGCAAAGCAAAGACGCAAAGACGCAGCGGCGGAATAGGAATCAAATGAAGGGTCCTTCGCGTCTTTGCGGCTTTGGGCCTTTGCGTTAGCCTGATCCGCCAAGACGCGAGTCCCCTGGAAGTAGTGATCGATGATCTGTGCATACGTCGCGCCGCGCCTGGCCATCACATGAGCCCCGCTCTGGCAAAGGCCCAATCCATGACCGAACCCGCTTCCACGGAAAATGAACGTCGATCCCTTTCGGCTCACACTGAACCGCGAGCTCTTGAGCACGTTCCATCCAAGCGCGCGGCCGACGATAAGCTTGAAAGCCCATCCGCGGACCTGCCGGCGGCGCTCGCCTTCGATCGAGATGATCTCGGCACGGCCCGTCACGTCTCGCGTTGTCACGACGACCGCATCGATCTTTGCCCCCACGTCGGTTAGCGGGTCACTTGCGAGCGCCTTTGCAAGCTGCACTGAGGAAATCTCATCGGTCCAATCGTGATTCGGCATGGTCTTGCAGTAATCATCGCGGACACCGCGCAAGTAACTCGGCCCGGCAGTGCCCCACAATGATTCGAAGTTCGCCGTGTATCCTCCGCAAGCTGCGTGAAAGTAAGCATCGGCGATTTGTCCCTTCGAGTCGCGGAGTAGTTCCCCGGCGGTTTCGATCACCGCGCGCCGCATCGTCTCCGACACCCGTGAGTCATCGCTGACGTATTGCTGGCAATGAGTGTTCGAGCAGAGATCGAAGCCTTCATTCGCATGGCGCCCCAGATTCTTCAGCGCGTATGTCCGGCTGACGATCGCTTGCGCCTTGAGCGCTTCGATTTCATCTTCGACCGCTGCCTCAACCGAGAGAACGCCGAGCACGTATTCTTCAAGCGAAAGCGTTACGACGCGGCCCTCGTTGAACATTCTTACTTTTATATTCGGCCCCTCGCCCGGTCTCCCCCTCGCCACGTCTCCCGGTCGCGCACTCTCTCCTCCGCCTCCTTTTTGTTTAACGTACTCCTCGAAGACGCGATGAGAAACGAGTGCAGCATCCGAACCATGCGAACGTTTTATAAACACCAGCACCGCGAGTTCTAGCGATTCGGGCGTCGCTTCGGCAGCTGAGCCGGCATCGGCGGCGAAGCTTACGAACCAGCCCTGGCGACGAAATCCATTGCTCGATGTGGACGTGCCGGTCTTGCCAAAAACAAAAATTGGAAGCGAGCTGAGCCCGGCTTTCTCGGCTGTTCCGTACACAACTGCTCCGCGCATTCCTTCGATCAACGCGGCTCGGTGTGAGTCCTCGATATGAAGACGCCTTCGCTCCTCAGTTTCGAACTTCCCAGCCGGTGAAATCTGCGGTCTGAACACGTGCCCGCCGTTCATCAGCGCGCAGTATGCGGTGAGCAATTGAATCGGCGTGACAAGCAGGTTGTCTCCTTCACCTAGCAGGTCGCGCACTCGCCAATCCGAGTCGCGAAGATTACCGGCCGACTCCGCGCCAATGTTTACACCGGTTTTCGCACCAAATCCCGCCGATGCGAGCGTCGCTTTGAACGCGTCAAAATTCAGTCTTCCGCTGAGCGTCGCAAAGAAGTAGTTGCAGGAATAACCGAGCGCCTGGGCAAGACTGAATGGGCCCTTGCTCTTGGGATGAGAACAGACGACGTCAAGACTTTCTCCGATAAAACGCCCACGGCACAGCGTCCGCGACTCACGATCTATCAACCCGGCGCGCATAGCAGTGAGGGCGGTGAAAGACTTTATTGTTGAGCCGGGCGGGAAGTCTTGTTCAAAGGCGAGTCGAGGATTTACAGCTGCGCGCAGGCGACCGGTTTGAGGGTCCATCACCAGCACCGCGCCTTCGCGATCTTCAAGGGCTTCCTTTGCAGCTTCAGCCAACGCGCGATCAACGTCATCGGCGTTTGCGATTTGTTTATCCTTTTTCGTCCGCGCGTCATCGGCGGTTGGCGCGCGACGAGCGCAGGAACATACCAGCGCTGCCGACAACAGCGCCAGGACCGCGACGTAGGGATTGCGGTGGTTACGCTCCAGCCGGAACATGACCGGCCCCTTCCGGCTCGTCGACGCTGACCGCACGGCTCTCTCCGCCTCGTTCTCCGATCGCACCCACCGTCACAACCCAACCGACGAGCGAGAACAAGGCGGCCAGCAGCAGTCTCGCGACCAGCAACCCGGCGTCGAGCCAAGCGCCGCTCGCCGGCGTTTTTGTCACGATCAAAAAGTAAGGCACCACGGCGAAGGAGACGAAGCCAATCGCATAGATCACAACCGCCTGAGGCGCAAACGCCCGGACGAGAATCCGTGCCAAACGGTTGAACGTTTCTTTGAGTCCATCGCGCGCGGTCCCGATCCACAGGTGAATCGCCGCCAGCGGAAACACCAGGCAAAACAGCAAGTACTCGAGCGTCGTGATCGCGACTGTTTGCCAATTCACAGGTTGTGCCTTGGGCGTGAGCGGCCGCGGAGGAGAGGGCAGCGCGCGGGCTGTTTCCCGAACCGTCGCCGCCGGAGTGGTCGTTTCGATCTTGCCAAACAAATAAACCGCCAACACTACGATTAGAATAAGAGGCAGCGAAATCACCAGCAGCTTCCAGAAGTCGCGCAGCGAACCTCCAAGCAACCCCCAAGCGCGCTCGCTGCCCTCATTGTATCTCGCAGCCATTGTCTGAATGATCAGAAACAGAACGGGCGCGGCAATCGCCAAAAGCAATGACAGGAGCCACTGCCCGATCGGTTCTTCGCGCGTTACAAAGAACAGATAGATCGCGCCGAGCATAACGAGGTAAACCACGAAGAGGATCGACAGCGCCCACCATCGACCAAACAGTTTTGGCACGGCTGATCCGAGTGAGTGAAAAGTTTCTTTGACGCCCTTAATGTGTCAAGTGCTCTGTTGC